>DATDIX010000387.1:0-14173 GCA_036520835.1 Chitinophagaceae bacterium | reverse complement strand
CTCCGGCCATTTATCAAACACTGTCCTTCATAAAAAACAACCTGCAGCAAGGGAGTTTGCTGGGATTGAAAACAACAGCAACATCCATGCTTGTGGCAAAGGGTTTCAAACCCGATTATATAGAAATCGCTGATGCAAGTACTCTTGAGTTAACAGATCAATGGAACGGGAAACAGGGATTGGTAGCATTAGCGGCCGCTTTTCTTAACGAGGTCAGGCTGATCGATAATTTAATTATTAGTCCGAAAGACGGGAAGGTTGGAAGACATTAAAATAGCTGTACAGGCAATACTATATTCTGAATTACCTTTTAGCGAATGATACTTCCCGACTTTCAGACTTTCGGTCTTCCTGACTAATTTTGCAAAATATGCAGATTGAAATTTTAAAATCAAAGATCCACCGTATTGTCATTACAGAAGCCAATCTTAATTATGTCGGCAGTATTACTATTGATGAAGACCTGATGGATGCTGCCAACCTGGTAGAAAATGAAAAAGTACAGGTGGTCAATGTTAATAATGGGGAGAGACTGGAAACTTATGTCATCAAAGGGAAAAGAGGTTCCGGCACCTGTTGCCTGAATGGCCCGGCAGCCAGAAAGGCCGCAGTCGGGGATATTGTCATTATTATTTCCTACGCGTTGATAGAGTTTGAAAAAGCAAAAGCCTTCAAACCCTCTGTCATTTTTCCCAAAGACGGCAATAGGCTTTGATTACATTAGTACACTCTTCTTTGCGGTTTAAGCGCATAAACTTATTTTCGGGAAAATGAACAAGCGTCTCCGCACCATACTTCAATATGTTTTTTTCTTTTCACTGGGATTTTTTTTCGTATGGCTATCCATAAAGGATGTCGGTCAAAAGGAAAAAATACAAATAAAATTTGCCTTGCAAAATGCAAGCTATTTCCTGGCATTGCCTGTATTCATGATCCTTTTGCTGAGTCATTATGTAAGAGCTTTGCGCTGGCGGCTTTTAATAGAATCTTTGGGTTATAAGCCCGGCAGGGCCAATGTTTTTTTTGCCGTAATGATCGGTTACCTGGCCAACCAGGCAGTACTAAGACTCGGAGAAGTATTAAAATGTACTGTACTTGCCCGGTATGAGAAAGTGCCTGCCGACAGATTGGTCGGCACCATCATTTTGGAAAGGCTGGTAGATGCGCTTACATTACTGGGCATTTTCGCAATCACTATTATTCTCCAGCCCGGCCTTTACCAGCAATTTATTATCAGGGTCATCAATGTTCCCGCCGAGCCGGGCAATGAATCAGTATCAGGGAACCTGATCATGCTTATCACAGCCGGTATCGTTATATTGATCATTGCACTATGGATGATCATTAAAAAGAAAACCTTTAAAGACCTGTTGTCTTTGGTGAAAATGATCATCGGCAGAGTATGGGAAGGCATCAGCGCTATCCGGCATCTCAAAAGAAGAAAGCTCTTCATTTTTTATACTGTTCTGTTATGGAGCCTTTACCTGGTGGCCGGCTATATAGGTTTCTTTGCCCTGCAGGAAACAAGGCACTATGGCATAAAAGAAGCGCTTACCGTTTTATCTGCCGGCAGTATTGGTATGACCATCACACCAGGTGGTATCGGTGGCTATGCCTATCTTTTAGAAAAAACCATGCAGATATATGGCTTATCTGCGGGAGTTTCATTAGCATTTGGCTGGTTGTTATGGCTGGCAAATACGGCTGTAATAGTTTTGGGGGGACTGGTCAGTTTTATTGCTCTTCCCTGGTTCAATAAAAATAAATTACAAGGGTCGTCATTATAAAATCTTTCAGATGAAGCAGGTTGATTCCATCTCTCATAAAATTCTTACTTTTTCGCAGGCTGCACAGCGTGTGGTGCAGTGGAGAGTGACCGGGAAAAAAATTGCGTTCACCAATGGCGTATTTGATATACTTCATGCCGGCCATATTTTTTCACTTTCACAGGCAGCTAAAGAAGCCGATTATCTTATTGTTGGATTAAATGCCGATGCGTCCGTTAAAAGACTGAAAGGAGAAAGCCGGCCTGTAAACGACCAGGGGTCAAGAGCATTAGTGCTGGCCTCATTGGTAATGGTAGATGCAATTGTGATATTTGAAGAAGATACGCCGCTTGAACTCATCAAACTCCTGATGCCTGACGTGTTGATCAAAGGAGGTGATTATACAGTGGAACAAATTGCCGGTGCAAAAGAAGTAATAGCGAATGGTGGCCGTGTTGTCATTAACCCGGTTCTCGAAGGGTTTTCTACTACCGGCCTTATCAGTAAAATGAAGAATAACTGATTGCTTTACCAAAACTTAACAAGCTTCCATATTGTACTTCCTTAATTTTATCAAAACTGCTGACGAACTATATATTGTATGTCTGAAGGGAAAAGAAAAACGATAGCAAGGGATATTAGCTGGCTTTCTTTCAATGGAAGGGTGTTGCAGGAAGCAGCAGACCCTGCTGTTCCCCTGAAAGAACGGATACGGTTCCTGGGTATTTTTTCCAATAACCTGGACGAGTTTTTCAGGGTAAGGGTCGCTACCTTAAAAAGAATGATCCAGTTTGGCAACAAGGCCAATATGCACCTCGAGGAAGATCCCCAGCAGATACTTGATGAGATACAGATGATCGTACTGAACCAGCAAAGTGAGTTTGCCCGGATATGGGAAGATGTGCTGAGACAATTGAATGAACAGAAAGTATTTCTTAAAACGGAAAGGGAATTGACTCCACAGCAACGGGACTTTGTCCGACATTATTACGATGAAGAAGTGAGCCCTAATATCATTCCGCTGATGATCGAAAACATCCCGGAGTTTCCGAATCTGAGAGATAAATCAATTTACCTGGCGGTGGTGATGTGGAAAAAGGATAGTGCATTGAACCGGAAATATGCATTGATAGAAGTGCCCAGCCGTGTCCTGGGAAGATTTTTACTATTGCCCTCTCCTGTTGATGAAAGCCATATCATCCTGCTCGAAGATGTGATCCGGTTCAATTTACCCGGTATCTTTTCTTTCTTCGGGTATGACCAGTACCAGTCGCATATTTTTAAAGTAACCAGGGATGCAGAAATAGATATTGACAGTGATATTTCCACCAGCATCATTCAGCGGATAGAGAAAGGTTTGCGTAATCGTCGCAAAGGGAAACCGGTTCGGTTTGTATATGACCGGGAAATGGATCCGGGTCTGCTGGAATATCTTATCCGCCGTTTGCATTTAACCAAACGTGATAACCTGATACCGGGTGGACGCATTCATAATTTCCGTCATTTTATGGATTTCCCTGACCAGGTGTTTAAGGAAAAACGAAACCGCAAGAAACCTTTTGATCATCCCCTTTTGGCAAATCCCAATAGCAGGATATCTGAGGTAATAATGAAACAGGATGTAATGCTGCACCTGCCCTATCATTCTTTTACGCCGGTCATCGACCTGTTGCGTGAAGCGGCTTTTGACCCCGATGTTTCGACTATTAAGATCACCTGTTACCGGCTTGCCTCACAATCAAGGATCATCAATTCACTGATCAATGCCTCCCGCAATGGTAAACAGGTAGTGGTGATGCTGGAACTGAGGGCCCGGTTTGAAGAAGAAGCAAACCTGGATTGGAAAATAAGACTGGAAGATGAAGGGGTAAAAGTATTAGTGGAGATACCGGATATGAAAGTGCATTCTAAAGTATGCATCATCAGGAAAAAAGTAAAAGATAAGCATATTCACTATGGCTTTGTCAGTACCGGTAACCTGAATGAGAAAACCGCTAAAGTATATGCCGACCATTGCCTGCTAACAGCCAATGAAAGGATCATGGCGGATATCAACAGGATATTCAACTACCTGGAAGACCCGAAGAATGGGATCCATCATTTAAAAAGTTGCGATACTATTTTACCCAGCCCCCATATCGTCAGGAAGGAATTGTTCAACCTGATCGACCATGAAAGAAAACAGGCATTAAAGAACAAGCCGTCCGGGATGATCCTGAAAATGAATTCGCTTTCGGATGAAGAAATGATACAAAAGTTATATGAAGCGGCAAGAGCAGGTGTGCCCATCATGCTCATCATACGGGGTATTTTTTGTATGCTATCAGAAAATAAAAAATTCAGGCGACCGGTAAAAGCGATCAGCATTGTGGATGAATACCTCGAACATGCACGGGTGTGGGTATTTCACAACAAGGGTAAAGAGAAAGTTTATATATCTTCGGCTGACTGGATGTTGCGAAACCTGGAACACCGTGTAGAAGCAACCTGTCCGGTGCTGGACCAGGGGATCAGGCAGGAGTTAAAAGATATTTTGAACATCCAGTTGCATGATAACGTAAAGGCACGATTGCTGAATAATGGATTAACGAATGAGTATGTTCAGAAAACAAAGAAGAAGGTAAGGTCGCAGGTTGAAACTTATAACTATTTACACAAAAAAATACTAACCCTCCGTGAGACTGGCAGCCATTGACATTGGAAGTAATGCAGCAAGATTATTGATAAGCGATGTGATCCCCGGCACCCAGGCCAATCCTGAGTTTATCAAGATCGCTTTGATAAGAGTACCCCTTCGTCTCGGTTTTGATGTGTTTGATAAAGGGGTGATCTCCCCCGGTAAAGTGGATAAGATCATCAAGACTATTAAGTCCTATAAACTACTGCTGGACATTTATGACGTAAGGCATTTAAAAGCTTGCGCCACTTCTGCTATGCGTGATGCTGTTAACGGCGAGATCATTATAAAAAAAGTAAAAGAAGAAACCGGTATCGAGATCAGCATCATCAGCGGGCAGGAAGAGGCATCATTCATCTATGAAAACCATATTGCTGAGAATATGACAACCGATGAATCCTACCTGTATATTGATGTAGGCGGCGGCAGCACAGAACTCACCTTCTTCAGCGACGGTAAACTGGTATTTAAAGAATCATTCAATATAGGCACCATCCGTTTATTGAAGAACCAGGTAACGGAATCGCATTGGGATGAGATGAAAGAGTTTGTGAAAGAAAAAACCAAGGGGTATCATCATGTCACGGCAATTGGATCAGGCGGCAACATTAATAAGATATTCTCTATATCGAAAAGAAAAGAAGGCAAGCCTCTTTCACTGGACGTTTTGCGTGATTACTATAAAGAGTTCAGTACAATGTCCCTTGCCCAGCGTATGAGCATGTATAAACTTCGTGAAGACCGTGCCGATGTTATTGTTCCCGCCCTCCTCATCTATATCAATGTAATGCGCTGGACAGATACGGAAGAAATATTTGTCCCGAAGATCGGCCTGGCCGATGGTTTGATCCATAATTTGTACCAGGAGGTACTGCTAAAAGAAGTGGAAGTTTGATTAAGTGAATTGGGAAATTGGCGAATTGGGGAATTTTGAAATTGGTGTACCTTTCTCAAAACCTTTTTATGACTGAGAAAGACCTTAAAATCCGCACAAGAAAATTCGCAGTGGATATATTGAATTTTGTTGACCAATTGCCTAATAGAAGAAGCGCCAATATAATCGGCAACCAATTGGGGAGATCTGCTTCCTCCGTAGCAGCTAATTACAGGGCTGCCTGCAGGGGCCGGTCACATGCAGAGTTTGTTGCAAAAATGGGAGTGGTTGAAGAGGAAGCTGATGAATCAACATTCTGGCTCGACATTATTCCTGATACAAAGAATGCTGAAATAGAAATTGTTGAGCCATTATTATAAGAAGCAAGAGAACTAACAGCTATCTTTACAGCATCAAGTAAAACCGCCAAACAAAATAAACCCGCTGATAAGGATTAATTTTCCCAATCTTCCAATTTCAAAATTCCAAAATTGCATATGTCAGTTGTAAAAGAAATAAAGAAGGTCACCACCAATACTATTCAAAAGATGAAGCAGGCCGGTGAAAAGATATCTATGATCACGGCTTACGACTATTCATTTGCAAAAATATTTGATGCAGCGGGTATTGACATCATCCTGGTTGGCGATAGCGCCAGCAATGTAATGGCCGGCCATACCACTACCCTGCCCATCACGCTTGACCAGATGATCTATCATGCACAGAGTGTGGTAAGGGCAAGAGAAAGATCGTTGATAGTGGTTGATATTCCTTTCGGTTATTATCAGTCTAATTCTGAAATTGCCCTGGCATCCGCAATCAAGATCATGAAAGAAAGTGGTGCACATACGGTGAAGCTCGAAGGCGGTGAAGAAGTAATTGATTCTGTAAAAAAAATTGTAAGTGCCGGCATTCCTGTAATGGGGCACCTTGGTCTGACCCCACAATCCATTAACAAATTCGGTACTTATGTAGTAAGGGCAACCGAGAAAGCTGAAGCCGACAAACTTAAAAAGGATGCTTTGTTGCTGCAGGAAGCAGGCGCTTTTGCTATTGTACTTGAAAAGATCCCGGCATCCCTGGCCAAAGGGGTCAGTAAAAGTTTAACGATACCGACCATTGGTATCGGAGCCGGGAAATTTTGCGACGGGCAGGTGTTGGTGATGCATGATATGCTTGGTATCAATACAGAATTCAAACCACGTTTCCTCAGGCAGTACCTGAATATGAATGAACAGATCACCGGCGCTGTTCATAAATACATCAAGGATGTAAAGGCGGTGGATTTCCCGAACGATACCGAGCAGTACTAAAGCTGTAATTTATTTGTCATAGTTTCATAAGGGCCGCCAATTTGTTTCTTCTCACCTATTTTTGCGGCCATGAATACTGCTTTCAGAAATCACCTGCGATTCATTTCATTGTGTTTAACTTTTTTCATTGCCCTGCATATACAGTCACAGGAAAATAATCTTGAACTTGCCGGGACTGAATTGGATCCTGTAACTGTTACTGCATCTGTTGCCCCGGAAAAAGTTTCACGTACGGGCCGTAATGTTCTAATTATTTCCGGTGAACGATTTAATTATCTTCCCGTTCATTCCCTGGATGAATTGCTACGATACCTGCCGGGGATCGAAGTGCAGATGCGGGGCCCTGCCGGATCACAAAGTGATATTGTATTGCGTGGAGGCACTTTTCAGCATGTGTTGGTAATTATTGACGGGGTTAGGGTGAATGATGCCAATACCGGTCATTTCACTTCTTATATTCCCATTTCGCCGGCTGAGATTGACAGGGTAGAAATTTTAAAAGGAGCTTCCTCTGCCATTTATGGTTCTGATGCTGTCGGTGGCGTTATCCATATTATTACAAAGGCTTTTGCTGTAAGACCATTATCAAAAAAAGTTTCATTCAATGCTCAAGGTACTGCAGGGGAATACAAATTATTTAATGTGAATGCAGGCGTGCTGGCATCAAATGATAAATCGGTTATTAACGCCGGTTTTTTATCCAATAATTCGGATGGCCAACCGCAGCGAGGCGTCAACGGGTATTTCCATAATAAAACAGCTTCCCTTTCTTTTGGCCATTTCTTTAATGATAAATGGCACCTGGCGATCCGCAGTTCATGGGATAAAAGGGATTTTGCTGCACAAAACTTCTATACCACTTTTGTTTCCGATACATCAACGGAAACTGTAAAGACATCCTGGTCGCAGTTACAGGTTTCAAATACCCGTTCCCGAAACAAACTTCAATTTGATGTTGGATATAAATTCCTGGAAGACCGGTTTGTTTTTAATTCTGTTTCCACAGCCAACCTGAATAAAAGTTATTTGCTGCAGGGGTTAATTACCGATGAATGGAAAATAAAAGAATCATCCGTGCTGACATCGGGTGTTCAATTCATCAATAAGCGTATCAGTTCAAACGACAGGGGTGAACATTCTATCAGCCAGGCGGCTTTGTTCGTTGTATTGAATCAGAAAGCCAGTGAACATTTTTCTTTCAGCCCCGGTCTAAGGCTGGATTGGAATGAAAGCAGCGGCACCCAATTAGTTCCCCAGTTGAATCTCTCTTATCGTATTGCCAAATGGCAACTCCGTGGCAGCGCCGGCAAAACAATACGGGATGCAGATTTCACCGAAAGGTTCAATAACTATGGCAGGGCCCTGGTGACCAGCGGACGTATTGGCAATCCCGACCTGGTAGCAGAGCGTTCATTCAGCTATGAAGCAGGCGCCGATTATTTTGCCACCGGCAATATGAAAATAAGCTCAACATTTTTTCAGCGTTTTCATGATGACCTGATCGATTACGTCACCACTCCTTATGCAGATATGCCGCGCAAAGACAATTTATCCCCCACAGGGATCTATGCATTGGCAAAAAACATTTCAAAAGTTACCACTACTGGTGTAGAGACAGATATCCAATTTTCAAAGAAAATAAATGTTCAGCAACAAGTATGGTCAACGGTTGGCCTGGTCTGGCTGGAAAGTAAAAGCAGCGAGGCCACGCCTTCATTTTATATTTCTTCTCATGCAAAATGGCTGGTTAACTTCAGTGTCAATTATTCATACAAATGGCTGTCGCTGGGTGTAAATGGTTTGTATAAGAAAAGACAGCCGCAGGCAGTTGCTAATCCTGCTATCGCAAAAGTGACAGCCGATTATTTTGTAATGAATGTAAAAGCAGAAGCCTCTTTCTGGCAGAAAAGGTTTGCTGTATTTGTGCAGGGGGATAATATTTTTGACAGGAGCTATACAGACATTCTTGGTGCACAAATGCCGGGTCAATGGATAATGGGCGGTATCAAATTCTCTTTTTCAAAATAAACTTCTTTTAGTCACAGGGTTGCTATTTCATACCTTTGCCTGCTCAAAAAAGATTGCTATGGATTTTCTGAAAGTATTAAAGGTTCAGCCGGATAACCAGGGTGTAAGTACAGGACAAAAATGGATCAGTTCTTCAGGTGAAAAGATCGGGTCCTTCTCACCTGTTGATGGCAAACTGATAGGCTCTGTTATATCAGCAGATAAAAAAAGTTATGAAGCTGTGATCAAAAAAGCAGAAGAAGCTTTTATTACATGGCGATCAATGCCCGCTCCTAAACGGGGAGAAATAGTAAGACAGGTTGGGGATGCGCTGAGACAATATAAAGAGCCGCTGGGCAAATTAGTTTCTTATGAAATGGGTAAGAGCCTGCAGGAAGGCTATGGCGAAGTGCAGGAAATGATCGACATCTGTGATTTTGCTGTAGGCTTATCACGTCAACTCTACGGATTAACCATGCATAGCGAACGTCCGGGACATCGCATGTATGAGCAATATCATCCACTTGGAATTGTGGGTATCATCTCTGCCTTTAATTTTCCTGTAGCGGTATGGAGCTGGAATAGTATGCTGGCATGGGTTTGCGGGAATGTATCTGTCTGGAAGCCCTCCGAAAAAACACCATTATGTGCGGTTGCCTGCCAGAACATCATTAATGAAGTTTTTAAAAAGAATAATGTACCTGAAGGTATCAGCAATATTGTGATCGGTGGCAGGGATGTGGGTGAATGGATGTCAAATGATACAAGAATTCCGTTAGTATCCGCTACGGGATCCACGAGGATGGGTAAAGCAGTTGGCGCGGCTGTCGGTGCAAGGTTAGGAAGGGCATTGCTTGAACTGGGCGGCAACAATGCGATCATCATTTCCAAAGAAGCCGACCTGGATATTGCTATTATTGGTTCACTGTTTGGTGCAGTTGGAACAGCCGGCCAGCGTTGCACTTCTACCAGGCGGCTGATCATTCATGAAGATGTATATGAAACTGTAAAGAAAAGATTGGTCACAGCCTACACACAATTGAAAATAGGCGATCCATTGAATGAAGTTCATCATGTAGGTCCGTTGATCGATAAGGATGCAGTGAAGATGTACCTGACAGCCATTGAAAAATGTAAAGCAGGGGGAGGCAATTTTATTACAGAAGGCGGCGTTCTTACCGGTGAAGGCTATGAAAGCGGTTGCTATGTCAAGCCCTGTATTGCTGAAGTAAGCGCCGGATCAGAAATAGTGCAGCATGAAACCTTTGCCCCGATCTTATATTTATTGAAATACAAAACGCTGGATGAGGCAATTCAAATTCAAAATGAAGTGCCGCAAGGCCTGTCATCTTCCATCATGACCCTGAATATGCGTGAAGCCGAACAGTTCCTCTCCTATGCCGGAAGTGATTGTGGTATTGCCAATGTAAACATCGGCACATCAGGAGCTGAGATCGGCGGAGCATTCGGCGGAGAAAAGGAAACAGGCGGTGGCAGGGAAAGCGGCAGTGATGCATGGAAAGCCTATATGCGCCGGCAGACTAATACTATTAATTACAGTAATAATCTCCCCCTGGCACAAGGTATAAGGTTTGATTTATAGGGCTTAACGAAATCACAGGCCCTATCTAAGTCTCTTTCAGCCCTTTGCTTTCTGGGAAATTTTTGTAATTTTTACCTTGTAGAAACCAATATCTTATTAAATCCAATATCTGTACAATGAAAAAGCTCTGCAACCTTGTGGCTATTATTTGCTGCTTAGCAACACTTTCCCACGCACAAAATTATAAGATAGCAATGGTGGTTGGTCCACACCAGTCAGAAGTGATGGAGGAAAACGACCTGCCGGGATGGGATGATATGAAGAATAGTTATATGCCCAGGACAGGTGTACATTTCGGTTTTATCGGCAACCTTTCATTGAATGCAAAATCAAGCTTGTTTTTCCAACCAGGTATTTTGTATTTTAATAAAGGACGCAAGTTTGCAGCCCGGTATGATACGGCCATCAGCCCGATACTTTCGATCAATAAGACAGAAAACGTCAATTATCTTGAACTACCGTTCAACCTGGTATATAAATTCAAATTGTCTAAAACAGCAAAGTTTATTATTGGAGCAGGCCCATACTTATCTTTCTTCTATACAGGTAAATTAAAAACAGAAACTGTTTCTAAAGACCTTTCCTATACAATCGATGAGAACAAAGATCCTGCTGTTGGCGAAGGGCCAGGCAAATATTCTACCATGGATTATGGTGTGAATGGTTTGGCAGGTTTTGAATTTGGCCGCGTTTTTTTAACCGCTAATTACAGCCAGGGACTTAAAGACGCTTATACCCCCGATGGTTATACCGGGACGTATAAGCACCAGGTAATGGGTATCACTCTCGGCATTTATGTTGATAAACTGGCGAAGGGAACTAAAGCAGTTACTGATAAGGATGCCGATGGCGTATTTGACAATGAAGATAAATGTCCTGACCAGGCAGGTATTGCAAAATTCAATGGATGTCCCGATACAGACGGAGATGGTTTGCAGGATAGCGAAGATAAATGTCCCGGTGAAGCGGGTCTTTTGTCAAATGCTGGCTGCCCTCCTCCCGACAAAGACAAGGACGGCGTATTGGACAAGGATGATAAATGTCCCGATGTGGCAGGTGTAAAAGAAAATAAGGGCTGCCCAGCTGATACCGACAAGGATGGTGTTACTGATAAAGATGATAAATGTCCGGAAATAGCCGGTTTGACACGCTATAACGGATGCCCGATACCGGATACAGATGGTGATGGCCTCAATGATGAAGAAGATAAATGCCCAAATGCAAAAGGTCAGAAAGCAAGAAACGGCTGTCCGGAAGAAGTGAAAAAGGAGATCGTGCAAAAAGTAAACTATGCGGCAAGACGGATCGGCTTTGCACTGAGCAAGTCAACGCTGTTACCGGCCTCTCATAAAGTGCTTGATGAAGTTGCGGCCGTCCTGAAGCAAAATCCGAACGTTATCGTATCAATTGAAGGCCATACCAGCGGCGATGCTAACTATGATGCCAATATGAAATTGTCGCAGGAAAGGGCCGACAATGTAAGGGCTTACCTGATATCAAAAGGTATCCTCGCATCCCGGTTGACAGCTACAGGATTCGGGCCTAATAAACCGATCACGAAAGGAACTACAGAAGCGGAAAAAGCGAAAAACCGCCGTGTAGAACTTAAGCTAAGCAACCAATAAATATAAATAGCCGTCAATGGCATACCAAACCCCTGCATTTTGACTTTTGCAGGGGTTTTTATTTCCATAAAATTTATGAATGGTAATCACTACTTTTGCGGCTTTATGCATTTTTGTATATTAAAAACAAACACATATCAAATGAATATTGCAAAGCGAAGCTTGTTTGTGGCGTTAAGCGGGTTTCTTACCCTTACCGTTTTCGCCCAGAAAAATGAAGTACCCAAGGGATGGCACCTCCTGAACCCTACAGACAGCGGTTATTACGGCATAAGCCTGGCAAAGGCCTATGATTTTGTAAAAGCAAAGAAATTAAAGAGCAACCCGGTTATCGTTGCCGTAATTGATTCAGGCGTTGATACCCTGCATGAGGACCTTAAAACCGTATTGTGGAAGAACCCCAAAGAGATTCCCGGCAACGGAATAGATGATGACAAAAATGGCTATGTGGACGATGTATATGGCTGGAACTTTCTAGGTGGCCGTGATGGCCGTAATGTAGAAAAGGATTCTTACGAGGCTTCAAGGGTTTTTCATTCTTTGAAAAGCAAGTATGAAGGGAAAGAGATAGATGAGACCAAACTGGAGCCTGCTGAGAAAAAGGAATACCTGATGTGGCTGCGGTCAAAAGCAGAAGTGGGAACAGTTGATCCTTCTTCCCTGCTTAACCTGAGGATCGTAAAAGGCGTATTAAAAGAAGCCCAGGCAGCCGATTCCGTTTTGAAAACAAAATTGAAAGAAAATTATACCGGCAAGGACGTAGACAATTTTATACCTGCTGCAGATGATGAGGCCGCTAAAAAAGCAAAGAAGAGTATTTTAAGACTTTACCGCGGTTTTGACCTTGACCTGGAGCAGCCGGTAGCAGAAGTGCTGTCTGAAGTAGGCGAATATGTAACAGGTGAAGATACAAAAACAAAGGCGGCAGAAGCAAAACCTACCCCCTACCGTGATGATGTTGTAAAAGATAATTACAATGATTTCAACGATAAATTTTATGGCAACTGCGATGTAATGGTTAGCAAGGCCGCTGCCCTGCACGGTACCCACGTCTCTGGTATTATTGGCGCTGCAAGAGGCAATGGTTTGGGAATGGATGGTGTGGCTGATAATGTCAGGATCATGACCGTTCGTGCTGTACCCGACGGGGATGAACATGATAAAGATATTGCCCTTGCTATACGCTACGCTGTTGACAATGGCGCCAAAGTGGTCAATATGAGCTTTGGTAAAGGTTATTCCCCGGAAAAGAAATGGGTGGATGAGGCGATTAAGTATGCAGAAAGCAAAGGTGTTTTGCTGGTACATGCTGCAGGTAACAGCGCCCAGAATATTGATACATCATGGAACTTCCCCACCCCTGTTTTTGAAGATGAAAAAAGGGCTTCCAACTGGATCACTGTCGGGGCCAGCGGGCCAAAAGCTGATATCAAATCCGGTGGGCTTACTGCCAGTTTCTCAAATTATGGCAAGAAAGAAGTAGATGTGTTTGCCCCGGGTGTTAAGATCTATGCGACAGTACCAGGTGGCAATACTTACCAGAACTTACAGGGTACCAGTATGGCTTCTCCTGTTGTAGCAGGCCTGGCAGCATTCATCATGGAGTATTATCCAACCCTGAGTGCAGGACAGGTGAAGATGGTGATCGAAAAATCATCACAAAACCCCGGTGTAAAAGTAAAGCAACCCGGAACCAGTGAAGAAGTTGATCTTGCCGATATAAGCAAATCAGGCGGTATTATCAATGCGTATGAGGCTATCAAACTGGCTTCAACGCTGAAAGGCGAAAAGAAACCTGTTGCTCCGGCAAAAAAACCTGTTAAGTCAATAGTGAAGCCAAAAGCGAAAGCATAATTACTGATAATGTATAAATAGAAGACCCGGTTAAATGACCGGGTTTTTTATTTGATTAAGATGAGAAACTGCAATCGGGTTCTTCTTAAAATTTCCGAACTTCCCTTCTCTAACCATAAACTATAAATACCCATGCGCCCTGATCTTTTAAGAGTGCCGAAGTTCTATCATAATTATATCAGTCATGTTCCCCAGAACGATATGGCTGAGGCATTCAAAATACAGACACCTGCTTTTATACAATTTATAGATAGTATTCCCCCGGATACGTATGACTATCGCTATGCCGATGGCAAATGGACAGTAAAGGAAGTATTACAGCACATCATAGACGGAGAGCGGATATTTTCTTACCGGGCCTTATGTTTTGCCAGGGGCGACAAAACCCCTCTCCCGGGTTTTGATGAGAATATTTACGCTGATAATTCCAAAGCGGCTGCCAGGGATTGGAAGA
>DATDIX010000386.1:0-16595 GCA_036520835.1 Chitinophagaceae bacterium | reverse complement strand
CAACACGATAAATCGTGTTGCGGCTTTACTTATTGAACAAGGTTTCTGCTTAATAAATATCCTCGCCTAATTTTTGGGAAAGCCCGCATTGGCTTTTACTTCAGTGATCTGCTGCATATGCCTGTTGCTGTGCGCTGAAATGAATAAAATGAACTGGTAGCCATCCAGCGAACCAAATGGCAAAGCCATCACATGGTTCCGGAGATCTGCATCTGTGCTCTTAACGAAATCAATTAGTTTATCCCTGCTCTGTTTGAACGATTCCAGGGCTTCTGACGCAGATTTGAAAGGCGTGTTCTCCGGTTTCATCGGGTCCATTGTTTTTACCTTAGTGCTGCGGTCTTCAATTTTTTTGATAACATCGTCATCCGTCCATTTCACTTCACTTCTTTTATCGGGGGTAGCCGGTTGTTTTAAAGTGGCGTCAGCCATGCCCCACAATGCCTGCTCCGTCATAGCGATATGCTTCAGGCATTCTTCTACGCTCCATACATCAGGTGCCGGTTTGAATTTCAGTTGTGCCTCACTCAAACCCTTCACTGCATCTTCCACTTCTTTTTTCGTTTGTTTTAAAAACTTAGCAGCGCTTTTTTTCTCCTTTTTTGAAATACCGTCAACACGTGCAGCAAAGGAGATCAACACAAACGCCACAAAAAATAATAATAGCTTTTTCATAATACCTTTTTTGGTTAATAATATTATTTTCTTTCTCAACAAAACCTGATCCTATTTGGTAGCTGGCCGTGGTAGTAATGCCCTGCCATACTGCAAAACCATATCTACCTTTCCGTCCTTGGTAAACCTCCATGTCTCATGGAGAACCACTGAATCTGTCTTGCCTTTCTTATCTGTACTTACCTCTGTTCCCCAGATACATACCCAGTTCTCATCTTTGTCTGTACTTTTTATCGGGAAAATAGCATGTACGGTACTCGTAACAGAAGCAAACATATCCCGGTATGCCTGTGCCCCTGCATTTACACTATCTTTTAATCCTTCTATTCTGCTTCCGTCCCTTGTATATATGAAAATACTGTCGGCAAACACATTGGCAGAAGGGGTGAGATTACCGTTATCCCAGTCTTTCCATAATGCCAGGATGGTTTCAGCATGTTTAATATCCCCCATCTCAAATTTAGAGGAGTAAGTGGCTTTGTAGGGTGCAGATGAACTGAGTTCGGCAGTGGCGGGAGCCGCCGCTACCGTGTCCCCTTCTTTTTTTTCTTCGTTGTTACAGGAAAACAATGCTACAGCAAATGCAGCGACCAGGATCTTTTGCATAATCTTGTTGGTTTAGGAGTTAAATAAATACCGGGAACGGGTTCTAATGTATTTCCATCTGCTGCGGATCAACGAATTCAGGGAGGGGGAGTAAACCTACTTATTATTTGGAAAAAACCCAATTATTCTTGCTGCTGTTGATAATTACTTAGCCGGCAGACATCAATAAAAGCGGGTGAACAAAAAGAGTTACTTTCAATAAAAAAAACACAACATGCCGTTGAGTTATGTGATCTACGGATCAGCAGGCCTGGTCATAATAACTATCCTGATCTTCCTGTTTAGTAAAAAGAAGAACAGGTAAAGAACAACTATTCAATGAAACAGGCAGTCAAATACTTTCTGCCTGATCTCCTTTATCGGTTTTGGAATATTACAGAGCAATACATAAAATATTTTTTTCTCAGGCAGCCATAGGTAATCACTGATAAAGCCACCCTGTGAACCAGTATGACCGGTCATATCCCCTTCCTTTTCTTTGGTAAGAAACCAGCTAAGCCCCAATCGTGAAGGCATGGCATCTGTCCAGGCTGGAAAAGGATAAACCATTCTTGATCTTTTCATCCATGTACTATCTAAGAAAATGTTTTGCTGAACAGCCTGTTCATATTTCCAAAGTTCTTCGGCGCTGCTCCATATACCGCCATTACCTGCCGCAGCAAAAGTGGGCTCTTCCCCATAATCAAGTTCTTCAAATTTTCCTTTTCCCTTTTCAATGTAGGCATGCGCCACGCCATGAGCCGGGTGAGCCCCGTCAGTGATCGTGGATGTTTTCATACCCGCCGGTTTGAATATGATCTCCTGTATATAATCCTGCCATTTCTTACCGGCTACTTTTTCAATTATCAATGCCAGCCCGTTGAAAGCAGGATTAGAATACTTATACCTTGTTCCCGGTTCAAACTCCAGGCTGTCTGTTTGTTTTAGCGGGGCAAAATTCTCTTCATCTTTAGCGGTCAGGTAAAATTCATGTTCCTCTTTTACTCTCCGGCTATCCGGCAAACCCGATGTATGGGTAAGAAGGTGAACCAACTTTACTTTTTTGGCGACAGACTTGTTTTTAAAATCCGGGAAATACTGATATAAATTATCTTCCAATGAAAGTTTATTCTGCGAAGCCAGTTCCAGGATGCCGTATGCAACAAAAGTTTTACTGATCGACCCGGTATTGAAAAGTGTTTTTGTGGTAATAGGTTCCCGTGTTACTATGTCAGCTACCCCGAATCCTTTTTGGTAAATGATCTTACCTTCCTGTACTACCAGGACAGCCCCGCCCGGTTCATTGTCTTTGAAATAAGCCCGGAAAAGCGAATCAAGTTGCATAGCTTTTTGTTTAGCCGGTTGCGCCATCATTATTATTGGCGTCATAAATACTCCGAAAAGAAAATATTTCATTGTGGAAATAAAGTTAATCTTCTTTATATAAGTCACCTTATTGAAACGAAAGGGAAGTACATAATAGCAGGAAACACATATTGCACAAAATAACACATGTATAATGGCTGTTCATCAATGCGGGACATATACCAGCATGATCAAATGCCTTTTTTTCTTTTTATTCTTCCCGGTCCCCGCATTTCCAATTTGACCCGGGCTCCCCTGAAATTAGTATTTCTACGATACCTACTGCGGTATTTTCTATAAAAAATCAATCGTAAATATTGCAGAAACCAACTCCGGATATTACTTTGTGTTTCCTAAACGTACCTCATGAAAGTGATTAAAAACCTGATAAGGAGCATCCTTGCACGCATGCCTGAATGCTTTGAATATTGCGGCCTCCCTGAATTTCATCCATCATTTTCACCGGTATATACCAAATCAAGAACGAGTAAGCGATAATATATCCTGCTGCAAGACCTCTATATTTGCAGCATCCCTCCGAATCCTCAGCATCAGAAAGACCCCCGGCGAAGGACCATTCCTTCCGACTTTCATATCCTCCTGATCAGACCACGTAAACAGGAAATCAATCAGTAAAAAACGAGTTGCCGTCAACCGGCAATACGGATATGAATGCAGGAAGAATCTGGATATTATTATTAACATTGCTTATTACAGGCAGCAATTCCCTTTTATACAGCCAGGTCGTTTATATAAACACTGAACAGGGAATTTTTCAAATGCCTGATGGTACCGGCAGCAGTAACCGCATATTGATCAATAATGGCTGTGGAGATGACAACAACGTTCTCAGCCTTGCAGTATATAAAGACACTGTATATTATAATACCTGGGCTGGTGAATTAAAAAGATTCAAAGCAGGTGTGCCCGGCAGTTGCGAAACACTGATCCAAAACGGTTTTTCCTATAATTCGATGACCGTTGACAAAAATGGTATCATTTACATGGCCACCGAACTGCTGGTAAGATATGATCCTTATACCAATCAATTGACCGAACTGGGAAGGATGCCTTTTTACAGCGCCGGTGATATGGTATTCTTCCAGGACAAACTTCTTTTAGCAGGATGGAATCCTGAAGACTGGTCAAGCGGGATATTTGAAATAATCCCTGATAATCTTCCGGCGAGCAAGCTGTATATGAACTCCCCTACTTTCTTCGGTTTGATATCTTACCCTGTGCCTTGCGGCAATAGCCGTTATTTCGGTCTGTCTCCTGTTGGCGACAGTACCGATTTTATTGAAATTGACCTGGCGAATAAAACAGTAAGTAACCATGGAATGTCTGTACCCGAAAAGATCCTGGATGGAGGGAGCATTGCAGAAACGGGTATAGATGATAAAATAAAGATCACAGGTGTAGTAAAAACAAACCCGGACGTTTGCAGAAATGACGGCGGCAGTATAACATTATCAGCGTCCTCCGGGAATAACCCGGTCACCTATACATTATTGAATACCGGCATCAGTCAATCATCAGGTAAGTTCATCGATCTGCGGGGTGGATTATACAGGTTCCGTGTTACGGATGCTGCAGGATGTTCAAAAGATACCAGTATTGCCATGGCAGAGAATATGCCGCTGACAGGATGCAAGGACATTTTTATTCCCAATGCATTTACTCCCAACAATGATGGCAGGAACGACCTCTTTAGTATTACCCTTTCCTCCCTTTTCAAAGATGCAAGCCTGCAAATATTCAATCGCTGGGGAAATATAGTGCACCAGTCAAAAGGCAGCACTATGGCATGGGATGGCTACTATAAGGGAGCCCAACAGCCTGCAGGTATCTATATTTACACGTTAAGTTATACCAACGAGGCTGGTGAAAAGAAGATATTGAAAGGAACACTGGCTCTGATAAAATAACCAGGGCTATTTAAGCTTTACATACACCAGCTTTACATTCTTTCTCCCGGATTCCCTTTCATCTATTTCAAATTGCCCAAGGCTTTTGATCAGCGGCAATAGCTTTTCAAACCCATAATTGCGGGGATCAAAATCAGGACGCTTTTTCAATAACATATTCCCAAGCTCACCAAGAAAGCCCCAGCCATTTTCATCAGCAATATCATTGATGCTGGCGTTGATCAGGCTCACCAGGTTCTTATCTGCTTTGCTGATCACTTCTTTTTTCCGCAGGTCAGCAAGCTTTATTTGTTTGGGAGACGGCTCGGGCTGATCCAGTATCTCTATATAAATAAACTTATCGCAGGCCGCCCGGAAAGCTGAAGGCGTTTTTTGTTCCCCCATTCCAAACACTTTCATACCGGCTTCTCTTAAGCGGGTAGATAATCTTGTAAAGTCACTATCGCTGCTGACCAGGCAAAAACCATCCACCCTACCGGTGTACAGGATATCCATGGCATCAATGATCAGTGCAGAATCAGAAGAATTCTTACCAGTGGTATAACTATACTGCTGCACCGGGGTAATAGCATGATCCAGCAAAACCGTTTTCCAGCCGGAAACATGCGGCTTTGTCCAGTCGGCATAGATACGCTTGAAAGTAGGTACGCCATACTTGGCAATTTCTTCCAGTATGCCATTGATCAGCCTGTAGGGGATATTATCTGCATCTATTAAAACAGCAAGGCGAAGGTCTTTGGTGCTTTCCATGTATAAAAAGTTGGATAAGGAAAGGTAATGATTATTCAGGTCGCCCGGCACGATGTATCAGTATCGGCCAGATCTGACGGTATTTTAAAAGAGAGTAGCCCGATTACAGGCACGCAGAACCGCATGGGTAAAACCGTAAACTTACTCCTCAAAAAAGAGTACTTGTTGGTATTGCATCAAAACAAAAAATGGATTCTTTTTACATTATATCCCGACCCTATGCAACTGATGATGTATATCGGAAATGACCTGATCGAAGCCATCCCGCTCGATGATGCCAGGATCTCAAAACCCGGATATGTGGGGAGTATCAAACGTTTTCTTAAAGTCAAGTACGATGAATTGATACAACAGTATGAGAAAAGACCTGAATTCCTGGTGATCGAACCTGTGCCGGACTCCAAAAGCAGGAAATAGATTTAGATCACTTCCACACTCCTTTCAACAAAGGCAGTCAGATCTGCTCCTTTCAGCATACCCTGCGCCAACATGGCCAGGTCAAATGCCTGTTTGGCCATTGCAGTTTGCTTCCCTTCTTCCGCCTGTAAGATCTTAGCAATGACCTTATGATTGGCATTGATAGCTACTTTATAAGTATCAGGCATGGACCCATAAAAATTCATCCCTCCACCCAGTTTCGACATATCCTTCATCCTCCGCATCCACTCTTCCATCGTGATCGTTACCGGCATGCCTTCAGTATGCTGGCTTTCTACCTCAACTTTCATGAGGGGATTGCCGATCGCCTTTTCAAACACGGCTTTTAATTTAGCTGTTTCATCTTCTGTCAGCGTATGTTTGGCGGTATCATCCTTTACGATCAGCTTATCCAATACATCGGCATCCACCCTTTTCAGCGAGGTTTTTTCCAGCTTCATTTCCAGGTGATGAATAAAATGCGTGTCGATCGGGGAGTTCATCAGCAATACATCATACTCCTTTTTTTGCGCTGCCTGCACATAACTGTGCTGGCGCTCCGCATCAATAGTATAGAGGTACACCAGGTTACCGTCATTACTGGTTTGAAAATCCTTTACTTTGGCGCTATATTCTTCCAGCGTGTAATGTTCATTGTTCGTATTGGTGAGCAGTAAAAATTCTTTTGCTTTTTCATAAAACTTCTCATCCGAAACTGCGCCGTACTTTACAAACAACCCGATATCATTCCATTTTTCTTCAAAGGCTTTCCGGTCTTTCTTAAAGAGCTCATGCAGTTTGTCTGCTACTTTGCGGGAGATATAACTATTGATCTTTTTTACATTACTGTCAGCCTGCAAGAAAGAGCGGCTTACATTCAGCGGGATGTCCGGTGAATCAATGACACCGTGCAATAACATCAGGAATTCGGGAACAATATCCTTCACTTCGTCAGTAATAAATACCTGGCGGCTGAAAAGCTTGATCTTGTTCTTTTGTATCTCGAAATCATTTTTCAGTTTTGGGAAATACAGTACACCGGTCAGGTTAAAAGGATAATCCACGTTGAGGTGTATCCAGAACAGCGGTTCTTCTGAAAAAGGATATAGTTCACGGTAAAAGTCAAGGTAGTCCTCATCTTTCAGGTCAGCCGGGGTCCTGGTCCAGATAGGGTTGGTATTATTGATGATATTATCAACTTCGATGGTTTTATAGTTAGTTTTTCCATCTGCATCCTCTCCATCAGGCACCGACTCGCTTTTTGTACCGAATTGTACAGGCACGGGTAAGAACTTTGCATACTTATTCAATATCCCGCTGACACGGGCTTCTTCCAAAAACTCCTCTGATTCTGCATTGATATAAAGAATAACATCTGTGCCTCTTTCGGTACGGCTGCCTTCTGTAATTTCAAATGAAGTGCTGCCATCACATTCCCATTTTGCCGGTTCGGCGCCATCCTGGTAAGAAAGGGTCTGTATCTCCACTTTATCGGCTACCATAAAGGCGGAATAAAAACCCAACCCGAAGCGGCCAATGATCTCCTGGGCATCTTTAGCCTCCTTAAATTTTTCCATGAATTCAGTAGCGCCGGAAAAAGCGATCTGGTTGATATATTTTTTTATCTCCTCCGCCGTCATACCGATACCGTTATCGGAGATGGTAAGGGTCTTTGCTGCAGCATCCATGCTGATTTTCACTTTCAGGTCGCCCAGGTCCTTACTATAATGGCCCAGGGAGCTAAGACGCTTTATTTTGCCCGTGGCATCCACGGCATTGCTCACCAGTTCCCGCAGGAAAATCTCGTGGTCTGAGTATAAAAACTTCTTCATGATCGGGAAGATATTCTCTGTATTGATGGAAATGGTTCCTTTCTCCTGTACCATACTGAATCTATATTTTAGAATTTCAAGATAGCCGCAAGGTACAAGAGCTGTTCCAAACCAGTATAGTTTGCCATATTGACAGCAAATCCGGATCAAATACGCATTACCGGTATTTTTGCAGCATGAACAGCGATACCGGCAAATGGATCATTATTATCGGGGTGTTTATTGTACTGTCAGGTGTGCTCATTTATTTCTTTCATGATAAACTGCACTGGATCGGCCGCCTGCCCGGCGACATCAGGATAGAGAAAAAGAATTTCCGGTTCTATTTTCCCATTACAACCATGATCATTTTCAGCCTGCTGCTGACACTGATCATTCAACTGATCAAAAGATTATTTTAGAGAAAAGTCATAAAAGTGTTTCAATACCCGATAACCGTTTTTAGTTTTCCCCATAACTCATTATCGAAACTTGAAACAGCCAGTTGCAAATTCCCGGCTGATTCTCCCATGCGGATGACCCCCAGGTTTTGGGAAGGCACGACATAGACCTTCTGATCGTTCTTTCCAAGCGCTGAATACATATCAGCCGGGGCATTCGGCACAAGCATACCCGGAAAGACAACCTGGAGACCCGGTAACATATGACTGGATTTCCCATTCAGCCAGGTAAGATAACCGTATGATAAATTCATATTCTGTGAAGTATTCACCTGCGTATTAAAGTAACTGGTATCGTTAAGGATAGTGGTTTGACCCCATTTGCCTTTATTCAGTAATAACAGACCAAATCTTGCCATGCTGCGTGCATTACTGTAATAAACATTATTATATCCTGTGCCGGAAAACCAGATACCGTTCATGCCGATCCGGTCCCTGATCTTTTGCTGGAAATAATTATTGTAGGTTAAACCACTTGCATTCTCCACTACTTTGTCCAGTATGGTATAAGGGGCATTGTGGTAAGCCCAGCGGGTGCCTGCATCGGCTTTATAAACCAAACAAGCAGGCGAGGTGCAATCATTATCGGGTGTGACCGCATCATCGAGACCCGTGGTCATTGTCAACTGGTGACGAACAGTAATTAAATTCTCTTTGGCAAGGGGTAATGAGGTCCAGCCAGTGCCCAGATATTGCGATGTTTTATTGTTGATATTTAAGATCCCTTCCTGCTGTGCAATACCTACCAGCATTGCTGTCATGGTTTTGCCGGCAGATGCCCAGTACCAGAGACTGTCGGCAGTAAAAGTTCCAAAATAACGTTCAGTTACAATCTTACCATTTTTGAGGATAATAAAAGCTTTGGTGTTTTTTTGCTGCAGGAAAGTGTAGAGATTATTCAGCTCTGTTTCATTCCAGCCAAGCGAAGAGGCTGTACTGGTTTGCCATTCGGTACCACTGACGGGAGGAAAATAAATAACAGGGGGCACGGGTGGCGGGTTGTTATTACCGTTACTGTCACCCTCTTTTTTACAAGACAAAAGAACCAGTAGCGGGAGGATAAAAAACGGGCTGAGATTTTTCATAGTTGCAGTTTCGGGCTTTTCGACAGGAAAAGGATTACCGGGTTTAAATAATCACAAAATAAATATGAAATTCTGTTTATGCAAGGGTAAATCCCTAAGCCGGGAATCCGCTATCTTAGTTACCGGAACTATCCGCATGGCGAACAAACAATATACTTATCTTAACCGTGACCTGGGCTGGCTCAGTTTTAACCACAGGGTATTGATGGAAGCCGCTGATGAGACCGTTCCGCTCTACAGCCGCATTTCCTTCCTGGCTATTTTTTCTTCCAACCTCGATGAATTCTTTCGTGTACGCATGCCCTCCATTTATGCATTCACGCAGATGAAGGCTAAAAAGACATCATTACGTGATGAATACCCGAAGGATCTTGTGCAACAGGTAAAAAATAGGGTGAACAGGCAATTGGAAGAGTACGGAAGGGTTCTTACCCAACAAATATTACCTGCATTAAAGCAACAGCATATCCATTTATACTATGGCGATCCTGTTCAGGAAACGCATAAGGAATTTATTCGTGAATATTTTCTATCCCGGGTATTATCTTTTCTTCAACCGGTTCTTTTACAAAAAGAAAAACAGGCCACTGTTTTCCTGGAAAATAATGCGCTTTATTTTTTGGTGGACATTGAAGCAGACTACAAACCCGGTGTACACCATTATGCCATTCTGAATATCCCTTCTGAACATCTTCCGAGGTTTTTAGAATTACCGGCCATTGTTTCCACCCATTATATCCTTTTCCTGGATGATGCAGTTCGTGAAAACCTGTCCCTGGTATTTCCGGGTTTCATTATTCATGGTGCATGGAGTATTAAGATCACCCGTGATGCAGAGCTGAACCTTGAAGATGAATTTACCGGCGATCTTGCAGAAAAAATAGAAAAGCAATTAGAAAAAAGAGATGCCGGCCATTCCACCCGTTTCTTATTTGACAGCGGTATCCCGAATGGAGCGAAAGAGTTTATAAAAAAATATGTTGCCTTCCGCGAGGAAGAAATGGTTCCCGGGGGTCGTTATCATAACCTGAAAGACCTTGCCAGCCTGCCTGAACCCGTAAAAGGAAAACTATCTTATCCTCCATGGCCTGCTACACCTCATCCGGGTTTTACCAACCAGTGTTCCGTTTTTCAAAGTATGGCTGAAAAAGAAATGCTGCTTCACCTGCCCTATCATTCCTATAATTATATCCTTCGTTTTTTCAATGAAGCGGCCATTGATCCGCATGTAAAAGAAATATATGTCACGCTGTACAGGGTAGCAGCCAGCTCGCATATTGTCAATGCGCTGATCAGCGCTGCTAAGAATGGAAAAAAAGTGACCGTATTTGTAGAACTGAAAGCAAGATTTGATGAAGCCAATAACCTGCGCTGGTCCAAAAAAATGAAAGCAGCCGGCATTACGATCATCAACAGCATACCCGGGCTGAAAGTGCATGCCAAGGTCGCACTGGTAAAACGGGTGGAACAAAAACAACAGCAGCTTTATTCGTTCCTGTCAACCGGCAACCTCAATGAAGCTACCGGCCGGTTTTATACCGATCATGTTTTTTTTACTACTGATAAGCAGATCGGCAAAGAACTGGAATCATTATTTCAATACCTGCAGTCACGCAAACAACCGGGTGATCATATAAACATTCCTTTCAGGCATTTACTGGTTTCGCAGTTTAATATGGTGAAACGGTTCAGCGCATTAATAAACCGCGAGATAAAGAACGCAAAACAGGGTAAACAAGCGGGCATCATTATTAAACTAAACAACCTGCAGGAAAGAGAAATGATCAGCCTTTTGTATGAAGCAAGCTGTGCAGGCGTAAAGGTTCAGTTATTGGTTCGCAGTATCTGTTGCCTGGCGCCGGGTATTACCGGCCAAAGCGAAAACATAACCGTCACACGTATCGTGGACCGTTATCTTGAACATGCAAGGGTATTTGTATTCCACAACAACGGGCAGCCCGAATACTATATGGGTAGCGCCGACTGGATGAGCCGCAACCTGCATAGCCGCATTGAAGTTTGTTTTCCCATCCGGGATGCAAATCTTGCTGCCGAGATCGGTCATATTCTTCAATTACAACTTGGTGATACAGCTAAGGCAGTACATTTTAGCAACGATTACGAAAATACAAGACCCGCTAGTCTGTCTCGCAGCAAGGCTGCGCAGGAAGCTATTTATGATTATGTGAAGGGGTTATCATATTACCCGCAATGACGGAAACTTTCACCGGAGCTTTTTGATATTTTGAAAGGTACAACGCATTAATAAGAAATTTCCTGCTAAATTGTATTTTTAATTATACTGTTTCGTACGAATCAATTTCCTTATCAATAATAGCTTTGCTATGTTCAAACACGATCTCTTATACGATACCCCCTCCTACCTTATTGTACTGGTGCTGGCTGCCCTCATGCTCGCAGCTATATATGCCGGGCTCCTGTATGCCCGCAAACGAAACGAAAGAGCTGAAAACACTTCCGAACGTTCCGGTGCTATCATCGCTGCCATATTTGCCCTGCTGGGGTTTATCCTGGCTTTTACCTACAATATGTCCGAATCACGGTACGATAAAAGGCGGCAAAACATTGTGGAAGAATCCAACAATATCGGCACTGCCCTGCTGCGTTGCGACCTGTATCCTGATAGTGTACGAAACTCGCTGCGGGCCGGATTTTATCACTATATCCTGGCAAGGATCGATCATTTCGATAGCGGGCGGGACGATCAAAAGGCCCGGGAAGCTTTCGAACGTGGCGATCGCTATTCAAAGCAGCTATGGAAGACCGCTACTGATTATTCCAAAACCCATCCTACCCAGCTTGTTGCTTCAAATCAAATGATACCGGCCCTTAATGCGATGATCGATATTGTAACCACCCGGCAAGCATCTTTCCTGGCCACTGTACCTCCGCTTATCGTTTTAATGCTTTTTTTGCTGTGCATATCTGCAGGCTTTTTCAGTGGTTATTCAATTGGCAACAGAAAGCCAGATAAGGCTGTCGTAGCAGGCTTTATCATTACTATCTCAATGGTCGTTTTTATAACCCTCGATCTCGACAGGCCGTACAGGGGTATCATTACGATGAACCAGGTGGAGCAGAACATTGTGAACCTCCAGCAACAATTTACCAGCGAAGAGATCAAATTGTACAAGGAAGTCAAATAGTTTTTTCTCTTTACGATCAAAAAAAATGTCGTGGGATAAGTAACTATTCTATTCTTTATGCCGTAGGCGTTGCACGCAGTTGGATAAAGACCTCAAATGATGATAAGTGCCTTTCCAGATATGTCCCTTTAAAGCTGTCTTTCGTTCCGGTCTGGTGTCGAGCCCTTCTTCGTACCAGTCACCGTTTACATGATCTATCAAATAAGTTTGTATGTATTGCCACATCATCCTGAATTTTTCAAAATACTGCATCGGGTCGTCAGGAAAATGATCCGCCATCAGCAGCAATGTATTTAATCCTTCGGCCTGTGCCCACCAGTTCTTGCTGTCTTTTATAATGGTAATACCTGTTTTGTTTTTGAAATAATAAGCTTCGTCATAAAAGCCGCCCGTTTTGCTATCCCATCCGTACTGCAATGCATGATCCACCATTCGTTTGGCAATGATCATAGTCATCGTATCATTCTTTATCCCCAGTACATGCGAAGCTTCGAGCATCAGGTAAGCCGTTTCTATATCATGACCAAAAGATACATGGTCAATATTACGGTGCTGCAAGATCACGACTTCTGAAGAATCCTGGAACGATACTGGAGTCCAATCGGGTTGTAAAAAAAGGACCAGGCTGCCTTTTTCATTGGTAATAATATCCCGGATCAGCAAGAGCATTTCCTGCAAACGTTCTCTCAGCAGCGGGTCGGGCCATGCAGCATAGAGTTCCGTAAATGCTTCCAGTAAGTGAATAGAACTATTCTGATCTTTATACCCAACAGTTGAAGTGGAAGGAACAGCTTCAGTTCTTTTAACGGGTGTTCCGTCCGGCAGCAGGTTTTGATAATACCCTTTATAAATGGGATCGTGAGCATGTTGCTCCAGCCACCAAAAACAATTCTTTGCCAGGCGCAGCGCATTCGTATCTCCGGAAGCCCGGTACCAGGCCGCTGATGCATATATACCAAAGGCATTACCATAAGCTGTTTTCCCCGTGCTGTCTTTTAAATTTCCTTTCCGGTCAACCAGTGTAAAAAATCCACCATTGATCTTATCCCACATTACATTTTGCAAAAAAGAAAAACCATGTGCAGCGCATTGCTTGTAATGAATAATTTCCGGGTACAAGCGGGAAGCAATGGCATTGGACCACACATGCCGGGCCTGTGTCACGATCATTTTATCCTGCGGGCCGGTGAGTTGAAAGTTGTAGGTAAACGTACTGAGAAAGCCGCCATACAAACTGTCCACGCTATGCGGGTACCATTTATTCAGCAACTCCGTACGGATGGACTTGTCCATCTCTGCGGCTATTTGCAACCTCTCATTGACCGTTTCTTTTTTACCGGCTGGCTTCTTTTGTGCAGATGCAGCAAAGGCAAACAATAATAAGAGTGGTACAGGCACCTGTTTTATTAAAGATGGCAAGACTTTCATTCACTAAAGATAAAAGAAGGGATGGGAATATAAGACTAGTTTCTGCTTCTCCGGCGGGCTCCCTGAAGGGGAATGTGATATAAGGCAGTTTGCGACTTTGTTTTATGTCCTGTAGTATTATCTGTAACTTTATTAAAACTGGTTGTATGTACCGGCTTGTAATACTTTGTATCTTCTTTTTAGTTTCCTGCACGGCTCCCAACCGCGTTCTTTCCTATACTTCCCCTACAATACCTGTTTATAAAATTGATCCCCCGCCGCAAAAATTCCTTTTACTGAACACCAATGATGTGGTGGCAAAAAAATACCGGGATAATAAAGAAGAACTTTTTATATCACTTACCGACAACCTGATGGACTGGCTTGCGGAAAAAATAAAAGAAAAGACAGGCGTACCTGCACAGGTATTGAGGGGATACAGCAACCCGGCTGGTAATACCGACGGCACGGTCCATACACTGATGGCCCAAAACCAGGCATCACATGCCGTCGTCATCCACTCCTTTGATGTGCATTTCGACCAGACACATGTGGATGTTACAAAAGCAAATGATGGAAGTAAGGATAGAACGGCCTTTTATGATATAGTATCTGTTGTCAGTTATACCCTTTATTCACCAGGCAAACCGCCGAAGAATATTGATGTTACCCGGAAGCGGTTTCATTCATCCCGTTCGGTGACAAGCGGCTTGCTGGCAGCCGGCCCGAATGTGGTATCACGAAAAGATGATGCAAATAATATGACCATAGATAACGGGATTCGCTACCTGGAATATTATTTCCCGGGAAAAGCCTCACGTAGCCGCATGCTGTTTGGCGGCAAAGAATTTAAAGCAGTAAGTGATGCTATTGCAAAAAATGACTACGAGGCCGCCCTTATAGAAAGTCTCCGGTTGGTGGATGACAACAATAAAACGATAGCAGCAAGGGCTTGTTATAATTGTGCAGTGCTGTTTGAAAGAAAAAGCCAGCCGGACGAAGCCATATCTTATCTCCACCAATCACTTTCCCGGTTTAACCTGCCGGAAGCAAAGAAGATGCTGGCGGATTATGAAGAATAAGTCAGCCCAGGGGTTCGTTTAATGCACATTACCAGCCTTCAGGAAATTGCAGGGAAGAAACTTAATACAGCCCGATAAAATACCGTGTTACCTTTACTATAAATTTTCAGACTATGAACTGGCCTGTACTGATCCTGTTTGGTATTGCAGCCCTTGCACTCATCGTTTTCCTGATATGGCGGAATATAAAAGATGAAAAGAAGTTAGAAAACAAGATCAAACATGATTACCACAAGCATAAAGATGAAGAAGGCGATGCGGAGATTGATGAAGTAATAAAGTAGGTAAATGCTTTTCAGCCGATATCCGTGCCGGCGGAACATAACCAGTGAACCGTATGGATGAACACCGGCTCAAAAGAAAAAGCCCGCTGCATTGCTGCACCGGGCTTACTTGTATATAGCTGCTGCTCTATTATCCCTTAGTTTCAATCAGATCAGGTCCCTGTCATGCAACTGGTATTGCTCTTTTATCTTCCGCATCACTTCGTCCATCGAGGCCCGGTGATCTTTGGCGCTCCATTCTCCCCGCTCCCATTTGTCCAGTTCCTCGTTGATATGTTTTTCCTGGAGTGTAGACAGTTTATTCACCAGCATATCACTCATCTCTTTTTGCTTCGCATAAAACATCTTCTGCTTTTCATAGGAGCCCTCTTTATCTCTCCGCATTTCATTTTCCGAAGCAGCCATCTGCATCAGCTCTTCCTTAGCCAGGCCAATATCATAAGGGCCTACTGGCATGATGAGCTTGGCAATGATGGGACCTGTTTCGATAAGGATAATGAGCATGGATATCAGCATACAGGCCCACCATACACTGCTCTCCTCTTCCGACAGATCAGCCAGCGCTTTGTTCCGTTCCAGGAAACCCATATTGGCGGCAGCGGTTTTTTCGTATGCTGCCCGTTTTACTTCCATCGCTGCTTTGGCGTTTGCCAGCAGGCTGTCCTGCTGCTGTATGCCGGTAGCCAGTAGTGATAGTTCCGGGTTGTATTGCTGCAATGCCCCAGTATAAGCATCCTGTTTCAGCCGGGTCAGTTTTTCAATTCCTCTTTGCCCTGAGCCTCCTGTTCCATCTGCTTCAACAATATAGGACTGCTGCAATTGGTGCAGTGTGTCTTCAATAGCGGTCTTTCTTCCGGTCAGTCTGTTTCTTTCATCAGTTGCCTGTTGCATCAGCATAGTGTTCTCCCTTTGAAGCAAACTATCATTCAACTGGATTTTTGTGTGCAGGTTCTCCACCATTTTGGTGTTGATCTCTTTATCAAATATTTTCATCTCCAGCGGGCGGGCAATCGTTACACCGATCAGTAGCGCCAGTGCAATTCTTGGAACCGTCATCCACAGTTGTTTGCGCCTGCTTACGCCATACTTACGCATGGTAGAAACAAGGAAACGGTCGAAATTAAAAATGATAAGACCCCATACAATGCCAAAAGCCAGTGCCAGCCATGGATTTTCAAAGACAGTGTATATGGCATAGCCGCCCGCCAGCGAAGCCAGCACAAAAGTGGCGAGGATGACGCCGCCAAGCCCTGTATACTTACTGCTTTCGGAGGGAAACTGTTTTAGTAAAGGCTGATGCGCACCGGCGCACCACCATAAAAAATTTGAATGAGAAGGTTTTTTTTGATCGCCAAAGGAATCATACGTGTACAATCCCGTTGGCTGTCCGTTGTTGTCAGCAGTCATAACAGAGGTTTTTCCGTAAAAAAATTAGAATCAGGTCGTTGGTTGAAGACTGGACTTTTTAAACGGTGTTTCGTTATATTAATTGCACGCAAGCTGTTAAGAAAAAACGAATGTCTTCATATATGATTATAGCTTTATTTATCATAAGGGTTGCCAACCTTTCAAAGGTTG
>DATDIX010000385.1:0-7191 GCA_036520835.1 Chitinophagaceae bacterium | reverse complement strand
TTCATATGCTTTTGTAGCATCCTCGCTGGCAGTGGTTGAATTGGGATTTTTGCCGGTTACTACCGTGGTTGTAAAATTGCTGCCATTGAATTTTTCAACCATCAGTTTTTTAATGGCCGCAGCTTTGGCTGCATCCCCGTTCTTGTAATAGCAATAATAAAGATTGAATAACACTTCATCCATTTTTGGATGCTGCGGGAAACGGGTACGCAACTGTTCAAGGGTCTCGGTTCCTTTCACGCAATCTTCAATTTGCTGTATGTATAATTTACCTACGTTAAGCTGTGCCTCCATGATCGAATCATTGGATCTTTTCATCATACTATCCGTTAACGGCAGTTTTTTATACAGTCCGTCAAAAGTGATCTCAGCAGGTTCATCTATAACGGCTGCTCCTTTTGCTGTATTGGTTTTACCGGGATCGTTCGGATCAAACCTGTTATTGTTTTGTATAACAATGGCAAGTGCTGCGCTGCGCCGCCAGTTATCCTGGTTAGGCCTGGTTCCCCACCTTGCTTTGAAATCTGCCAGGCCTTTCTGCCTTAAGTTGGTATTATAGAAATACCACTCACCTTTTGTATTGGTGGATGGGAAAAGAGGAGTGGGGTCTTGTGTTGGAAATGGTATACTGCCGCCTGTGGTGACAGCCTCATCTTTTAATCCCTGTTGTTTGCGGAGTTGCCGCACCATTTTTTTTACCAGGTCCGTTCTTTCATTCTCCGGTAAGGATGCGATGTACTGCAGGCTGTCCTGTCTTTCGATCACCTCCAGGTTGTTCGCAATATTGCCGGCTGTATTTTTCCGCCTGGCTATTCCGGAAGGGTCTTTCAGCGCCGGATCACCTGTATTCAGGCTATCATAAAAATTGTAAGCCTGGCGGTATTGCTGTTTGGCAAAAGATAATTCTGCCAGTTGTAAAAACGCTTTGTTCCGTTGCGATGGATCGTTGGAAGTATATTTTGTGCTTTTTAAAAGCAGGGCCTGGGCGCCATCAATATTGTTTCTTTTCAGTTCCATTTGCGCCGCCATATAGTAGATGATATCGCGGTAATCCTGGTACTTGTCTTTTTTGGCCATCTTTACCAGGGTGCCTACATTTTTTTGGATATAGTCATCGCTGCCATCTCTTTTTACCCGTATGGTAAAAAGACGGGCATAGATATCCATTATCGGGTCAGTAGTATGCTGGATAGCCCGGCTATAGAATTTTTCTGATTCTTCATTTTGGCCGCTCATTTCATAGAGCTGGGCAACCAGGTATTCCCACCTGGCTTTTTCCTGTTTGTTGGTCGCATTGCTGAGCGCTTTTTCAAGATGCACTGCAGCGCTATCCCACATTTTTTGCTTATAGAACCAGTAAGCCTGCACTTCTTCCAGGTCATTGTGCAGCCGTTCAGGAAATACCGGGTCTTCTTTTAAAGTAATAATAAGACTCGCGGCTTCAGTGAACAGGTCCTGCGCCAGGAAATTCCTGATCTGCCAGATAAATGCATCGTTGCGGCTGGGCGGCTCCGAAAAAGCCCTTCTTGCCAAACTGTTCTTTTCTTTCGTGGATATACTGAATGCTGTATTGCCATCCATCCGGCTGCCGATGTTCACATAATATCCATCCTTTTCTTTTTGTGCAAAAGCATAGTTGATGAACTGGAACATGAGGTAAGCCGAATCAAATTCTTTTTTCAGGTAGTAGGAAGCCCCCCAGAGCAGGTAAAGGTTATCTATCCAATCATTGCGCAGGTCATGCAATGCAATACCTGCCTGTGATTTAAAAGAGATGGAATCTAATTCCAGGCTGTCTGCTGCTGTTGCATCAAGGCTATAGTTATAAAAGGGCAGCAATTGCGAATAATCATCCTTGAAAGAGGTTTTAGCCCTTTCCAATATTTCGTTCAGCTTATTATTGGTGTTGAAAACATAATTGTAGTGGGTGACAGTATTCTGGATAAATCGTGTGGGGGCCGGGAATTTTTTTTGTGTAGATTTTTCCGAACGGAGCACCCGGTTTTCGTATTCCTCGGGTTTTTTTAAATCAATATCGAATCCCAGTTGCCCGAAACAATCAAGACTGACCTGGCAAAGGGTAATGAACAAAACAGCAGTAATGGCGATATATCGGGTAGAACGCATTTTCCGTCGCAAACTAAATTCTTAATAACTGAAATTCAAATGTTTTAGTATAAATGGAAGGCTAAAATTTTTTGCTCATCTTTTCCACCACTAATAAGAAACCATTACTGGTGAAATGCTGCCGCCGGTTTTATCTAAATAAGTAATATTCAGGCGAAAGTAAGCCAATTTTTCCCGACTAATTACGTTGGTGAATGATATAAACAAACCGCATTCCTTAACTTTAAAGCGTATAAAATTCAAATATGGCAAAACTGGATGCCGGATCTACGCTGAAACGGCTGCGAAACCGCTATCGCCTCGTGGTGATGAATGACGATACCTACGAGGAAGTTGTCACCTTTAAATTATCCCGGTTAAGCGTTTATATTGCTTTGAGCACAATATTTGTATTGTTAGTGGGCCTGACCGTAGCCCTCATCATTTTTACCCCGCTTAAGTACTACATACCGGGGTACGACGACCTGAGGATCGGACGTGAATATCAACAACTAAAGTACGATGTTGACAAATTGACGAAGGAAGTAAACAACCAGAAACAATACATTGAAGGATTGAGAAAAGGGCCGCTGCTGGGAGACGGGAAGACCGTCGGGCTGGATACTGCCCAACTCCAGTTACCAAAAGAAGAAATATCGAATGATTAGGCAGGACAGCAGGGTCAATGGAAATTAGCCATTGACATCACAGAAATGTTTTTATAATTTTCGGGGGAGACACGATTCGCCGGAATTTTAATATTAAATCACAACCTATGTTTAACGCTAAAAACAAAACCGACATGCAATCCGAAAAATCACCCAATGGAAACGGCGGCGCCACGCTGGTAAGTTCAGGTACCACTCTTAAAGGCGACATCAGCAGCAACAGCGACCTCAGGATCGATGGCACTATTATCGGCAATGTAACAAGTGCTGCCAAGATCGTAATTGGCGCCAATGGATCTGTAGAAGGTAATATCTCCGGCAACCAGGCTGATATCGTTGGTAAAGTAACCGGCGATATCAAAACAAAAGATCTTTTGCAACTCCGCGGGGATTGCGTGGTAAAAGGCAATGTATACGCCGGCAAGCTGCAGATAGAACCATCAGCTATTTTTAATGGTCAGTGCCATATGGGAGCCACCGCACATAGTAATGGCTCAGATAAGTTCAGCCATGTGGTGGAGATGAATAAGAATGGACAAGCGGCCATCGCCCAATAATAATAAAGATATTCTCCGGTATGCGGCTCTCGGCTCGCAATTACTGGCAGCTATTGGCCTGGCGGTTTTTGCCGGGCTGAAAGCTGATCAATGGCTCCATACTTCCCCGTTGTTTGCCTGTGTCTTACCTTTGCTCGCATTAGGTGCAATTTTTTATAAACTGGTAAGGGAAACAGGTAAACCAAAAAATGATGAACCGAAATAGTATGGCTCCGCTTCGCCCGATGATCCTTGTTTTTGTATTACTGAACGGATTTTTTGTAGTGGGCAAAACAACGCTGGCAAAATGGGGCGTTGACCAGTCAGTAATTATTGCAGGCAATCTTATCCTGTTCGGCGTAAGCCTCGCTTCTTTTTTACTCACACGACGATCGCTTGCTTCTCCCAATCCCAATGCATTTGTACGTGCCATGTACGGCAGCTTCCTGATCAAATTCTTTGTATGTGCGGTGGCGGCATTTGTGTATATCATGTCGGAAAAAAAGAATGTCAGTAAACCGGCGCTGTTTGCCTGCATGGGGCTTTACATTGTTTATACGGTTATAGAAGTATCTTCCCTTCTCAAATTACTGAAGCGAAAAAAGAATGCCTAAACAGGAAGTACCCATTTCCCAGTTACAGGACTACCTGCCACCCGGCACTTACGAACCTGTATTGAATTACCTGCGGCAGTTCAAAGTGCACCTGACTGTTGCCAGGGAAAGAAAAAGTATACTGGGGGATTATCGTCACCGGACACATCATGACAATCACCGCATCAGTGTAAATGGTAATCTCAATAAATTCTCTTTTCTAATCACCTTGCTTCATGAGTTGGCTCACCTGCTCACCTTTGAACAGTTTGGCAATAAAGTAATGGCACATGGACGTGAATGGAAAACGATCTATGGAAAGCTTCTTGATCAATTTTTGCAGCACAAGGTTTTTCCACCGGATATAGAAAGAGAGATCTTGCTGTCATTACAAAATCCTGCCGCCAGCAGCTGCGCTGAAGACGGGTTACTGCGTGTACTGAGAAAGTATGACAGGCCAGACAGCAAAGTGAAGTTGCTGGAAGAGCTACTGTTAAATGCCATCTTTCGTATTGATGACGGAAGGATTTTTCAAAAAGGGAAAAAACTGCGGAAGCGTTTTCAGTGTAAGGAAGTAAAGACCGGCAGGGTTTACCTGTTCAGTCCTGTGTACGAAGTAGAACTGGTACAAACTGTTTCCACTTAGATCAGATACTATATTTATATTACAAGCTCAAAAAACTGACGTTATGAAGAAGATCACATTGGCTATTTTACTTTCCTGCATTATTACTACGCTGAATGCACAAACTGAAAAAGGTGACTGGCTGATAGGAGGAAGAATTGATATTAATACAGGTGAGAACAGTACGCATATCGGCTTCAGTCCGAATGCAGGTTATTTTGTGACAAAGAATGTGGCTGTTGGCGGTAACCTAACAATTGACTACTCAGAAACAGGAAGCATTAAGTACACCGATTTTGGTATCGGGCCATTTGCCCGGTTTTATTTTACCAACGCTATGGTAAGACCCCTGATCCAGGTATCTGTTGATTATATCAGTTCAAAAGCAAAAGGCACTGGTTTTTCTTCTACCAATACCGGGAGTAAAATTTTCCTGGGCGGCGGGGCGGCAGTATTTATTAACCCGAACGTATCTATCGAAGGGATCATGGGTTATTCGCATACAAAGTACACGGACTTTGATGGCAATGGCGGCTTTAATCTTGGTATCGGCTTCCAGGTTTACCTGAATAAAGGACAGGTGAATAAGTTAAGGGGAAAATAGTTACAGGTTCCAGGGGTTTAAAACGTTTAAGGAGTTTAAGAGGTTGTGAGAACGTTTGAAACTTCTTAAACCTTTTCAACTTTTTAAACTCTTAAGCATCCAGAGACTGCAACCCGTATGACCGCTGTTGCCCATCGGGCCTTTTAAATAGTCAAAACCGAATTTCGCATATACTTTCAAAGCCTGCTGCAGTTCAGGCATAGTTTCGAGGTAAACATTTTTATAGCCTGTCTCTTTTGCAAAGGACAGGCTTTTTTCTATGAGTGTTTTGCCTAAGCCAGCTCCCCTGGCATGTGGCAATAAATACATTTTTACCAGTTCACAGGTATCGGCTGGTAAACCATCAGTAGGATAGATACCGCCGCCCCCGACAACTTCATCATTTAACTCAGCTACGAAATAACCGGCTCCTTCCTTTTGGAATAATTCATACAGCGCATCCGTAGTAGGATCATAATACACGGTACCCGGGTGGTTGGCTCCGAATTCTGCCAGCGTATTCTTTACAATTTTTGCCAAAATTGGATTATCACTTTGGCGGATGGGGCGAATATTGATATTCATGCGGGTAAAGCTATAAATAAATGGAAATCCATATCGCCCCGGGCAGGAGAAAAATCCTGAAACATGAGGATCATAAGTTCCGGGATCGTTTTCCTGATTTAATGTAACTTTAAAGACCCTGTGATTTGATTCATCACCTCAAATCTTACGGTTATGCTGGAAGATATCGCTCCTGCTATCAGACCTTCTCAAAGGGTAAAAGTAATGACCGCTTTACCCGGCAGCAGAAAAGAAGATCTTGTTTTTGACAGCCACATTTCGTTCCTGCCTTTTATCAACTACCTGAAGAGCCGGTCGGCAGGTAACACAGATATACGGTCGAGATTTTATAATTATCTCGTGGACCGGTTTGAAGCGGTGCCCGATTTGCTGGAACCCATCAACGATAGCCGTTTACTCAGTGAGCATTCGGATATACTCGAACTGCTTGGTACCAGTCTTTTCCCGGTAGTGGCAGATCCTGAGAAGAATATCTTCACCCTCGCTGTTCCTTACCAGTTCTCCATCTTTAGCGAGTCAGGGTCATTCAGGAAATTGTTCGTGGACGGAGAGGACCACTTTGTTTTACCCGAAAATGAAACAGCAGAACACCTGAGGCAGGTTCATAGTGCATTGATCTACGAACATGTGCTGAATAAATTTTACGGTATCCAGTTAAATAGCAATACTGACCTGTTATATCCTGTCGTGGATGCAGCCACGGGTATGAAACGGTATTATAAACTGCGTTATGACAGGCGGTTCATTGATATCCATCCTAAAGGGGAATTACCTCCCATACAGGATTGCGCTGTATGTTTAAATACATTCAGGATACTGGACCTGGAACAGCAGTTAAAAACAATGCCGCTTGAATTGTTTAGGGCTGAAGGTTTCGGGATATGGATTGCAGAAGATGTCACCACGCATGAATCGCTGGAAGAGATCAAGAAAATATTGCTGCGCCAGGAGAGTTGTGATACCTCCGTGATCAATGACCTGAAGAGGAATATTCATGCACTGGTGGGGCTGAATGAAGTGGAAGTAGGATTGGTTCCTTTTGTAAAATTGAATAATGAGTTTGTGCTGGATGAAACCTGTACAAAACATGGCCTGATGAGCAGGCACTGGAAAACTAACGACGAAGAAAGCATGAATAAATTCAGGTACAGCATCGGCTTTCTCAGCGAACGTCCCGAACCCACACCTGTTTCTGTGCTGGATGAAAAATTAGCAGGAGCTGCCCCGTTTTTAAAAGGGTTATGGGACGAGGGGGTGAGAAGTTACCTTGTTTACCCGGTACAGAACAATGATGGTTTCCTGGGATTGCTGGAACTGGCGTCGCCCATACCCAACCAGATCACCCTTGATGTGATGACAAGGCTCGAGCCCGCCATGCCTTTATTGTCACTGGCCCTGCTTAAGAACAGGGACACTTTTGCTGATAGTATAGAGAAAACGATCAAAGAAAAATTCACCGCCTTACAGCCTTCTGTCGAATGGAAATTTGCCAATG
>DATDIX010000384.1:0-2659 GCA_036520835.1 Chitinophagaceae bacterium | reverse complement strand
AAGGGTAATGTGTTTTTCTCGTTCTTTAAAAGAACAACAGATCTTAATGCTGCTTCTCTTGCAAGATCTTTATGTTGTTTCAATAGAATATCATTGCCGGATGATGACCCGCTTACATAAGGTTGCTCAAATAAACCCAATTCGAATTTTGCACCCAGTACACGGCTGACCGCATCATCTATCCTCGCTGCCGTAATGCTGCTATCCAAAAAAGGAGGGATGAAAAGTTTGTAATGATCATACTCTGTTTGAAAAATAACATCCAGCCCGTTCTGGATCGCTTTCTTCCCGGCTTCCGGATAATCTTTAGCCGTATAATGCAAAACATTGGCGCCACCCACAGCGCTGGCATCGGAAATAACAAAACCATTGAACTTCCATTCTTCTTTTAATAATTTATTCAGCAGCCGGTCATTCGCCGTGGCGGGACTTCCATCCAACGAATTGTAAGCAGTCATCACCGACCTTGAACCGCCTTCTTCAAAACAGGCTTTAAAAGGAGGGAAATAGATCTCCTGCAATAACCTTTCATTAAAATGAACAGGGTAGCTGTCCCTGCCGCCATCACCCACATTGGCGATAAAATGTTTGGGTGTACTGATGATACCCGCTTTTTCCAGTTCACATACATAAGCTACCGCCATTAAGGAACTTAGATACGGATCTTCTCCATAAGTTTCTTCCGTTCTTCCCCAGCGAACATCAGCAGCAATGTTTATGACGGGAGAAAGTATTTGCCTGATCCCTCTTTGCCGGCTTTCTTCCGCAATAGCTTTTGCTATTTTATGCATCAATGCAGTGTCCCATGTTGCCGCTAAAGCGATGGATTGCGGAAATGCAGTGGCGCCCTGTCTTACTAATCCATGCAGGGCCTCGTCAAAAGCAATGATGGGGATACCCAGCCGGGTCTGCTCAACAAAATATTTCTGTATGGAATTTATTTTGGCTGCCAGTGTTAGGGCGTTCTCTGCCATATTATAATTCAGTAGTTGCTGTGCGTTGCCTTCTGCCTTTGTAACAGCGCTGACCTGGAAACCGAACAACCCGTTTTTATATTGCCCGGGTATGGTGTCCGAAAGATCGCCGGGGATCATGAACAGTTGCCAGAATTTTTCTTCGGGTGTCATTCGGCCCAAAAGATCTTTTACTCTTTCCGCCACCGGCAGGGCCGGGTTTTTATAGGGCAATACCGGCTGGGTAAAACATTCCATGCCGGTAATAAGAAAAAGCGCAACAATTAATGCTTTAAGCATGAAAGTATCTTTTGATTAAATATACAGGAAATAGGGGTGCTGTTTAATTTTGGAATTTTTGAATTTGGAAATTGGGAAATTTTCTGAATGAATCATGAATTGTAAAGAAATGATGTATCCCTGGCGCTGTCAGGAAGGTTCGGTTAGAAACAAATTTCCCAATTTCCCAATTGTACTTTTCAAAATGAGTCACTACCGGCCACTCTGCAACCGGTCATTTCATCATCAATATCCTCAATTCATTCACCTGTCAATTGACCCTGCATCATTTTCATTCTTTCTTTGTTCCACAAACAAATTATTAAACCTTATCTCATTATTATGAAAAAGATTTTCTTATTGACCACCGGGATCGTTCTTTCTATCGCAGGCTTTTCTCAATTATCATTTGGCATTCATGGCACAGGCAACCTGGCTGATGCAAACATCAAATACGAGAATGATTTTAGTCTTAACAAAAAAATGAAAGCTATGCCGGGTGCAGGTATTGATGTGCAATATGCATTCAGCGAACATGTGGCGGTGCGCAGCGGGGTGAATTATATACAAAACGGCGTAGAGCTGAAAACCACCCTGGATGAAACAGTGAACCTGCAGGTAAAGATCAATAACAACCTGAACTATATACAGGTTCCCCTGAATGTTTTATACACCGTTCCTGTTTCCCGTGTACAACTTTATGCAGGTGGTGGCGGATTCGTTAGTTATGGTGTCAGCGGAAAAACAAAGTCAAGACTCAGTTATACCATGCCCGACGGACATGAAGCCGTAGTAGTGGAAGAAATGGATGCTTTCAAAAAAGAAGAAGACGGCGGCGCCGGGTTGAAGAGACTGGATTATGGAGTAGGTGCCCTGGCAGGTGTAAGATTGAGCAATGGTTTTTTCGGTAACATCGGTTACCAGTTAAGCCTCGCAGATATTGACAAAAGTGAAGGCGGCGGTAAATACAAGAACCGCGGCTTACAGTTAACGATCGGATATTTTTTCTAGTAGCAGGCTTTCAGTTTTAATGAAAAAGAGGCTGTTTCAAAAGTATTTTCAACACTGAGATACGGAGTAACTGAGAACCACAGGGTTTGATTCTTAAATTCTTTTCCTCTGTGTAACTCTAATTCTCAGTTACTCTGTGTTAAAATTTCTATCTTTTGAGACAGCTTCTTTCTGTTTTTAACCCCTCCCGGTTGAAATCGTAATAATACCTCCCGCAACGGTTCGGATGAATGCCACATTCATGATATTTTTTTAACCTCTTTTGGTACTTTTTATTCCTTTTTGCACTCTTTGAAAATAGTGTTGACCGGAGCTTTGCTATACAGGCAATTCTCGCAGTGCTTTGGATTAAACTGATTATTTTAGCTGTTCATCAAAGTGACCCTTGTGACCCTGTTCCGCAGATTTGTAGCGAC
>DATDIX010000383.1:0-3184 GCA_036520835.1 Chitinophagaceae bacterium | reverse complement strand
TCCTGGTCACGACGGGCCAGGTAATCATTCACCGTTACGATATGAACGCCTTCACCGGGTAATGCATTCAAATAAGCTGGTAAGGTAGAAACAAGCGTTTTACCTTCCCCCGTTGCCATCTCGGATATCTTGCCTGAATGTAAAACAGCGCCACCGATGAGCTGGACATCATAATGCACCATGTTCCAGGTAATAGATGTACCGCCGGCTGTCCATGAATTTTTGAAAATAGCTTTATCGCCTTCTCCGGAAGGAGTCCCGGGGACGATCGTGATATAATCTTTTATTACGCTCAGGTCCCGGTCAAGCGCAGTGGCTGTTGAAACGATCTCCGTGTTTTCTTTAAAACGGCGGGCTGTCTCTTTCACTACGGCGAAAGCTTCCGGCAGAATTTCCTGCAGTATCTCTTCAATTTTTTTATTCTTTTCCTTTTTCAGCTTGTCCACTTCCTGGTACACTGCATCCTTGCCAAGCAGGTCATTAAAAGGCAGCTCTTCCGCTTCTTTATTTTTTGCGGCGATCGCTTCATCTGTTTCTGTAAGATGTTCTTTTATGCGCTGGCGAAACTCCTGCGTTTTATTGCGGAGCTGATCATTGGTCAGGGAAGCATAAGCGGCAAAATGCTGATTGATCTTTTCAACAGCAGGCATGATCTTTTTTACATCCTTTTCCGATTTGTTGCCGCCGAATATTTTTGAAATAAAACCAAGCATGATTTATAGTTAGGAGTTAAGAGTTAGGAGTTATGAGTTAATGGTCATATTGGTCAAATGGGTCATATAAGTCAAATTGGTCAAATGAGTCAAATAGGTCAAATAAGTCATATAGGTCATACCGGTCAATTGAGCCGGTTAAAGAGATTCGAGGTGTCAAAAAGGGTGCTATACAATGAGATAAGCCAATTTGACAGCAATTCTTCCCCGTTTTATCGGGAGGGTGACAAAGATAAGTTTTTATACCATTGGAGCGGGAGCCAGCGCATGAAAGCCTTTGTTATGTTTTAACCGCTGAGTCGCTGAGACGCAGAGTGACACAGATATTTATATAACAGGAAGTGGGCTCAGAAAATAATACCCACTCTTATGCCTCCTCCCGGATTCCAATTATTCCACTTGTTAACTACCACCTGCATTGGATTGGGAGGGTAATCCCTGGAATATTTTGTACCTATATCCTGTAAAGAAAAAAAGAAGCCGGCGACTATTTGAAGCTTTGGGGAAATAAATGACCGGTGATTAGCACCCAGTTGAAAAGACAAACCCGTTTTTTGTTCGGAGCTGCCCGAATAAGCTACTCCGGTCACCGGGTCAGATTCACCCCAGCTTTCTTTTTTTGTATAAAAGGAGTAAGAAGGCTGAAGATTAATGCTCCATTTCTGCCGTTGACCTATGAAATATGCGGCATCGAGCAAAACAGCAGGATATAATTTAACGTAATAATCGTTGAGGCTTCCGAATGTTGCCCGGAGACCGCCTCCCAGTTTAAATTTCGTTCCGAAAGGATGGCGATAAATAAGATCGGCGCCAAATTCCGAAAAATTACTTCCCAAAGCATAGGTGCTGAATTCAAATTCCCTTTTGCCGGTGAGCGGGTTAATGAATTTGTTTTGTGCATGGAGGGTGACAGGATAAGCCAGCCCTGATAGCAGGATCAGCAGGCAGACCGGTTTCATGGTTTTATTCATGCGTTTATTTTTTTCTCTTTCCAAAATTTGCCAAAGGGATCAGTATATTCAATTGCACACAGATACCCTTTTGTCCCAGCTTGTCAATGGCCGGCTGGTCATTGAGGCGATAATGAATTTCATAATTGTAATAACGGGTGAGTCCATAATTGACCAATAGTTCCACCAGCATTACATCATTCCCCCTTTTATTTCTTATATGCCAGCGAATGCCTGCCATCACCGTGGGGCTGACACGTGTTTGATTGTGCAGGTATATCTCTGTGCCTTTTAGTATACGGCCGTCATGGGTAGTGCCCATTGTTCCGAATCCATTAGGATCCCTGTAATCATAATTCGCAACGCCAAGCACACCGCTGCCGGTAAAAGGATTGATGGATAATCCCATGCCGACAAACCAGGTAAAGTAATTTTTGTGCGGCGGCAGGATCTTTTTGCTGAACCTGCTTTCAAAACCTATATAGGCTTTCCATACTCCTGTTACAACCCCGGGAGACCCGCCTTGCATGGTGAGTGTAACATTCTTTTCGTTTGTAATTGCGCTGAAATTCTGTATATCCAGTGATACGCCGGCGAAAAAAAAGCTGCGGCCATTCTTCAGTGGCTTTGAATACTCAAGACCGATGACAGGATAGGGGGAGTTGGAAATATCTGTTTTGTAAGCATAACCCACTGACATATTCGGAGGGGGCATAAAATTTTTTGTCGCTCCCAGCTTCAGCCGGAGCTGGGGACGATCCTGGGCAAAAGAAGAAATTGCCAGCAGGTTGAAGAGCAGTGTTGCAGCCAGGACAGATGATGTGATCGATCTCATGTGATCAGGATTTTGGTAAAACAGAAAATAATAAAATGACCGGACCGGGTCACCCGGTTTTGCCGTATCAGCATTTATTCTGTTACAGCAATCGTCAGGGTACTCTAATAGTAAATGGCCGGTGTAGTGTAAATGCATCGTGCAGGAATCAGCACGATGGGAATGAGAATTCGTTCAAACTTTTCGATCGGGTATAATATTAGAAAGATTCCGGCATAAATAAAGTGCAGCGGAACAAGCTTAAATTTTCTTTAACTTACTTTGTATAGTGGAATGGTATAAACAAAAAATCATTCAGCAACCATGAGATATCCCGTTCCTGTCCTCTCCGCCATATTTTTAGTGTTTTTTATACTGGGTTCCTGCACGAGCAACGAAATAGGCAACAGTAAAGATGTAAACCCCGAATCCGTTTATTTCGATTACCGGGTTTGGGGTGATGAAGAAAGCGGGGACATCACGGTCAAGCTGCAATACCGGTTCGCGGGACCTAATGGTACTACCCTGGTACTGGAAGAGCCCGGTAAGGTAGAACTGGACGGGGTGAAGATACCGGTTGACAGTTCATTAATGAGCGGGGCTTATTATGAAATGACCAAAACGGTGAAAGAATTTACAGGCCGCCATACCATCGTATTCACTGATCCTGCCGGGAAAGAATATAAAGAAGAATTCAGTTTCCGCCC
>DATDIX010000382.1:0-7736 GCA_036520835.1 Chitinophagaceae bacterium | reverse complement strand
CAAAAACTGGAAGAGCACAAAAAACAGAAGAACGTTTTCATCTTTATTCATATCAATCCCGGTAAGCTGACCCGTCATGCAGTGGATTGCCCGGCATTTTTTGACCTGCTTTCAAAATATAAAAATGTAAGAGCTGTTTTCAACGGGCACGATCATGACGAGGATAATATAAAACTGAAGAACGATATTCCTTTTATTTTTGATGCACATTTTGGTGGTAACTGGGGAACCACGTATAAAGGGTTCCGTGTGGTTGAATTGAGAAAAGACAACAGCCTTCTTACCTATATTCTTAATCCTTCCGATAAACTGAATGAAAAAACGTTGTAACATATGAGAAAAACTCTTGCCATTTGTTTCCTGTTGCCGGTATTGCAACTTTCAGCCCAACCCTATCAGCCTAACTGGGAAAGCCTTGATAAAAGAGCCACGCCGATGTGGTTTAAAGATGCAAAGTTTGGCATCTTTATTCATTGGGGGGTGTATGCAGTGCCGGGCTGGTCCACGAAAGGCAATTATGCGGAATGGTATCAACAAGGATTGCAAACAACAGATACAGCACGACAAAAGTACCATAAAGCCAAATTCGGAAACAGAACATATTATGATCTTGCGAATGATTTTAAGGCTGAATTGTTTAATCCTGATGATTGGGCAAAGTTGTTTGAGCAATCCGGCGCAAAATATATCGTACTTACTTCCAAGCATCATGATGGCTATGCATTATGGCTAAGTAAAGAAGCAAACAGTACATGGGGTTTTAAATGGAATGCCAAGGACATTGGCCCGCAAAGAGACCTGCTGGGCGATCTTTTTAAAGCTGTAAGAAAAACTTCTGTTCATGCCGGCATGTATTATTCGCTGTATGAATGGTTCAACCCTTTATGGAAAAGTGACCCGAAAAAATTTGCGGCCGAGCATACCTGGCCACAAATGAAAGACCTTATTCTTAATTATCAGCCCGATGTTTTCTGGACAGATGGTGATTGGGATGCACTGGCAGAAACATGGAAATCGCAGGAATTTCTTACCTGGCTGTATAATGAAAGCCCGGTAAAAGATAAGATCGTGGTGAATGACCGCTGGGGCGCCGGTATCCGGTTTAAACATGGAGGTATTTACACACCTGAATACCAGCCTGACATGGATTTTGAAGATCATTACTGGGAAGAAAGCCGTGGTATGGGATTTAGCTATGGCTATAACCGGGAAGAAGATGCCTGGGACTATAATTCCACCCAATCGTTGGTATTGCAATTAATAGATAAGGTCAGCCGCGGGGGAAATTTTTTACTGGATATCGGTCCCGATGAACATGGTAAGATCCCACCCATCATGCAGGAACGTTTATTACAGATAGGTGAGTGGTTAAAAATAAATGGTGAAGCGATCTATAGCACATCCAGGTGGAGAACAGCAAGCCAGTGGAGTGAAGGGCGGCAGGATTATCAACCAAAGAAAGAAGACTGGAAAACGGGGGGCGACCTGATGCTTAAGTTAACAGTTGATCCTGATCCGGGCTATGCGGTAAAAGAAGTTTTTTATACTTATAACGCAACGACAAATTCACTGTATGCCATCTTTCCAAGATATCCTGATAATAGAAAGTTAGTACTCAGGAATGTTCAAATACCTCTGCTCTCGCCAATTAGTTTTTTATCAACAGGCAAAAAAAACCTTTCATGGAAACAAGAAGGAAGTGATGTAGTTGTCACTTTACCGGAATACAATCCTAACGAAATGAAAGCGTCATATGCGTATGTTTTAAAGATTCAAAATTTTGGAAAGTTCTATCATAAACCACAGGTAGCAATTGAATATAAACCGGGATCATTGACCCCAATAATTACTATGTCGGCAGTATCAACAGCAAAAATATTATATACTACAGACGGATCTGCACCGGTCTATTCTTCCCGGGTGTATACAGCTCCGTTTAAAACCGAAAAGTCATGTACAATAAAAGCGATGGCCGTATTTGATAGCAGGGTTGGTGATATAAGCGGTGAAATGCCAATTTCAAGCGCAATCCTCAGCCGGGAGGTAATAAATTATGAGTGGATGAAGCCGGCAAAAGTATCAAAACTTAAACCAGGTATTGCTTACCGCTATTATGAACATGACGGGAAAATGGACTTGTCTGTAATTGAAAAGACCGAGCCTCGCAAATCTGGTGTAGCAATGCATATTTCCGAGAAAGAGAAACAACGTACGGACAAGTTCGCATTGACATTTAACGGATATATCAAAATTGCTAATGATAATGTTTATCACTTTTCCACGATATCAGATGACGGCAGTAAATTATTTATTGATGATGTGGAAGTTGTCAATAACGATGGGCAGCATGGGACAGAAGAAAAAAGCGGTAAAGCGGCGCTGAAAAAAGGCTACCATAAAATCCGTGTATTATATTTTGACAGCGGCGGCGGCAATGAACTGAAAGTAAGTATGCAACCGGAAGGTGGCAAGAAAGAAGAAATACCAGCATCGGTATTGTATCATTAACCTGAATTTCTAATTATGAAGAAAGCAATAATACTGGTTTTGGCTTTTGGAGCCATAGCAGCCCGGTCGCAGGTTAAAACTGAAAACATTATTATCATTACTACCGATGGTCTTCGCTGGCAGGAGGTTTTTAAAGGAATGGATTCGGCTATTGCCAACAACAAAAAATTCAACCAGGATGACAGCAGCTATATTTTCAAACAATACTGGGATAACGATGAAAAGGAAAGAAGAAAAAAACTGATGCCATTTCTCTGGAGTATGATCGAAGGCAAAGGGCAGCTATATGGTAACCGGCAATTTGATAATAAGGTTGATAATGCCAATCCCTATTGGTTCTCTTACCCGGGTTACAGCGAGATCATGACTGGCTATGCAGACACAGCGATCAATTCAAACAGTTATCCACCTAATCCTAATGTGACGGTGCTTGAGTTTTTAAACAAACAGGCAAAACTAAAAGGAAAAGTAGCCGCCTTTGGGGCATGGAATGCTTTTGACCGGATATTAAATGAAAAGAGAAGCGGGATGCCTGTTGTGTCTGCGTTTGACTCAACCGGCGGCAGGTACCCGACAGAAAAGGAAAAGCTGATCAATGCGATGAGAAAGGATGCTTTCAAACCGTGGCTGGAAGATGAGTGCCTCGATGTCTTTACCCATTATGCAGCTATGGAATGGCTGAAAACACGGAAACCAAAAGTATTGTATATCGCTTATGGCGAAACAGATGAATGGGCTCACGCAGGAATGTATCGTTCTTATCTTGATGCGGCCCGGCAGGTAGATGCCTGGGCAAAACAAATATGGGAATTTGTACAAAGCGATCCGCAATACAGGAATAAAACGTCTTTATTTTTTACGGTAGATCATGGCAGGGGAGACAGTAAAAAAGAGGAATGGACGAGTCACAACAATAAGATAGAGGGAGCACAGGAAATATGGTTTGCCGTGATGGGTCCTGGTATCAAGGCAAAGGGTGAAGTGAAAGAAAAACTTCAGCTTTACCAGCAACAGTTTGCCCAGACGATCGCAAAACTGATGGGTTATACATTTAAAGCAGATCACCCGGTGGCAGAACCTGTAGCCCCTGTTTTTAAATAGCGCAGGTTATTTGCCCCTGAAGTTGGCTTTTCTTTTTTCCAGGAATGCGGTTGTGCCTTCCTTCATATCTTCTGTGGCAAACGTATTGCCAAACTCTTCTATTTCCGTAGTGTAGCCGTCTTTTGTTTCATCAAATACGGCATTGGCGGCTTTGATGCAGCCGGCAACAGCCAGCGGTGCTTTTGAATTGATAAGGGAAAGTATCTCTTTTGTTTTTTCCAATAAACTTTCAGGAGTAGTTACATAGTTGACCAATCCATATTGTTTTGCCTCATTGGCATCCATCATGTTTGCTGACATTAATAACTCCATGGCTTTGCCTTTGCCCACTAACTGTACTAAACGTTGCGTGCCGCCATATCCTGGTATCAAACCTAGGTTCACTTCGGGCTGTCCGAATTTTGCGTTCTCTGCTGCCACACGAAAATGACAAGCCATCGCCAGTTCGCAGCCCCCACCCAATGCAAAGCCATTTACGGCAGCAACAACAGGCTTGGAAGAATTTTCAATTCTCCCGAAAGTATCCTGTCCTCTTTTAGCCATTGCCATAGCTTGCTCTTTATTCAGCCCGCTGAATTCCGTGATATCAGCACCTGCTACAAATGCTTTTGCACCGGCACCGGTAATGATAACAGATTTGATAGCAGCATTCTTTTGCACTTCATTGAGTGCCATATTCAGCTCATCAAATACAGCTTTATTGAGGGCATTTAGTTTATCAGGACGATTGATGGTAATGATACAAATACCATTCTCCTCCTGGACAAGCAATGTACTGTACATACTTATTTTTTTTCAAAAATAAGTAATACTGCATTGTTAAAACTATATGGCTTTTTAATGACGCTTCATTTTTTCAAATGCCCTGTAAAGGCCGGCGCATCCAATAGCAGCCATTGATATCATAAATGTCCCGGTAAAAACGATCCTGATGAAAAGCAGGATCTCTTCCGACCAGGACATCGGAAAATCATAACTGAAACCCCGGATAATGATATAGAGGAATAAAGAAATAGTGGCAGAAGAATACAGCGATTTCACCCAAATACTATTCCGGCGCTGTACAAAAAACTGTTTCATAACTAACTCTCCGTTCGATGGTTTAATGGAATTACGAAAGTAATGAAGCAGGAACTGCTATCCCGTCAAAGCTTAGTGAACGGCAGAATTGGTTAAGCGAATTGCGGAAACAGTAAAATGAAATGTTTTTGGAAAAACGCAGTGGGTGCTTTTTGACTGTTGTTTCCGGGAAGATTTTAAAAGAAAGGCCTAGAAGAAGCGGTTCTCTTTTACCCATCTTGTGATATAGTCCGCTATTTCACTGGTAGGGGTACCTGGTGGAAAGAGTTTTCCGACCCCAGTTTTATTCAGTTGCTCCATATCATCTTCGGGAATAATGCCACCGCCGGTCAGTAATACATCATTAAGACCTTTTTCTTTCATCAGCCCGATAATTTTTGGAAAAACAGTCATGTGGGCACCTGAAAGTATGCTGATGCCGATAGCGTCAACATCTTCCTGCAGGGCGGCGCTTACAACCATTTCGGGGGTCTGCCGCAGACCGGTATAAATTACTTCCATGCCGGCATCCCTTAATGCAGTGGCAATGACCTTGGCGCCACGGTCATGTCCATCCAGTCCTACTTTAGCCACTAAAACTCTGACGGGTCTGTTCATATCAGCGATCTTATATCTTCAAAAATACATTTCTTTAGCCAACAGCTTCGTAAATTACGCGTATGCAGAACAGAAAATTCGGAAATACAGATTTGTTGGTAAGTGAAATTGGGTTTGGAGCCTGGGCCATTGGTGGTGGTGCTATGATCGGTAGCACAGCGATCGGTTGGGGAGAAACGGATGATAACACATCGGAGAAAGCAATTCATGCTGCTGTTGATCGCGGCATCAATTTTTTTGACACAGCGGATATCTATGGCCTTGGTCATTCCGAAGAGTTGCTGGGCAAAACGATCGGCAGCAGAAAGGATATGATCATTGCTAGCAAGGTGGGGAATGTTTCCAGGGATGAAAAATTTACGGTTGATTATTCGAAGAAATATATCCTGGAGGCCTGTGATAAAAGTTTAAAAAGATTACAGAGGGAAACAATAGATTATTACCAGTTGCATACGGCACGGATGCAACACCTGCAGGAAGGAGAATGTATAGAAGCAATGCAATTTTTGCAGCAACAGGGTAAGATCCGGTACTGGGGTTTGTCACTAAATACGTTTGAACCGGAACCGGAAGCAAATTATCTTATCAATAATAGTATTGGGCACGGATTTCAATTGGTGTTGAACGTACTTAATCAAAAAGCACTGGGTCTTATAAAACAGGCTGCTTTAAAAGGCTATGGTATCATTGCAAGAATGCCTTTACAATTCGGGCTGCTGACCGGTAAGTTTGATAACGGGGTTTCATTTACCGATAATGATCACCGGAAGAACAGGCTGGTGCCCGCGGTGATTGAATCAGCTAACAACGTATTAAAACCTGTATGGGAATTATGCGGCAAATATAATTGTACAAAGGCCGAACTGGCTTTAAGCTATATTTTGAGTTACCCGGAAGTTTCTACGGTTATTCCCGGAATAAGAACGGTTGCACAGGCAAAGCAAAACACATCAGGATTGTTTCGTCTTGAGCCGGGAGACAGGCAACTGGTTGAAGTATTAAGCAAAACGGAATTTACAGAAATAATGAAAATGATACAGCAACAGGGATGATCAGCGGATGAATTCTTTTTTTAATTCGTTCAATCCTTCCCTTGCTAATCTCAACCCGGCAGAATCGATATTTTCAAAGAAGATGATCTTATCTCCAAATTGTCTTGACATGGGATTAGTTACAGAATCGATCACGGTGACTTTTTCAAAATGCTGAAATACTTCATCGTCCTGAGCGGGCATTCGCCTGCCGACGAAAAGGAGGTGTTTGAACCAGAGCCTGCCCGGTATCCACAAAATAAAACTTCCATTATCAGAAAAAGTATTTGCTTTAAACCAGGCTTCTTTTCCATAGAATTTTAAAGCACCGGCCTGTCCATAATTCCGGCAATAGATAGCTGTATTCGATTCCATGGTATCCGGCAGGTCATGATAAAATTTTTCTGCTTTTTCTGCCAGTTCCTTCCAGCCGAGCATATCTGCAAAATCCTGTGGCAAGGCATGGTCTTTCTGGTCTTCCCATTTTAACAAGCCTAATTTATCAACTTCGTTTCTTTTATAAAAGGCGGCTAATTTATCCGGCTTCCATACAGGAAGTAACATGGGAATAAAAGGAAGAGTGAGAGCAATGATCAACGCAGGAATTGCATACCGTCGCCATTGTTTTGCAGATGACCATTTTTCTATAGCCACTGCCCCGGCGGCGAGCAACATGGGATACACGCCCATTGAATAATAACTTTTGCCCCGGCCAAACAATAAAAGGATGATCACTAAAAAATAAGTAAAGAACAGGAAACGCCACTGCCTGTTTTTAAACAACCATACCAGCCCGGTTATCCATACAAATACAGCCGGAAGTAAAAAGAGAAACTGGTCTTTGATAAAATCGGCAGGGTTTAAATATTTCAGCTGGGTTTCCTGCAATTCTTCCATGTGATGGATCAGCGGCCAGTTATGATCATATTGCCACCATATATTCGGCAGCACAATAAGCAATGCGATCAATGCAGCGAGGTAGAATTTTTTTTCAGCAAATAGTTTTCTGTGCCTGCTGATAAGAAGGGTTAGCAGGATGCTTGCGGCAATAAATACGACGGAGTATTTACTTAAAAAACCTAAAGCAAGACTGATACAAAATAAATAGAGAAACCGCTTTTGATCAGAATTGATATAACGGACAATAAAATAAACAGACAGCGTCCAGAAAAAAATATCCAGTATGTTGGGCTGAAAAAGCGAATGTATTCTGACGAATGCACCGGTGAGGATACAAAGACCGGTAATGAATTGGGCAAAACGCTTGCCGCCAAATTCTGCAACCAGCATACAGGAAATGATGAGAGTCAGTGCTCCGAATAAGGAAGGCCAGAATTTGATCCAGAACACAGAGCCACCCAGCCAGGAAGAGATCATGCCGAGATAAGAAAGTCGCGGTGGATTTTCTAAATAGCCACA
>DATDIX010000381.1:0-10422 GCA_036520835.1 Chitinophagaceae bacterium | reverse complement strand
TTTGTAAATTTTTGATAAGCCTGGTTAATAGCGGCGCTATATTGGATCAGCGCAGATGGATATTCTATCTTGAGTGTATAAGAGTAATACTTGTCCTTGTAGCTATTGGCGTATTTTATCCCAACAACTGGGCATTCAGCGCTATAACAGGTATATTGCTTTTAATGACATGGTATTTCAGACCTATGCAGCGGTATTACCTGCATCTCTTATATGCAAATTCCCGGTCATAACCCTGTCCGTGGCAAACTTATCTTTTAAAGTGGCCATCAGTCTGTTATCTTTGCAGGGCGAGGGCCTTAGGTATCTTTACACGAGTTTTTTTGCAGCAAAACGATTATTTTAGCAAAAATTAATTGCCACCGGGGAAAATGAGTTACGAGATAAAACAGCACGAAAAATTCAAATACATCGAAGAAGGTAATGGGGAACCATTAGTGCTTCTGCATGGACTGTTTGGGGCATTAAGTAACTTTCAAAACCTGATAGAATATTTCCGTAATTATAATAAGGTGATCGTACCCATACTTCCTTTGCTGGATATGGATATCCTGCATACAAGTGTGGGAGGGTTGGCCAAATTTGTAAACCGTTTTTTAGAGGCCAGGCAATTAAAGGATGTTCATCTTCTTGGAAATTCACTGGGTGGGCATGTTGCGTTGGTGCATATCCTGAAGCATCCTGAAAGAGTAAAATCTCTTATCCTTACAGGCAGTTCAGGTTTATTCGAAAACGGTATGGGAGACAGCTATCCTAAAAGAGGGGATTATGAATATATAAAGCGAAAAACAGAGCTGACCTTTTATGACCCGAATATGGCTACCAAGGAACTGGTAGACGAAGTATATAGTATTACCAATAACAGGCTGAAAGTCATTAAGATAATTGCTTTAGCAAAAAGCGCTATCCGAAATAATTTAGGGGAGGAACTCAATCAAATCAAACAACCGACGTTATTAATATGGGGAAATAATGATACGATCACCCCGCCATTTGTGGCCAGGGAGTTTAACAGGCTGATCCCCAACAGCGAACTCTATTTTGTAGATAAATGTGGTCATGCCCCGATGATGGAAGTGCCGGATGAGTTCAATGCGATCCTGCATAAATTTTTAAAAAAGCTCAATGAACCTGCAACAGTTGCCTGACCGTTGGGGTCTTATGAAAAACTAAAGCCGCTATCCATGTTAACAGTTGATCTATTATCTCAAACACTTCCTTACCTGCGGCTGCAGGATAAAGTGTACCAGGCATTGCAACTGATGAATGATAACCAGGTCACACATCTTCCCATTGTAGATGGCGAAAAATACATGGGTATCATCAGTGAAGATGACCTGCTGCTGGCAGAAAATGAACATACATCCTTAAGCGAGTTGGAGCAATCCTTTGCTGTCATTTCGGTAAAAAGCGACGAACATTTCTTAAAAGCCATCCAGGTGGCCGCTGAAAACGGGTTAAGTGTCGTACCAATTGTAGATAATGAAAATGATATTGCCGGCGCAGTAGTGTATAGTGACCTGTTGAAACATGCTTCGGAATTTATGAGCCTGAATGAACCCGGAGGCCTCCTTGTCCTGGAAATACCGGGTAACCAATATTCGTTCAGTGAGATATCCAAGATATTGGAAACAAATGATGCACAGATCACCCAACTAAACACCTTCAATAACCCTGAGACCGGTTTAATGCGTGTTACTATCCGCATCAATAAGCCGGATATTTCAGATGTTGTGGCTGCTTTTCAGCGCTATGAATATGATATAAAATACTTCTTTGGAGAAGAGTTATATGCCAATGAGCTGCGCAGTAATTATGATAACCTGATGAATTACCTGAAGATCTGATCATTTTTTGCCCCGCCTTTCGTTGCAGATGAAAAATTGCGGTTAATTTAGAGGACTCTGCGGTCTTTTTTTGATGCTGAGTAAAATAAAATATTGTCTCTGGCTCTTATTAGCGATGGCTTGCTGTCACGCTGTGCATGCACAGGTGCCTGTCAATGGTGATACGCTATTGCCGGGTATTTCTCCTGTCTCCCCCGCTGCAATTGACTCCTCAAAACTGCCGGTTACCCGTTCCGGCGAGACATCGTTTAAGGTTCGTAACATTGAAATAAAGGGAAATAAAAGAACAAGGGCTGATATCATTCTCCGCGAAATTCCTTTCAAACCGGGCGATTCTTTTTTGTTGCAGGTATTGGTCGAAAAGTTTGAAACAGGCCGGCGGCAATTAATGAATACATCGTTATTTCATACAGTTATTGTGTCGCTGAAAACGTTTGATGGATATGAAATAGATGTCCTGGTACAGGTGAGAGAACGCTGGTATATTTTCCCGGTACCCTATTTTAAACCGGTGGACCGGAACCTTAACCAGTGGCTGGTAGAACAAAAAGCAGACCTTTCACGGGCAAATTACGGGATCAAAGTATTGTACAATAATGCAACAGGCAGGAATGATAAACTCAGGTTCTGGCTGATGAGCGGGTATACAAAACAATTTTCCATTAGTTACGACAGGCTTTATATTGATAAGAAAATGAAGTGGGGCATGAATGCTGGTTTTGCAACGGGCAAGAACAAGGAAATGAACTATAGTACGATCGACAATAAACAGGAATTTTTGAAGGATGAGACTTTTGTAAGAAATTTTCTTAATGCCAGTATAGAAGCCACATACAGGCGGGCTATCAAAACCAGGCATCGTTTCGGAATTGCTTATATCCGTGAAGAAATAAGTGACACGATTCATACATTAAATCCGGGTTATTTCCCTGAATCCAGGAAACGGGTTGCTTTCCCTGATATATATTATTCAATGGCCTACTATGACCTTGATTATATTCCCTACCCATCCAAAGGATATGCAGGCGAAGTATATGTTAGTAAAAAAGGAATCAGTAGTGCGATTAATGTTTGGCAACTCTCAGCAAGAGGTCTTGGAAGCTGGCCAACAGGTAAAAGCTCATTCTTCAGCCTTTCAGCCAACGGATTGCTCAAATTGCCATTTAAACAACCATACTACACCAAACGGGCACTTGGGTATGGCAGTATGTATATGCAGGGGTATGAGTATTATGTCGTTGATGGAGTGGCATCCGCTGTTCTCAAGGCAACCTATACACGAAAACTGTTTACAGTCAGTATAAAAGGACCGGGCGGAAAGAAAAAAGATCCTTTGCGTATTCCGTTTACTTTTTATGCTAAGGCATATGGGAATACAGGCATTGCGTATGATCCTGAGCCAGGGGAAAATTTTCTAACCAATAAAATGCTCTACTCCGGTGGTTTTGGTATTGATATATTTACATTATATGATGTTGTCCTGAAGTTCGAGCTCTCATTTAACCAGTTAGGACAAAACGGTCTATTTATACACAGAAACATTATTTTTTAAAAATGAAGGCAGCAATCTACAGCAGGGTGATGGAGCAGGTACAGCGGGGTGAAGTACAGGGTTTTTTTGATGAACTGGTAAAGCAAAAAATAGAACCTGTTATCTGGCAACATTTTTACGATCAGATACGGAATGAGATCAACCTGCCTCCAGATACTAAAACATTCTCCCTGGCAGAACACCTCACTGAAGAAATTGAATTTATCATTAGCCTTGGCGGGGACGGAACTTTATTAGATACCGTGACATTGGTAAGGGACAGGAATGTATCGGTGATGGGTATTAATTTCGGAAGATTAGGTTTCCTGGCCAGTATCGGACGTGATGAAGTAACAACGGCCATGAAGGCAATTGCAAAAAGATCTTATATCGTTGATAAGAGAACAATGATACACCTGGATGCCGACCTTCCCTTATTCGGCGAGGTTCCGTATGCGCTCAATGAATTTTCAGTTCATAAAAGGGATACGGATCCTATGATCAAAATACATACATATCTTAATGGGGAGTTCCTGAATACTTACTGGGCTGACGGCCTGATAGTAGCTACTCCAACCGGGTCAACAGGGTATTCATTAAGTTGTGGCGGCCCGATCGTATTTCCGGACTCCGGAAGCTTTGTCATAACCCCCGTAGCTCCTCATAACCTGAATGTCCGCTCCATTATTGTTCCGGATGATAATATCATCTCTTTTGAAGTCGAAAGCCGTTCTGAAAACATTATCTGCGCCCTTGATTCCCGCAGGGAAATTGTAGGCAGAAGTGTCCAGTTAGCAGTTCGTAAAGAAAGTTTCCCGGTAAACCTTGTAAGGCTTAGTGAAAATAACTTCCTGCAAACCATTCATAATAAGCTGACATGGGGGCTCGATAAACGGAATTAGCCTTAAATCAAAATGCAAAGGGATTAAGCACCTCCGGTTTAAGCAGCCTTTGCCTGTTGCCAATTGTCTGGTTTCTCTGGAATTTAGTGACAGTTGAATGAAAGAAAATAACTATTTTTCCGTTCTATTATTATTATTCCGGACTATTTATTACTGATCTATGAGGATGAAGTTTTTTGCAGTTTGTACAACTGCAGTTATAGTTTTTACTACCATTAGTAATAATACTGCTGCCCAGGATGCTATCGTGCAGGAAGGCGAGTTTGGTATTGGCCTGGGTACCGGGCATTATTTTGGTGATCTGAATACCCGTGCCCGTCTTAACAGGCTCAAACCGGCCGCCACTATTTTTTTTCGTAAGACCTTTGGCAATTATATATCCGCACGTATAGGCGCTACTTATGCCCAGCTTGGGTATTCTGATGTGTATAATACCCACAACGAATATATGTATCGCCGCAACCTGAGTTTTAACAGCAATGTGTGGGAGCTGGCGCTGCAGGGTGATTTTAACTTCTTCCGTTTTATGCCCGGCGAACCCGGATACAACTTCACTCCTTATGTTACGCTTGGTGTAGGAGTATTCAGTTACGATCCCTACGCTTATTTGGGTGGAGAAAAATACTTTTTACGACAGGAAGGAACAGAGGGACAAGGCAGCAGCCTGTATCCTGATCGTAAACCCTATAGCACCATGGCAGTTAGTTTTCCAATAGGAGCAGGGGTAAAATATGCGATCAATGACAGAATGAATATTGCATTCGAAATTTTACATCGTGTTACCACCACTGACTACCTTGATGATGTAAGTACAACATATGTGGATCCATTGGCATTTTGGGATCCGGCTTCACAGTTACCGGCACCACCCGCCTACTATTTACATGACAGGTCTTATGAGACAGGAACTCCCATTGGCATACCCGGTCGTCAGCGGGGTAATAGCAAGCAGAAAGACCAGTTTATTACAGCCATGATTCACCTTACTTTCAATCTGCAGTCTTACAGGTGTCCCACAGCGGATTAGTTCCCTATTTGCGGGCATTATTTTAAAATGATAGAACGGATGATGTACTTGAACAAAAGTCCATTGCCATGACTTATGTTACAAAGCTGGTCGTGCCAGGTAGCACTCCGTATATTCCCTGTTTTCCTGTTGATTACCCGTTCGCCTCTTTTATAATCAAAATCCATTTGAATCCGCCTAATCTGTTACCTTTGCTCCCCTGAAATTTAATATGTCACAGCTACTGGAAAAGATAGATAAGGACCACCTTCCCCGCCATATAGCTATCATTATGGATGGGAATGGTCGTTGGGCAAAAGAGCAGGGCCAGGACCGCTTGTTTGGTCATTTTCATGGAGTAGAAAGTGTCAGGAATATTGTGGAAGGTTGTGCTGAATTAGGTATTGAATATCTTACTCTCTATGCATTTTCTACTGAAAATTGGGACAGACCTGAGTATGAAGTAGTGGGACTGATGGAGTTATTGGTCAATACCATCAGGCAGGAAGCGGAAACATTGCATAAGAATAATATCCGGCTGCATGTGATCGGTGATATGAGTATGTTACCGGGGTATGCAAAAAAAGAACTCGATGAAGCGCTTGAGATTACTAAAAATAATACGGGATTAAACCTCGTCATGGCATTAAGCTATAGCGGAAGATGGGAATTGCTGAATGCCGTCAAGAATATTGCCCATGAAGTAAAAGAAGGTAAGCTGCAGGTAGAGGCAATAGACCAAAATGTATTACAAAAATTTCTGACTACCAGCAATTTCCCTGATCCAGAACTGATGATCAGGACAAGCGGGGAATTCCGGATCAGCAACTTTTTACTTTACCAGCTGGCTTATGCTGAATTGTATTTCACCAACGTTCGCTGGCCTGATTTCAGGAAAGAAAACCTCTACGAGGCCATTGTTGATTTCCAGGGCCGGGAGAGGAGGTTTGGAAAAACCGGTGAGCAGGTGAGTAAAGAGTCAGTCAGTCAATGAGTCATCAAAGTCAAATGGTCTAAGGGTATTTTCAATAACTGATTTGACCCCAATGACTTTTATGACTTCTTTGACAGTCTTGCCTGAACACTTTCGATATTTACCGTTAATTTGCCGCGGCAACAAAGCTTGCGGCATATTTATAAGAAACACATAACAAGCTGATTGCGCTCCTGCTCAGCAGGGCTATGATTGACTGAACTATATAACATGCGACATTTTTTACTTCGTATCAGTTTTTTTTTGATTGCTGCAGGTGCATCTGTATTTACCCTACAGGCACAGGAAGATACTTCAAAACCAACATCAGTTGATCCCGACCTTTTAGCGATTGAGAATGCCCGTATCCCCAAAGAATATACAGTAGCCGGGGTCGTTATTACCGGTATTCATCATTTAGATACATCAATAGTGCTGTCAATTTCCGCCATACAGGTAGGGGACAAAATAACCATACCCGGCAGCGATGTTTTTGCGAGAGCTATCCAAAACCTTTGGCGGCAAAGGCTTTTTTCCAATGTTCAGATCTTTATCACTAAAGTGCAGGACGACAAAATCTGGATCGAAATAAGCGTTTCGGAACGCCCCAGGCTTGGAAATTTCAAATTCATTGGCCCCAAAAAATCTGAATCAGAAGAATTGCAGGGAAAGATCGGGCTGGCCAAACAGACGATCATTACTGAAAACATGCGCAGGAACATTGTGGAGGTTACGACAAAATATTACCGGGATAAAGGTTTTCAGAATGTAGTGGTAAAAATAGAAGAGAAGCCAGACCCTTCTTTTGTCAACTCAAATTTGATCAACATCTATGTGATCAAGGGCGGCAAAGTACATATTGATGAGGTTAGAATTTTCGGGAACGAAAATGTAGAAGAACTCAAGATCAAAAAGCAATTAAAGGGAACCAAAGAGATGAGTAAGCTCACGTTGTACCCCACAACAGTTCCGAGCCCATATGGAGAAACAAAGAAGTTAAGCTTTAAGGAATATAGAAAGGATTGGGGTTTTTTGTCGTTCACTAAAACAAAGATCTTGCTCGATCCGTACGCCAGGTTCACGATGTTCAGCTCTTCAAAATTCAACCCCGTCAAATTTGAGGAAGATAAAGAGAGGATATTAAAATATTATAATTCCCTTGGTTACCGCGATGCACAAATAGTGGCCGACACAATTCTTTCCGATACCCTCATGGGTCCAAATAGAATAAATGTTGATATCAAAGTAAGTGAAGGAAGACAATACTATTTTGGCAATATTGTCTGGAAGGGTAATGCAAAATACCCTGATTCTTTATTGAACGTAATTCTTGGCATTAATAAAGGCGATATTTATAATCTTGACATATTAAACAAGCGTCTTGGAAAAGAACTGACACAGGAAGGTGGCGATATCAGCGGGTATTATATGGATGACGGATACCTGTTCTTTAGAGTAGAAGCCGTTGAGACCGCTGTATATAACGACACAATTGATCATGAAATAAGGATCACGGAAGGGCCACAGGCAAGGATCAAGAATGTAACCATCTCGGGAAATGACAGGACAAAAGACCATGTGATCCGGCGTGAGCTAAGAACAATTCCCGGGGAGTTGTTCAGCCGTACCGACCTTATCCGTTCCCAGCGTGAGCTGGCCAATCTTAATTATTTCAACCAGGAAACGATCAACCCCGGTGTAGTTCCCAACGCAGAAGACGGCACTGTAGATATTAACTGGAAACTGGAAGAAAAATCATCTGACCAACTGGAATTATCTGCCGGTTGGGGCGGTGGTATCGGTTTAACAGGAACACTTGGTGTAACGTTCAACAATTTTTCCATTAAGAATATCTGGAAGAAATCAGCCTGGGATCCCTTACCTACAGGTGACGGGCAAAAGTTGAGTGTTCGTGTTCAGTCAAATGGCAAGGCATTCCGGTCATATAGTTTTTCGTTTACTGAGCCCTGGCTCGGTGGCAAGAAAAGGAATTCATTCACTATTGGCTATAACAACAGCAAATACTCAAATGCCTATAATCCCCTGACAGGACAATTTGATGATGCCAAGTCTGATACCAACTATCTTAAAGTAAATGGATTTTCTATTGCACTGGGTAAGCAGTTGAAATGGCCGGACGATTATTTCAGCGTTGTGTATACAATGAATTTCACAAAGTATGAAACGAGGAATTATCCCATTTTTGAAGGGGTTGAGGATGGGATCTCCAACAACTTCAGCATAAAAATTGCCCTGCAGCGTTCATCCGTATTCGATCCTATTTTCCCAAGAAGCGGTTCCAATTTCTTAGCAAGTGTTCAGCTTACACCGCCATATACATTGATAAACCCGGATCTTGTTTATTCTGATAATCCTTATGAGAAGCCGGAATATCACAAATGGCGTTTCAATGCTGAATGGTACGTACCCATTGGTAAACCAACGGGAGCGGATAAGAGCCGCCAGTTTGTACTAAAGCTGGCTGCCAAGTACGGCTTCATGGGCCGTTACAATAAAAAGCTTGACTTTTCACCGTTTGAAAGATTCCAGGTTGGGGATGCAGGTCTGACAAATAATTTTGGGTTACTGGGCTACGACATCATTGCGCACCGCGGCTATCCTGTTTATGAATCCTCTGATCCCACCGTAAATCCTGATCAGCAAAATGCCAGCAAATTCTTTACAATTTTTAATAAATACCAGCTAGAATTGCGGTACCCGCTGGTAACAAACCCGGGCAGCACTATTTATGGACTGGCATTTTTTGAGGCAGCAAACGGGTGGTATAATTACCAGGAGTATAACCCGTTCAGGTTGCGTCGCAGTGTCGGTGTAGGTATGCGCTTCTTCCTGCCGATGTTTGGTTTGCTTGGCTTTGATTATGGTATCGGGCTTGATCGTATTACGCCGGGTGGTGCGTTAAAAGATGCTTCACGGTTTACATTTATGCTTGGATTTGAACCGGAATAGTAAGTGATGAGTGGTCAATGGTGAATAGTAAAATGCCGGAGCTTATTGTATCTGCCAACTATATAAAGGCATTCATCATCTTTTATTAATAAATAAAACGTTTAATAATGAAGAAGATACTGTTTATAACCTGCAGCTTTCTGCTTTTAGCTTCAGCTTCAATGGCACAGAAGTATGCTATTATCGACACCCGGTACATCCTTGATAAAATGCCGGATTATTCCAAAGCACAAAAACAACTGGATGCTATTGCCGCCGACTGGCAAAAAGATATTGATGGAAAACAAGTTAGTTTAGACAAAATGTATAAAGATTATGAAGCTGAGCAGGTAATGCTGAGCGATGACCTGAAGAAGAAAAGAGAAGACCAACTGTTCCTGAAAGAAAAGGAGTTAAGGGATCTGCAACGCCAACGCTTTGGTTTTGAAGGCGATTTGTTCAAAAAAAGACAGGAACTGATAAAGCCCATACAGGACAAAGTATTCAACGCCGTACAGAAGTTATCCGTAGCGAGGGGCTATGATTTTGTGCTGGATAAAAGTGAGGGAATTACCATTATCTTTGCCGACCCCAAATTGGATAAAAGTGAAGATGTATTAAAGGAACTGGGTGTCAGGAATTAATGATAGTAATTGTTAAAGAAAAATAAACGGGCAACCGATTTTTGAAATAAGTACTCTATTCAAAGCAAACGATAAATCAAAACAATAAAAGCCCCCGTGATCCGGGAAAAAGAAAATCACAGTTATGAAAAAATTGAAAGTTCTTGCAGTAGTGGTTGGCTTGTTGGTAACAGGCAGCGCTATGGCACAAACAAAATTTGGGTATATCCGGGTAGATGATGTAGTAGCGCTGATGCCGGCTACTGCTAAACTCGACTCTTTACTCGAGCTTTATCAAAGAGATACCATCCAGCCGGAGTATGCCAGCATAGTAGAGCAGTACCAGTTTAATGATAGTCTCTACAGGGATTCAACAAAGACCCCTAAGTCGGTAAGAGAAGAGATAGCAAAAAAGTTACCGGGTCTCATTTACCAGATCCAGAACTGGCAGCAAATTTCCCAGCAGGCGATGGAGGCTAAACAAAATCAATTGCTGTCACCGATCTACGCGGAAGTATATAATGCCGTTAAGGCCGTAGCAAAAGAGAAAGGCTATACCCATGTATTGAATAAGGAAGCATTCCTGGTAGC
>DATDIX010000380.1:0-4812 GCA_036520835.1 Chitinophagaceae bacterium | reverse complement strand
AGGCTGAAGCATATGATGGAAGAAATGAAAAAAGACCCGGCGACAAAACTACAGTTGGCCGCATCCTATGCCAGTACGGCTAACTACTGGAAATTTTATGACGGGGAAACAAAACAGTTATTGAAATATGATGTGTACGGGCAAAAGAAAAAATTCGAAGAAAAGTTCATCGCCTGGGCAAAAGACAAACCCGAATACAAGGATCTTTTTACCGATTGGGAAAAAGCGTACAATGCCTGGCAAAAATATGCCCGGCAACGGGTGTACATGAATGAAGGAATTTTGGGTTCCCCCTTGATGGCATTTATAAACAGTTACCTGGTGCCGATTGAAAATGCATTGATCAAACCCGGCTCTACAGCGGCTGACAGGAAAAGAGCGATCGAAGCGGCTGTCGCATACCGGAAAACATTTCTGGAAAAAGAGAACAAAGCTTCTGACCAGAATATAGTAGCAGCCATCACCATGCTGTTCTATACTGATATAGATAAAGAACAGCACCCGGTTGGTTTTTATGGCAGCCTGAAAAATCAATACGGCAGCCTGTCGGATGAGAACACTTATAAAAAATATGCAGCAGACATCTTCAGCAAGACCATGATATTTGATGATGCAAAATGGAATGCTTTTATTGCCAAGCCTGATGCGGCCGTATTACAGGCAGACCCGGCATTTAATCATATAAGTGCATTTTATACGAACAATTATAACAGCAAATACTTTTCATTTTTCCAGCAGTTCAGTACCCGCAATATGGACTACGGCCGGCTCTACCTGAAAGGCATCATGGAAATGGACCCGGTAAAAGCAAAGATGATGTACCCGGATGCCACTTTTACCATGCGGGTAAGTTATGGCGCGGTGAAATCGTACAGGCCAAGGGACGCTGTGTCCTATGACTATATCACTACCTCAGCCGGTCTGTTGGAAAAATACAAAGCAGGCGATTACGAATTCGATCTTCCTGCAAGGCAGATCGAATTGATAAAGAAAAAAGATTTCGGTCAGTATGCAGATAAGCTCCGCAAAGACCTGGTGATCGGGTTTATCACCACCAATGATATTACCGGTGGTAATTCCGGCTCTCCCGTACTGAACGGCAATGGTGAACTGATCGGTCTTTCATTTGACGGTAACTATGAAGCATTAAGCCATAAGATCGCATTTGATAAAGACCTCAATCGTACCATCAACGTGGATATCCGTTATGTACTCTGGTGTATTGATAAATTAGGCGGCGCTTCCAATATCATCAAAGAACTGAAGCTGGTGAAATAAATAAAACAGCTGTATTTTTAAGGGACTGTTTTAAAACTGATTTCAACACAGAGACACTGAATGACAGAGAAACACGGAGGAATGATTTTAAATTTCATTTTCTCTGTGAAACTCAAAAATCTCTGTTACTCTGTGTTCATACTGGCTTTCGGGACAGTTTTTTTGATTTCGTGATCAGCTAACTGCCCGTGAAAAGTGGTTGTCATTAAAAGATAAATTCGTTTTAAATTACACTGTTGCCTTACGTTAAAAAAATATCAGCACTCCCTGTTGCCTTATTCATTGCCTTTACTGCGTTTTCACAATATACCGGCTTCAGCATCTCTACTGACGTGAATGTAATACGCAGTTTCAAAGAAGATCAGCAATACTGGGCGATCGGGCAAACGGCTTATCTGCATTTTCACCTTAGTCCAAAAAACGGGTTCTATGTATGGGCAGGCTATTCTTCTGATGGAGAATTCACTAACGAACTAACGGCCACAGCCAAATCAGGTGCGACAACACCACAGGATATCCCTTTCAATAACAATGCGGCGGTACGGTACAAACATCTTTCCATGGGCTGGAAACGATACCTGAAAGGAGCAGCCAACAGCGAAAAATGGAACCTGTACGGCTATGCCGGTTTGGGAATAATGCTCGGGAAGGTGGTCAATACACATGAGCCGGTCATTGACACTGCTGTCTATAGTATTCCCGTATATGAGGGCAAAGCCAATTTCAAACGGCTGACATTAGATACCGGGCTGGGTGTTGAACTGCATATGGGCGCCAATATTTATTTTTACCTCGAAGGGCGGATATTGATACCCACATCCGATTATCCCAGCAAGTATCTTTTAGTTAACGAGGATGCACCCCTGGTAGGATCGGCCAATGCCGGTATCCGCATCTTATTTTATTAGTCATTCATATTCACAACATGTACTTAGCAACGATCACCATTCAACAGGTAGAACTTTACAAACTTTTCATTCCGCTGAAAGAACCCTTTGTTATTTCATTAGGGCCGATCTATAATGCAGAGAACCTGCTGGTCATCATCCGTACCAAAGAAGGCATTACCGGCTATGGGGAATGCAGCCCTTTTATGAGCATCAATGGTGAAAGCGTGGATACCTGTTTTGTAGTTGGTCAATATTTCGCCAAACTATTAAAAGGAAAAAATGCGCTGGACATTGAAGCTTGCATTACTGCTATGGACAAACTGATCTATGGCAATACCAGTATCAAAAGCGCTTTTGACATGGCCCTGTATGATATTGCTTCGCAGCATGCTGCTGTTCCTTTATACAAATTCCTGGGTGGCAAAAATAATAAGACGATCATTACCGATTATACTGTCAGCATTGGCGATCCGCAAAAAATGGCTGCCGATGCCCTGAAGATAAAAGAAGAGGGTTATCCTGCGATTAAAATAAAACTGGGAAACAATGGCGAACTCGATTTGGTAAGAATAAAAGCGATCCGTGAAGCAGTGGGCAAAAACATTCCTTTACGTATTGATGCCAACCAGGGATGGTCTGTTGATGAAGCGATCAGGACATTGCAGGCGCTGGGCCGGTATGATATACAGCATTGCGAAGAACCAATACCGCGATGGGATTTTATGCAATTGCCGAAAGTAAGAGCAGCGAGCCCCATCCCCATCATGAGCGATGAAAGCTGTGGCGATGAGCATGATGCTGAAAGATTGATACAACTACAGGCCTGTGATTATTTAAATATCAAGTTGGGAAAATCCGGCGGCATTTTTAAAGCATTAAAGATGGTAAAGCTGGCCGAAGCCGCTGCTATGCATTTGCAGGTTGGCGCTTTTATGGAATCAAGACTGGCGATGACAGCTTTTGCTCATTTCTCGCTTTGCAGCCCGGTGATAGAGCATTATGATTTTGATACGGCATTGATGTTTGTGGAAGACCCGGTAACAGGAGGAATCGTTTATGAAAAGGATGGTGTGGTGAAAGTGCCGGAAGTTGCGGGGTTGGGAGCAACGATCGGGGAGGTGTGGTTGGGAAAGTTGGAGAAGCTGGTAATATGACCGGGAAATTAAAAAGGCAGGCTTCCCGCCAGTTTACAAGCCCGATATTCAACTGCGTGTTTATGTATTTTGTTGTCTTCTTTTGTTCACTAACACATTGAAAGGTAAGCAATATCTGAAAAAGGAATGTCGTATATTTATGAGTTAGCGGCTATTTTATGACAGAATTCAAAAAAATATTTGACATCGTTTTGAAGGTGACACCATTCGCTTACATTCTTGGTTTTTTTGTAATTAATGGTTATCTGACAAACTATAACTTCTCCGAGTATAACATTTTAAACCTAACGTTTCTAAAGACTGGAATTTTACTTATAACTCTTTTGACTCTTGCAATTCTCTCCGTATACTTCTGTTACCGTCCGGAAACGATGTCTGACGATCTTAGAAAATCTTGGCCTTCAGTTTTGTTAGCTATATACATTTTACATATTCTTGTATTTTTGCTGATTCCAGTCTTCCTTGAAAAAAATACAATTTTTGAAGATAATCCGACTTTGTCTCTAATATTAATATTTCTAAAATTGGTATTAGTCATTTATATGTTTTGGGCATCCTATAAGAAACCACAAAATACAAAGTCAATTCTTCTCATTACATTGCCGCCTATAATTCTAATGGCGGTAATTATCTATTTCTATTCACGACATAATCCGGTAGTTTATTATTTGTGGATTGCCATTTTGGTACTTGGGGCAAAGACGATATTAACCATTGGTGACATTGGAGACAATAACTACAAACTTGGCATGACTCAGGATATTATCTTCTTAATTGTTTTTGCTTTCCTTTTCGGAAAATATTTCTATCCAAAAATTCCAAGCAAATATGGTGGCGGAGCTCCCTATAAAATTGCATTAACTGACAAACCTAATTTGCTATTCGATTCAACTATAATTAGATTAGACACCTTTGATGTCATTTACGAAAACGACTCCAAGTTCTTTTTACAAAACAAAGCGAAAAAAGTGTTTAGTCAGGAGAAATCCGATATCAAGACCTACCTCATTCTAAAAAACAGCCGCTAACATGGGGCTATGCTGGCTGAAGAATATTAACTTATCGTCCCGTTCGCTTATCATCTGTAGTCCGGGCTGGACGAATAAATCTCAGCAAAAGAATATAACATCATCTTCATTAACTTTACTCAGCTTCGGTTCGGGCTGACGAATCACGGAATATCAGCACAGCAAAAAGCCCTGACCGTTGGGCGCAAGCTATGAGCCTCTAACGTCCTGAAATAGGTTGAAACGAAATCGTGTAAATCTAAATCAGACCACTCATCACAATTGACAAAGTATTAATCAAACAATCTGATTTGTTTTACACTTTACATGATTTTTACCTGGTATCTACTCAATAATAAATTTGTAACCCCTGCCATGTACGTTAATAAATTTAAAGGAGTTATCATCGCTTAATTTCTTACGTAATTTAGACACCAATACATCAACATTTCTACTGATCACAACTATACCTTCATCTTCCCA
>DATDIX010000379.1:0-6093 GCA_036520835.1 Chitinophagaceae bacterium | reverse complement strand
ATTGCCCACTCATTCAGGCAATTTCGGATTGAAAACAGCCTATTCAGGATTCAGCGATTACAACGAAACACAAATAGGCCTGGCTTATGCACGAAAACTCGGCAGCAAGGCCGATATAGGAATTCAATTCAACTATAATGGTATACGTATCGCCGGTTATGGCAGTGCATCAGCCATTAGTTTTGAAGCCGGCGGTATTTTTCATGTATCTGATAAGCTGCATGCCGGCTTTCATATCAATAATCCTGCTGGCGGAAAATTCGGTAAAGATCAGCAGGAGAAATTACCATCGGTTTATACACTGGGCTTTGGATATGATGCTTCCGAAAAATTTTTCTTCAGTATGGAAGTAGTAAAGGAAGAAGATCAGCCGGTAAATGTAAATGCAGGGATGCAATATAAGTTCATCCCGCAATTAGCAGCAAGGGCAGGTATGTCATCTGCCACTTCATCCGCATTTATCGGCATTGGGTTGTTACTAAAATCGTTCAGGCTTGATGTGACAACAAACTATCACCCGCAGTTGGGCGTCACGCCGGGCCTGCTTATATTATTCAACTTCAAACCCCAAACTGCTAAAGAGGATTAACAGGAAAATCAATTGATAAGGTCATTTATTATAGTAACCGGTTTGATAGGTGCAGTTTTTCTTCACCCGTTCAGAAGTAGCGGACAGGATCTGCCACCTACGATTGAACAGAAACTGGAAAACCTTACTGATGCTGACCAGGCAGAACCGGAAGATGATTCTTACCTGCAGCAACTGGTCTATTTCAGGAGATACCCGATGAATCTTAATACGGTCACTGCATCAGAATTAAAAGAATTAAGGATCGTTTCCGATCTGCAGGCAGATAATCTTATTGCTTACCGCAGGTTGTTTGGGAACCTTGTTCATATTTACGAATTACAAGCTGTTCCTACCTGGGATATAACTACTATCCGCAAACTATTGCCGTTTATAATAATTAGTTCGCCGGTTTCAATTACAGAAGATTTCGGGGATCGTATCAGGTCAGGTGATCATAGTTTATTGTTACGGGTGTCGCAGGTACTGGAAGAATCAAAGGGGTTTGACAAATCAACTCCCGGTACAAAATACCTGGGCAGCCCGCAGCGATTATTCTTTCGTTACAACTATATCTATAAAAATTTATTACAGTTTGGTATGGTAGGCGATAAAGATGCAGGCGAACAATTCTTTAAAGGCGCACAAAGCAAGGGTTTTGATTTTTACTCTTTTCATTTGTTTGCCCGGAAGACCGGGATCATGCAGGCCCTGGCGATCGGTGATTTTACCGTGAACATGGGACAGGGTTTGATACAATGGCAAAGTCTTGCCTTTAAGAAAAGTGTGGATGTAATGGGTATCAAACGGCAGTCGCCGGTACTCCGCCCTTTTAATTCCGCAAACGAAATTTATTTTCATCGCGGTGCGGGGATCACGATAAGAAAAGGGAAGATAGAAGCAACCACCTTTGCATCTATCCGTAAAGTGGATGCGAATTTTGTAACGGACACCCTCAGCGATGAGGATTTCATTTCTTCTATTCAGACCTCGGGCTATCATCGTACTCCCGCTGAAATAGCTGACCGCAAGAAGCTGGGCCAGATTGCATACGGAGGAAGTATAAAATATTATGGCAACCCGCCTGCCGGGCGGGCAAGCAGGTTCCATGTTGGTGTCAATGGTATCTGTTATAATTTCTCTTCTCCTGTTCAAAAAGAGGAAGAGCCTTATAATCTTTACGCCATTAATGGAAAGCAATGGTATAACCTGAGTGTTGATTACAGCTATACGTATAAAAATATTCACTTCTTTGGGGAAGCCGCGGCCGATAAAAATTTCAATAAAGCATTTATTAACGGGCTATTGATAAGTGTTGATCCGCGGGCAGATATTTCTTTATTGCACAGGAGCATCAGCAAAGAATACCAGGCGGTGAACGGGAATGCTTTTACAGAGAATACTTACCCAACCAATGAGCATGGCTTTTATGCAGGCATTAATATTCGTCCATCTGCTGCCTGGCGATTGGATATGTATGCAGATATATTCAAATTCCCCTGGCTTAAATACCAGGTGGACGCACCCAGCCAGGGAACTGATTTTTTAGCACAGCTTACTTATTTACCCAACAAGCAGGCTGAAATATTTATCCGGTACAGGAATGAAAGTAAGCAGGGTAATCAACCGGATAATTTGACTGTGATCAATTTCCTGGTGCCATTACCCAGGCAAAACATGCGGATACATTTTAATTACCGCGTCACTCCTGACATAGCGATCCGCAGCAGGGCCGAGATGAGCTGGTATAATAATAAAGGAACGGAAGGCGAAAAAGGATTCCTTACTTTTTTTGATTTTATATACCGGCCATTATTAAAGCCTTATGCAGGAACATTGAGGCTGCAATACTTTGAGACAGATGGCTATGACTCACGTCTATATGCGTACGAGAATGATGTGTTATACAGTTATTCCATCCCCGCTTTTTTTGATAAAGGGTTCCGCTATTACCTGACCCTGAACCATAACCTGGCTAATGGGCTTTCTCTTTGGGTGCGTTGGGCACAAACTATTTATAGGGATAAAGAGTCTGTTGGTTCCGGGCTGGATGAGATTCCGGGCAATAAAAAGACAGAGGTTAGATTCCAGGTCCGATACATATTTTAGGGGTTTTTTTTTCGAACGAAAAACAAGTTTTTGTTAAAAATACCTTTATTTTGGCGCAGCAAAATTCATGACTAAGATGTCTCTTTTCATGTCTTAGCCTCTGATTACGGACGATTCTCTCTGAAAATCAATGATTTTAATTTTTAAAACTATCGTTAAAATGAGAAAAACTGCATCATTGCTGATGATGCTAATGACGTTATGCACATTAGCATTTGCCCAAACCAGGACCGTTACAGGCCAGGTGAGGGATGACAAAGGCGATCCCATTGCCTTTGCAACAATCCAGGAAACAGGAACTCAAAATGCTACTAAAGCAGATGTGAACGGGAACTTCAGTTTGAAGATCAAAGAAGGATCTCAGCTGACTGTATCTTCTACCGGATTTGATCCTGTTACGGTTGCTGCCGAAGCTGGGTTTCAAACTATTTCTTTAAAGACCCGTGCTACTGAAATGGCGGAAGTTGTAGTGACTACAGCATTGGGTATCTCACGCCAGTCAAAAGAGATCGGTTACTCTACTGCCAAAGTAAAAGCAGGTGAATTGACCCAGGCCAAAGTAGTGAACCTGCAAAATGGTTTGACCGGTAAAGTATCTGGTTTGAATGTCGCTACAACGAACAGTGGTGTATTTGCCGATACACGTATCACTTTAAGAGGTATCCGTTCATTGACCGGTAATAACCAGCCAATGCTCGTATTGGATGGGGTGCCCCTATCATTAGGTTTTTTAAATTCCATTAACCCTAATGATATTGCTGATGTAACGATCCTGAAATCTTCATCAGCTACCGCGATATACGGACCTGATGGGGTGAATGGCGCTATTGTGGTTACCACCAAGAGAGGTAATAAAGCAAGACCCGCTGTTACTTTCAGCCATACCACACAATGGGAAAAAGTTTCATACCTGCCAAAATTCCAGACGATCTATGGTGGTGGGTATTCCCAGGATGCTTATGGCAATGGTATATGGGAGCCTATCGAGCAACAAAGCTGGGGTGATCCTTTTGATGGATCTATCAGGCAATTTGGACAGGACGGTCCCAATGGAGAAAAGCTAATGTTGCCTTATACAAATAATAAAGACGGCAGAAGAAATTTCTATGCAACCGGTCTTACCAATCAAACAGATATTTCTTATTCTGCCGGTGATTTTTATATCAGCGCACAGAATGTTTCTATCCAGGGAACTATCCCGGGTGATAAAAATGACAGGAGATCAGTTAACCTGAAAGCCGATAAAGAATACGGAAAGTTCAAAGCAGGATTCACTATCCGTTATACACAGTCACAGTATAATATTACCAATAACAACGTAGTGATGTACTATGGCGTTACCGGATCTCCCGGTAATTATGATATCAGCCGGTTCAAAGATTGGAGAACTGATTATTTCTCCAGCCCGGATGGATACTATACTCCTTATCTTGACAATAATGGTAAGACTCCTTATTTCGCTAAAGATAATTACAGGGAAATCGGTCGTGGTGATGAGTTCTTTGGAAATGGTGAACTCAATTTCAAAGCTACTTCATGGCTGAACTTTACCTACCGTGTAGGTCTTACTTACGATAACGCAGAAGCCAAATCGACACGTGGCGCCTTCAATTATTCTGCCTACCATGGTACATTAAGAGATCACGGAACATTGAATATTACTTCTGCGGTAACCAACTCAAATGCTGTTAACAGGAGATTTACTTCAGAAATATTTGCCAATGCTACCAAACGTTTTGGCCAGTTTGGCGTAAACGTATTAGCGGGGCAATCTTACCGTGAAACTGATTTCAAATTCCTGAGCTCAGGGAGTAATAACCTTGGAAACGCTACTTTACTGTCCATCCAGCTTCGCAAAGGCGAGCCTGCTGTAGGAGTAGATAATGCCAAAACAAGACTCGAAAGATTCTTTGGCCGTGCCTCATTTGATTTCAACAACTGGGCTTTCCTCGAAGCAACGGCCAGCTATGATTTTGACAGCCGTATGGCAAAACCCGGCGAATACGAGAATAAATCAGATATCGGGTTCTTCTATCCCGGTGTCAGCGCATCTGTTTTATTGCATGAAGTGATACCCGGATTAAAATCAAGCAAGCTCATCAATTACCTGAAATTACGCGGTGCCTATTCTAAAACAGGTAACGTAACATTGCCTGCTTATGCGTATGAGAATGTTTTCAATGCATCCACTTTCTTCCCTTATGGCGATGTACTGGGTTTCCAGGTTAATACAGCCGTACCGGCAGCAGCCGCAGTTTATGAGCCGGAATTCGTTTTGAATAAAGAAGTAGGTGTTGAACTGGGCTTCCTGAAAAACAGGATCAATTTTGAAGCAACCTACTACCACCAGGACAATACCAACCAGGTAATAGATGTTCAGCTTTCTAATGCGACTGGTTATAATGCAGCTAAACAAAATGCAGCTTCCTTTATCAATAAAGGACTTGAACTGGACCTGAGATTAACTCCCCTTGTTAAGCTTGGAGATGTGAATATCGATTTCAAGGTCAACTATACCCATATGAATAATGAGGTGACTGAACTGGTGGACGGTGTAAACGAACTGGGTCTTGGCAATTTTAACTACGTTATTGTAGGACAATCAGCGTACAAATTCAAATTGACCGACTATTTAAGAGATGACCAGGGAAGAGTAATTGTGGACAGGGTTTCAGGTATGCCTGAACAAAATCCAAACCTGACCATGTTTGGTAATACATCTCCTACCGACATGTTGGGGATGAGCCTGAACATTACATGGAAGGGATTGACCTTTGGCGCTGTGGCCGATTACCGTACAGGTAGCCAGATGGTGGCAGACCAGTTGGGAGGATTCTTAGATGATAATGGTATCTCTGAACGCAGCGCTTCCCATGGCCGCCGTGCTTTTATTTTCCCCAATTCTTCGTATGACGACGGCACAGGAAAATATGTGGCGAACACAGACGTATACACTACCAACTATGGACGCTTGTTCTGGAATAGTGACCTGAACACAGCGGTGACCAGCAACTACCTGGCAGACGCTTCATTCTGGAAATTAAGAGAGGTAGCGATCAGCTATGAGATACCCAGTAAAGTATTCGGAGCCAAGATAGGAAGTGTGATCAAAGGTGCTACGGTCGGGGTAAACGGAAGGAACTTATTAATGTGGGTACCTGCATCAAATGTTTGGACCGATCCTGAGTTTGTTGGTGGTAATGGTAATGCTGCTAATACCGGTAATGCTACCGGCAGAAGCACAGCGTTCAATTCACCGCCCACCAGGCTTTTCGGAGCAAATATTACCCTCAGGTTTTAATTTTTAAAAAGAAATACTATGAAATTGAAAAATATAATCTATACAACAACTCTTGCAGCCCTGATGGTAGCGGCTGTAACAGGATGTAGTAAGAAAAAATTCGACATCAATTCCA
>DATDIX010000378.1:0-20632 GCA_036520835.1 Chitinophagaceae bacterium | reverse complement strand
CAGAAAAAACCTGTTAACAGTAGTGTGTACTTTTTGCTTGCCATAACTAAGGATTAAGATTTTACAGTTAAAACAGTGTCCAAATATTCGCAAAAATATAACTTACTCCTTAATTACCAAATTTTTGTGAAAATTATTTGGGACACGAAATTTTAATTCCCCCTTAGTTTCAGACCCAAAAAATGCATTTTGACCAAATTATGGCGGGTTATTTTTTTGCAGCGTAAATTGCCGCTCTTTAATTATGCAGTTGCCGGTTGACCTCATAAAAAACGAATTAAGCGAGTTTGAAACCCGGTTTAAAGAAGCGGTTCGAAGCCAGACACCCCTGCTTGACCGCATCATGCGGTATATTGTAAAACGCAAAGGCAAGCAACTGAGACCGATGTTTGTATTGCTGAGCGCCAAACTTTGCGGGGAAACAAACGAATCAACTTACCGGGCTGCCTCTCTCGTAGAATTATTACATACTGCTACCCTTGTGCATGATGACGTGGTTGATGATGCCCAGGAAAGAAGAGGTTTTTTTTCTGTGTATGCCCTTTGGAAAAACAAAGCTTCTGTACTTGTTGGCGATTACCTGCTGGCCAAAGGACTTCTTTTATCACTGGACAATAACGATCATAAAGTTTTGCATTTTCTTTCTGATGCAGTACGTAAAATGAGTGAAGGGGAACTATTACAAATTGAAAAAGCAAGATCATTGAACCTTAAAGAAGATATTTATTTCGAGATCATCCGTAATAAAACGGCTTCGCTGCTTGCTTCTGCCTGTGCTGCCGGCGCCTGGTCAACCAGTAACAATGATGCTGTAGCGGAAAAAATGAGGGCATTCGGTGAAAAAACAGGGATGGCCTTCCAGATCAAGGATGATCTTTTTGATTATGCCAGTGAAAATGTTGGCAAGCCGACGGGAAATGATATCAAGGAAAAAAAATTGACCCTGCCACTGATCTATACACTGAATAATACAGACAAAGCAACCCGGAGACAGATCATTTATATCGTTAAGAATAACAACAACGATAAAAAGAAAGTAAAATGGGTGATAGAAAAAGTAGAAGAAGCAGGCGGGATAAAATATGCCATTGAGAAAATGAATGCTTATAAAAAAGAAGCGCTGTCCATACTGCATGAATTTCCTGAAAGCCCCTTCAGAAAAGGGCTGGAAGACCTTGTGCTTTATGTTACAGACCGCAAATACTGATAACTGACCATGATGGAAAAGAGATGGAATATTGTAAAGGCAGATGAAAAAAAAGTTGCTTCATTGCAGCAAGCCCTGAACATCCATCCGGTTATTTGTAAGATCCTGGTTCGCCGGGGAATTGAAACATTTGAACTTGCTAAAGACTTTTTTCGTCCTCAGCTGGCAGATCTGCATGATCCCTGGCTGATGAAAGATATGGACAAGGCAGTTGAAAGAATTTTATTGGCGATAAATAACAATGAAAAAATTCTTGTCTTTGGCGATTATGACGTGGACGGAACGACATCTGTCGCCTGCATGTACCAGTTTTTACAAAAAGTACACCGCAACCTTGATTTCTATATTCCCCATCGCTATCGTGAAGGCTATGGAGTAAGTAAAGCAGGAATAGATTTTGCAAAAGAAAATGGTTTTACGCTTATCATATCGCTTGACTGCGGTATCAAATCAGCTGGTTTAATTGCGTATGCAAAAGAACTGGGAATAGATTTTATTGTTTGTGACCATCACTTGCCCGATGAAGAGCTGCCCCCCGCTGTAGCCATTCTTAATCCCAAACAAACAGGTTGCAACTACCCGTACAAGGAATTATGCGGATGCGGGGTAGGTTTCAAACTGATCATGGCATTGGCACCGCAATTCAACCTCGGCGATGAAGATATCTTTGAATACCTTGACCTTGTAGCTACGGCCATTGCCGCTGATATTGTTCCTATGACCGGGGAAAACAGGATACTGGCTTTTCATGGATTAAAAAAAGCCAATGAAAATCCCAACAAGGGCATTAAAGCATTGATGCAGCTCAACAGCCTGACAAAAGAACTGCATATCAATAATCTTGTATTCATGATCGCACCGAGAGTAAATGCAGCCGGGAGAATGGATGATGCGAGAAAGGCGGTACAGATGTTTGTCTCCGAAACCTATGACGAAGCACTGCACTATGCTGAAATGCTGCACAGCGATAATACGGACAGGAAAGAAGCAGACAGCAACATTACTGAAGAAGCACTTGCCCTGATCGGCGAAAACGAAGAATGGAAAGACCGCCGTTCTACTTTGGTATTCAAATCTCACTGGCATAAAGGTGTAGTGGGTATAGTAGCTTCCCGTCTTATAGAGCATTATTACCGTCCTACTATTGTACTGACACAATCGGGAGAGTATGCAGCAGGTAGTGCCCGCAGTGTTCCGGGATTTAATTTATACGAAGCTATCCATGCCTGTCGTGAGCATTTATTGGGATATGGCGGTCACTTTGCTGCAGCAGGTATGACCTTGGAGCTGGAACAAGTAGATGCATTCCGCAATAAGTTTGAAGAAGTTGTTTCATCCACTATTGACCCTGAATTACTGATCCCTGAAGTAGTAATTGATGCAGAAATTTCACTGAAGGATATCAAATGGCCTTTCTATAATATCATGTGCCAGATGGAGCCTTTTGGCCCTGAAAATCTTCGTCCCGTATTTATTGCCAGGAGAGTAATGGATACCGGTTATTCCAGGATAGTCAAAGAACAGCATGTCCGTTTTTCCGTGCGGCAGGATAATGTCACGATCACTGGGATTGGTTTTAATATGGCAGATAAATTTCCCCTGTTGCAAATGAAACAACCAGTTGACATTGTTTTTAAGATCGATGAGAATGAATGGAACGGGGAAAAATCATTGCAACTGCGCATGATCGATCTCCGCCTGTCTGAATGACCATGTAAACAAGTCTTGCCTGTTGGCTTTACGGCTTTGACTTTCTGTCTTACCTTTATTATTGAAACAGTGATATGACAAGAAACCTGCTATGTTTAGTGACTATTTGCTTGTTGGGAAATTTTACCACCAATGCGCAAAGTAGTTCTTCCACATTGGATGTGGTAAGCTGGAACATAGAATGGTTTGGCGCATCATTTGAAGATCCCGCCAATGACAACCTGCAAAGAGAAAATGCAAAAAAGATCATCCGCTATTTAGATGCCGACATATACGGCCTTACAGAAATGGTGGATACGGTACAGATAAGAAGGCTGGTTGATTCATTAGGCAGCAACTATGCTTATATCATCTCGGATTTCTGCAGCAATGCGACAGCACCCGGCACCAATGCCTGGCGCAACGGGCAAAAGCTGGTGTTCCTCTACAAAAAAGATATTTTCAGCAATGTAACAGCAAGAGGCATGCTACGCAATAGTTCCAATGCCTATACTAACTGGGCCAGCGGCCGTTTTCCTTTTTTGTTGAATGCAGACGTTACCATTGGAGGCATTACAAAAAACATCAACTTCATTGTTATTCATGGAAAGGCAGGCAGTACATCTGATGATTATAACCGGAGAAGAGCGGGTGCGCAGGAATTGAAAGATTCGCTGGACCTTCGTTATTCCAATACAAACAATATCATCTTTGGTGATTTTAATGACGCATTGAACCAGACGATCTCCACAGCTTCAGGACCGGAGACATCTTACCAACCCATCGTATTTGACAGCCTGGATGCTGATCATTATAAATCTATTACCATTGGATTAGCCAACCTGGGACAAACTACGATGATCAATTTTCCAAACGTAATTGACAATCATGTTATCTCCAATGAAATGGAAGCTTACTACATTTTAAATACCGTTCAGATAAGAATGGATATTACCAATGTGGTTCCTGATTATATCACAGCCCATAACACTTCCGACCACTATCCTGTTTTTTCCAAATACAGTTTGGCGGGGCTTATCACCTCTGTTCCCAATATTCCTGCACCAGAACTTGGCATCCTTGCTTTTCCCAATCCATTTATTGGCGAACTGAATATTCGTGCTACCAAAAAGCTGGCGAATGTTCAATTCAAACTAATTAATATGCAGGGGCAGGTATTGGCAGAACAAATAGTAGATGGACTAAATGCAGGCACCACACTTCAACCTAAACTTCCGTTATTGGCGAAAGGAATTTATTTTCTGCAAGTGCAAACAAAACAATACAGAACAGTCATCAAGCTTACACATCTCTGATAAAAGAGTATTGCATAAAAAAATGCCCCGTCATTGACAGGGCATTTTCATTATAGAAAATTTCTTTATTAATTCCATGTCAGCTGCAGATCATCAATAGCCGTAGAAGCACGGCTTCCTGAACCTGTAGTAGCGGCCAGCGTAACGATCCTGATCCATACTTTTTGACTTTGATTATCCAAAGCATTACCGAAACTTACAGTAACAGGTGTACTGCCAAATACAGGACCTGTAGTAAGCGTCGCTGGGTTGGTGGTCACAGTTGTAAATGTTGCAGGCGAATCACCAATTCCATACTGTACGGTCCATGTTGTTGTTCTGCCAATACTATTATCTAATGCCTGTAATAAAAAGCTTAACTGGAAATTGGTTTTGCCGGTTGTATTAGTTAATTGGAAAGTAAATGCAGAACCCGGATCATAACCCGTTGCACTTGTCTGGCGAAGACCCAGCACCCTGTCAGTGGATGCATTTTGCGCTGTTGCATCACTCGTTGCCGTCAGACCTGTTGCGGATGCAAAATTTTTAACACCGGCGCTTACATTATTCCAGGCAGTAGGTGTTGCAAGGCTGCCACCAAAAATGGCTGCGTCCCCTGTTCCTAATGAAGTAGCCGTAGCCCCGATCTTTACATACACACCCTGGGGCAACCCGCTGGTAATAGCATTGAAGTTTTGCAGGTAAGGTGAGGTGGTCAAGTTAAGACCTGAGCCGCCCGGGGGTGGTCCGCTGCCGGCAACTACATCTGACAAGTTACGCATGGCGATCTCCTTTGTAGCATTAAAAGGCGTCAGGTATCCGACCAGCGAAGTAACTGTTCCGGGGTAAGCAGTAGTGGCAAATGTGGCAGCGCTTGAAGTAAAGGCGACAAGTGTACCGGTTGCATCAGTCAATGTCACGCTTCCGCTCCAGTTACCGCTTGTACCACCCGTAAGGGAAGTAATGTTCAGAATTTTTACCAGTGTTGACTCCCATGTTTCAAAATTGGTATTGGCTTCAGCAATGGTTACCTGTCTTGGTGTTATTGTTTTACCCGTAGCGATCAATGTCCCATAGCTCAATGGTACATTATTCAATTGCAACAATGCATTGAATTCCGACAACTCCTGCCCTGATACATTTACCTCAATAGAATCACCAAGATTGAAGTTATGGTCTGCATCGAAACGGACCAGGATGCCGGATAAACCATTTCCCTGCTGCAGGTATATATTGCGGGTATTAAGATTATTTGCACTCTTGTCACTTATGACCACACCGGTAATTTTTTTACCGGCCGGCGCAGAAGTTGTAGTGCCCGTAAACAAAGCCCTTACATCCGATATATTCATCAATGTAGTAGGTCCGGAACCGCAACGTGGGCCCCTGAATTGTACATCATTTGTATCACGTATCACCAGTTGCTTGGTTGAATTGAAACGTGTATAGATACATAACAAAGTGCCATTGCCATTGGGAACATTGATACCGGCAAAGTTGGCATAACCACTTGTACGAAGTATGATGCTGCTGCCACCACAACCTTTTACATTCAGGTTTACGGATTGCTGGTTGACTGCATTGGCGTAAGTTTTTGAAGTATCGGTTACGGTGAACTCAAAGTTCTCGAACTTGATCAGCATACTCTGGTAATTATCATTCAGCGCAGCAACCGAAGCGATTGTAGTAGGTGTAACTGTATTGTTCGGTGAGCCTTTGACAACGTAGGTGTCAAAGAGATTGGAAGCAATAGGGTTTACATTGAGAAAAGAGGGATCGCTGTTGTCAATGCTTCCGCCTAACTGTATCAGACCGGCATAATCACCCATGTAGAGGCCATTCAGTTTTACATATACTTTGCGGCCTACAGGGTAATTGGCGTATAGGTTCAACCCATCCATACGGATAGTGATACCACCGGATGCATCCTGGATACTGATCTGCTTGTAAAAGTTACCGCTCTTATCATCGGCATTTACCACTCCTTCGATAATGCCATCAGGCAAGGTTTCTACCTGTCCGCCGACATGCATCGCTTTTAACTGGGCAATGGTCATCGTAGGGGTAAGGTTCGGGTCAATGTAGAGGGGTGGTTCATCAAATTCTCTTTCACAGGAGGAAATAAAAAGGGTCCCGGTCAATAACATCATCAGCATGCTTAACCTTAAATTTGATCTTGTTTGCATAGTGCTATTTTAAATTAGTTATTTACTTTATTATTATTTAAAAACGCAGTGCAGCGCTGATGAAATAATTCAGGCCGTACGCATAGAATAATTTTGGTGGAAACTTATTAGTGTCCTTGTTGGTAAAATCAAAACGCAATTGTTCAAAACCGCCGGTAAGTATCTGCTTATTGTTAAGCAGGTTGTTTATACCCGCATTAAACGCCAGGTAAGTGGGCTTTTTGGCGATCTCGTATTGCTTTGGCAATTTCCAGGAGTAGCCACCAAAAAAGTCCAGGGTGTATTGTGCATTAAACTTTGTTTGATCAACGATTGAGTTCCACACAGGGCTTTTATATTCTACCCCGGCAGTGGCTGCATACGTGCGGCGCAGCGGGTTAAAACTTAACCAGGATTCATCAAAATGGTTTCCTGTCAGGCTTATAAACCAGAATTTAGGCGAACGATAGGTGATGCCCAGGCTGTACGCTTCCTGCGGAGTAGATGGAATACGGAAATTCTCCGAATAAATAGTTTCCACAGCAATCACTTCAGCGCTATTGTCAACAGTGATGGTTGCCGACTGGCGGCTGTCATAATAATAACGGCCCAATGAAGCTGCAGCATTTATAGTAAGACCCGGGGCGATCTTTGCTTCTACGCCAAACTCACCACCAAAATGCACTTTATCAATCCCGCTGATGGCATAGTTCACAAAATTCTGGAATTCGTCATGGTAGAACGACATCACATCCAACCCATCCTGGAACTGTGTGTAATAACCACCGATCCTGATCTTAAGTCCGGGGGCATTCAGTACATACCCGGCTTCTGCTGTTTGTATTGTTTCGCTTGTTACAACAGGCTGCTGATCATTGCGGGTGCGGGGTGATACATACACGTTTTCAAAATAAGGCGCCTTGGTCATGTAAGAGCCGTGAGCATAGATATAGTTACGGCCATCTAACTTATAAGTGATACCGGCTTTTGCTGCATAATTAGTAAAATCATTAACAGTGCCTTTACCCAATGAGTTGTTGGGGAAAAGACCATTTCTCACATTTCCGTAACGGTAAAACTGGGTTTGGGATAACTCACCGGCCAGGAAGAAATCAATTTTATTGAATTTGAAAACCAATTGCGCCCATCCCGATGCACGGGTGATATTAATGTTATAGTCATACCCGTAATTGTCTCCTACTCCCAGAATGCGGTTGGGATTATCCAGGTCATTCTGGTTGGCAATACCATCCGGGTAATCTCTTTCTGCAAACTGGTTCAGGTTCACATAAAATTCACCACCCAACAGGTCTTCAACTTTTTTATAATAATGATTCTTTTGTGCCTGGTAAGCACCACCGGCACTCAGGTCAATATTCTCAGCCAGTTTTGTATTCAAAACCATGTTGGCATTGATGCGCCTTGTATTGATGATCCTGTTCTCAATGATATACAATGAACGTTTACCACTTACCGAGTTGCCCGGAATACCATTGGCGTCCTGGATAGTAGCAAAACTGGTGCGATTCACATCATACAGTCTTGCCCAGTTGACCTGGCGGGTATTGATATCCGTACTCATCAGGTCATACATTTGCTGGTATTGAACAGGATCGGTATTAGCCACACTGTTATAATAGCTGGGCAGGTAGCGATAATAATCCGGCCTTGGATCGGGTGCATTGTACCAGTCAAGGGCAGATATGCTCCTATCTCCAAAAGAATATCCCACTCCTGTTGTCAACGTGGTTTTATTATTAACACGGAAATCATGGTTCAGCATGATCACGGGCTGGTGCGATCTTCCGACACTGGCATTTCTTTTTTTACCGTCCTGGTAGCCCCAGTTAGGGTTATAATAATTAGTACCAGCCAGGTCCATTATTTCCTGGACTGCGGCGCCCTGGCGACCATTTTCAGTAGGTGCGCCAAATGCAGTCAATGACAACAAATGATTTTGGCCAATACGTTTGTCAACGGCGACAAAATAACCCCAGCCATCATAATAGGTTCCGGGAACATACCCTTCACCTGCCCAACGGCGACTGCCACTTAGAGTGAATGCCCATCCTTTTTTGCTTAACCCGGTAGAATGGGTAAGCATGATACGGTTATTGTAGTTGCGGTTAGATATCGCATAGCTGAAACTTGTCTGTGCCCTTTGTTTGCTGGCACGGGAATCAATATTGGTGATGCTGCCTATTTCACCAAAAGCAAATGTATTGTTGTGCAGTCCCCATGACATGTCCCTGTTGCGCATTACATCATTTAACCCGCCCCAAAGACCATAAGGAGTAAATCCATTATCAAGATTGTCCATCGGTATGCCATTCATGTAGGTTCCGAAATACTCATTATCATACCCACGGATACGAAAACGAACAGCGCTGAAATTAAAAGAAGCGGCAGAATGAAAAGGGTCCCTTCCGGCTGTCAGCACGGATGAAATGTTTTGAGATCCACCGTCGCCCAGGTCATTTTCGTCAAGCGATACGGTAGGAATATTATCCAATACCCCCTCTTTGATCTCTTCGAGCAAGGTATCTTTCCTGGGAAGGGAATCGGGCGGGTTTTGCTGAGCTGTGGCAATAAGTCCGGCACACAGGCATAGCAGCAGCAGATTAATTCTGAACATGCGGTTAATAGTTTTGGACAAGGAACAAAAGTACTGAGCTAATAATTACCCTCCTTAAAAAAATAGGCACATAATATTTTCTTAACCGGTGTACATCTTTTTATGGTTTTAATCGTCTTTTGTTTCTGTAAGTTTGTCTCCTATTGATTTTTTTATGATGAAATTGATCATTGTAAGCCTCTTTACCTGCTGTATCGTTCCTGCTTTCGGGCAGAAAAAAGAATTTAAGCCTGTCATCATCAGTTTTTATAATCTTGAAAACCTTTATGACACCGTTAATAACCCGGTTAAAGATGATGAGGAATTTCTTCCTGATGGTCCCCGTAACTATGGTACGGCCATTTACCTGGATAAACTCAATAAACTGGCCACTGTCATTTCCCAGATCGGTGTTGAAATAAATCCTGACGGGCCGGCCATACTGGGCGTAGCTGAAGTGGAAAATGATACGGTATTAAACGACCTGGTTCACCAAAAGCTGATCGCAAAAAGAAATTATAAGATCGTTCATTATGACTCAAAAGATATTCGCGGTGTTGATGTGGGGCTATTGTATAATCCAAAATACTTTAAAGTAGAAGCCAGTGATAAATTGTTTGTACAACTGCCGGGAGGGTCAAAAGACTCGTATTTTACCCGTGATATTTTATGGGTAAAAGGAAAATTAGATGGTGAAACCATTCATTTTTATGTCAATCACTGGCCAAGCCGTGTAGGTGGTGAAGAAAGAAGCGCCCCGGCAAGAGAAGCAGCCGCACAGGTTTGTAAAGATCATGTTGATTCTATTTTGAAGGCCGACCCCTATGCAAGGATCATTATCATGGGAGACCTGAATGATGATCCAACTAATGTAAGCGTGGCCGGAGTGCTAAATGCAAAAGGCAAACAAAAAGATGTTCGTGCCGGCGGCTTATTCAATCCATGGACAGAAATGTACCGCAAGGGTTTTGGTACCCTGGCCTACCAGGATGCCTGGGGATTATTTGACCAGATCATTATCTCCTATCCTTTTTTGGATAAGGAGCAAAATGGTTTCTTTTTTTACCAGCAGCACATCTTTAACCGGGAATATATGGTGGAAAATAAAGGAAGGTATAAGGGATACCCGATGCGGACCTGGGATGGCAATACTTACCGTGGCGGGTACAGTGACCACTTTCCTACCTATATCGTCTTTTTGAAAAAACTGACCCAGGGTTTAAAGGCGTTCTGATATAAAAAGCTGATTAACACCAGAAATCTGAATTTTGCGACGCAATATCGAAAGCTTTTGGGAAGCCATGAAATACCGAAGCCAGTATCCAAAAAAACATCTCTAAGCCCTCCCTATTCTGGCTATAACCCCCTATCTTTGCCGCCCCAAATCTGTGTTCGCAGATTCTTTGTCCGTCGCAAGCGGATGATGTCCAGTGGGATAAAATCGAATTTTTTAAATTAAAAACAGGTAAATGAACAATTACGAATTGATGGTGATCTTTACCCCTGTTCTCAGCGACGAGGAGTTCAAAGCTGAACAAAAGAAGTACGCCAAACTGGTGACTGACAGCAAAGGAACTATCGTAGCCGAAAATGCATGGGGATTAAAATCACTGGCGTACCCGATCCAGAAAAAGACAACCGGTCTTTACTGGGTATTGGAATACACTGCGCCTTCCGATTTCAATGAGAAGCTGAAGATCCAGCTTCTTCGTGACGAGTCAGTGCTCCGTCACTTATGCACCAAACTCGATAAATACGCCGTCGAGTACAATGCCAGAAAGAGAAGTGGTGTAAAAACAGGAACCGAAAAAGTAGTGGAGGCTTAAGCTATGGCAAAAAATGAAATCAAATACCTGACCGCTATTAAAAGCGATAAAAGGGTAAAGAAATTCTGTCGTTTCAAAAAGTACCGCATCCGCTATATTGACTATAAGGATGTAGAGTTCCTGAAAAAATTCCTGAACGAGCAGGGTAAATTATTACCCCGCCGCCTGAGCGGAAACAGCCTGAAATACCAGCGAAAAGTTTCTGATGCGGTGAAAAAAGCCCGCCAGATGGCATTACTGCCTTACGTAACAGATCTTTTAAAATAACCTCACACCTCACCCTAACCCTCTCCAAAGGAGAGGGGACAGTTCTCGTTCTACTAAATTGAACTGGGAAAAAGTGACGGTGATTAAAAAAAGAAAAAATGGATGTAATATTAATTCAAGATGTAGATAATCTTGGCGCCAGGAACGAAGTGGTAAAAGTAAAGAACGGTTATGCCCGTAATTTTTTACTTCCGCGTAAGTTCGCTGTTGAAAGCAGCCCCAGTAACCTGAAACAATTGGAAGAAAGACTGAAACAGGTGAAGAAGAAAGAAGAAAAAATGCTGGCTGAGATCAACGTCGTAATAGCCAAACTGAAAGAAGCACCGCTTAAACTCGGCGCTAAAACAGGAACCAGCGGCAAGATATTCGGTAGTGTAACTTCATTACAGATCAGCCGCGCTATCCGCGAACAAAAAGGTTTTGAAATTGACCGCAGAAAGATCAGCATTCCTGATGAAGTAAAAGAACTCGGTACTTATAAAGCATCTATTGAATTTGGAAGCGGCAATGCTGCTGAAGTTGAATTCGAAGTAGTCGCTGAATAAAACCAGTTAAAATATGTATCTTATTAAAACCCTTCTCTCAACAGAAGGGTTTTTTATTTATTGACAAAAATCAATGAAAATCAAGGGTGTGAGCAGGTTATGCACTGCCAATCCACCGATTTGCCTACAAATCAATTTTTTATTTGGTAATATCTCCAGAAAAAAACCGTTATTTTGTATCGATTTGGTGTTCTCTACAGTTTCACAAGTCCTGAACGTTCTTATCCTTTCGGTAAATGTTCAATGGTTACTGTTTACTGTCGGCACTTATTTGTATTTTAAAATTTATCAGTAAAATGAACATTTACGTAGGAAACCTCAGTTGGAACCTGAAAGACCAGGATCTGTCCAACCTTTTCGCCTCTTATGGTGAAGTAACATCCGCTAAGATTGTTACCGACAAATTTACACAACGCAGCAAAGGTTTCGGCTTTGTTGAAATGGCTGATGACACTTCAGCTCAGGCGGCTATTGCAGCACTGAATGGTTCTGAAGTTGACGGCCGTAACATTGTTGTGAACGAAAGTCGTCCGAAACCCGAAGGTGGTGGCAGCGGCGGCGGTGGCGGCTTTAAAAAGAGAAGCTTTGGCAGCGGCGGCGGTGGCGGCGGCTACAAAGGTGGTGGCGGCGGCGGCGGCTACAAAGGTAAAAGTGGCGGCGGCGGCGGTTACAACCGTGACCGTGGTGGATACAATAACGATTATTAATCAATAACGATATTCACTGTGCTTTAAAGTCTGGTTCGTAAGGGCCGGACTTTTTTTTATCCTGTCACTTTATCACCAGTAATATATACGTGGTCATATTCTCTTCTTTATTTGTTAATCGTTTTTTTAACACCCTTACGGCATTTAACCGGCATATTATCTGTAACTTTCAAGTATCCGTCAGCAGTTCTTTTAGCCAGGTTTCATGACCACAAGTCTTTTCAGGCCTGATGTTTGAAATAAGTTAGCTACAGAGGTGTATATTTCTCAAAGACAATTTCAGTTCTTAGCTGCCGCCATCATTATTAACCCAAAAGAGGAGGACGACATGCTTACCGTTATCATTCCCGCATTAAATGAAGAGAAGACAATAAAACAGGTAATTCAATTTTGCCAGTCGGATCCGAATGTGTCTGAAATAATAGTAATAGATGACCGGTCGGAAGATAATACCGTTTCTATTGCGAAAGAAGCAGGGGCAAAAGTGATCATCAGCGTTGCCAGAGGCAAAGGCATTTCAATGAAAGAAGGTATTGACGCAGCCGGTAATGAAATAGTCATTTTCCTGGATGCAGATATTGATCCTTATCCTGAGCATTCCATTCAAAAACTTACTGAAGCCTTGATCAGCGACCAGGCGGATTTTGTAAAAGGCGCCTTTTCAAGAAATGCAGGACGGGTAACAGAATTGGTAGCCAAACCATTATTGACGATATTATTTCCTGGTTTATCGCATTTTTCACAGCCGCTCAGCGGTATGATCGCAGGAAAAAAAGCCTTCTTCCGGAAAATTGAATTTTTTAATGATTACGGAGTTGACATCGGCATCCTGATTGATATGTACCTGATGAAAGCCAGGGTACAAGAAGTAAACATAGGCCACATAGAAAATAAAAGCAAACCCTGGGAAGCATTGGGCAAGATGAGCCGGGAAGTATCCCGTGCTATTTTAAGCAAAGCACACCGGCAGCATAATTATGAGTTTTCGCAGGAAAATGTATACTCTTTGGAAGCGATCCAGCGGGAAATGAATAATGTGCTCAGGGAAAACCTCTCTGAATACAAAAAAATGATCGTATTTGATATGGATGACACCATCCTTATGAGCAGGTTTATCAATGAGTGTGCAAATATTTTTTCCTTTTTGCCCAAACTGGAGGAACTTCGCTTTAATGAAAAAGACCCGATCATCCTGACCAAAAGGATCGGGCTGCTGCTGAAAAACCGGACAATGGACGAACTGCTGAATGTGATCAGCAATATGAAAATGGCAGGCAATATAAAAGAAGTGGTACAGGCATATAAAGAAAAAGGTTATTTAGTCGGGATCATCAGCCACAGTTACACATTAATTACCAATTATGTAAAACAACAGATAGGCGCCGATTTCTCTGTGGCACACCAATTGGAGTTTTTTGAAGGAAAAGCAACCGGTGAAGTAAGTTTACCTTCTTACTTTTTTGGATCGCCGGAAAGTGTATGCGGCCATTCTTTTTGCAAAACAAATGCATTGCAGCATATCTGTGAAAAGTACAATGTGCACATGAAAAACTGCATTGCCGTGGGTGACAGCAAAGACGACCGGTGTATAATTGCTTATTCCGGAAAGGGAGTTGCGTTCTGCACAACGGATGAATTGCTGGAAAAGATCGCAGATAAAAGTATTAAAGAGCGGGACTTTGAATCATTGCTGGCCCTGGCCTGAACAACCGGGCTGCCTGTTGAATAAACGGCAACCCGATTCCTTAACCTAAAAACTATTTCTTATGTCCGGTAAACTTTATAACATCCTGGTGCCTGTTGATTTTACCAATAAGAACAAATGGGCTATTACAAAAGCAATTGAATTATCCAATAGTTTTCATTGCAATGTTCATCTTGTATATGTAAAAGGTAAAAGGCAATCCTTTTTTGAAAGAAATGTTGACGCTGAAAACTCGCTGAAAAAGTTAGAGCTGCTCAAAGATGCTTACAGGCAACAATTATGTGGCGAGGGGTCATTAGAGATCAGCGTACTGACCGGGGATAAGCAAAAACAACTGACCGGTTATATTAAACGGTACGAAATGGACCTCGTGGTAACAGGGCTTTCCAAATTCAATTTTCTTCACCGCATCGCATCCTCTGTTTCCATCAGCCGCCTGGCCAAGAAGACTAATGTACCAGTGCTGGCAGTAAGACCCGGAGGTTTGGTCTGTCACTTTAAAAAGATCGTTCTTCCTGTGTCGGGTGAAATACCGATGCGCCAGATAAGACTGGCTGCCTTACTGGGAAGAGCATTCAAATCAACTGTCTATTTTGTATCTCTCCGTAAACATGCTGATGACAAAAATGCAAACATTATTGACAAAGCGCTGGAAGTAGTGCAAAGCATTTCAACAATACCTGTTCAATGTTTTTTACTGGAAGGGCAGAACCTGGCCAAAAGCACACTGGAGTTTTCCAAAAAGATCAATGCTGACCTGATCATGGTAAACCCTATTAAAGATTTTCGTTTGCCGGGATTATGGAACAGGCTTACAAATAAGTTGCTTTCCTATGGATCCAAAATACCGGTGGTGACGGTGGCATCGGGCAACAAATAATAAGTGATAATAATAAAATGAAACAGTCCCGCAAATGCGGGACTGTTCTTTTAAACTAAATATATTATCACTGCACCACCCTTATCACCCCCGCCCCATTATACGAATGATACTCTCCATTATACATCGCATCGGCGCTGACAGGTCCCATTTTATACTGACCCGGTGATACGGCACGGACAGCATAGTAATAAGTCTGTTTGTTATTATATGCATCCACAAAGAAATGAATACGGTCATCTCTTACATCCAATGTAGTCGGACTTGCCGCATCTTTGATCCAGTCCATACCGGGTATCTCTTTTGTCCTGGGGTTCTCAATCTCAAAACCGGCAGGCAACAGGTCGGTGATCACAACATTCTCAACCGGTGTAGAGAAGGAACGTTCCAGTGTGATACCGATAATGATCAGTTCATTTTGTTTGAATGTAGTTGAGCTGAACGGGTTGCCGTTTCGGTCATAGAAACGTTTTCTCACTTTCAGGTAACTATCCTCTTCTTTGTACGCCCCGCTGGCGCTGATGCCTTCTGCTATCCAGAAATAGAATAATGGCCCGCTTCCCTGTGTTGCTATTTCAATATTCGTTCCTTTCAGGATATTCTTATCTCCGCGCCACTGGCCACCATCTACTTTTGCAATGCTTTTTCCATCTGCTTTTATTTCTGCTGTCGCTGTTGAATTATTAGCTGCCCTTGATAATTTGCCCAGGGCAAGGAAAGCAAAAGCTCTTTCCTGTGTGCTCAGGTAAGTGCGGGCCTTCAGCTTATCAGCCACATGTTTTGCCATGACAGGTATCTGTGAATTACCAGGATCAACGCTGATCAGTGCATTCAATGCAATAGCTTCGTCACGAACATCGGAATAATAACTTCCTCCTGTCTGCGCCACTGATTCTTCGCCTGCAAAAGATGAAGGAAGCAAAGCCGAAAATGATTTTTTATCTCCCGCCGATGCATAAGCTGCCGATAAAAGATAGCGGCTGTCCAATGCAAGAATGGATGGATTGGCTTTATAATAATTCATGGCCGGGATATTGGTACGGCCTGCCAATGCCAGCACATATAATCCATAAGCCACTTCTTTCGGCGCTATCTTCCTGTTCTGGTCCCTGTTATAATAATAATTGATCGTTTCTTTATTCTTCAGGTGCTGGCTGATATAGTTCAGCATCGTTTCCAGCAAACTATTGTCCACATCAAAACCGGCCTTCCTGGCTTCAATTAAGAAGTGAGCTGCATAGATCGTTGCCCACCAGTCTTCCCTTCCCCCGCCATCCCACAAGGTGACGGCGCCATTATACAACTGCCTCATTTTTATCTTACGGATAGCTTCAAGAATATTCGTGTTTGCATTTGCTTTGTTTTGCTGCTTATTCAGGTTCATCAGGTCGGCAAGATCACCATAATACAATTGAGGGAATGCAGCAGACACCGTTTGCTCGGTACATCCATACGGATACTGAACCAGGTAACGAAGCTGCTCACCCAATTCCAATACCGGTGAACGGCTTACCACCAAACTGTAATCAGTGCTACCCGGAATAAAATCACTCAAACCGATATTGATGCGTTTTGTAGTTCCCCCGGCAATTGATCCGCTACCCGTTACTTTTTGTAAGGTTGATGGCGGACGAACAGATATCTCAGTAACATCTTCAAATTTTTCTCCCATTGCACTCACTGTTACTTTCACATTACCCACACCGATCGTTGAATTAGCTGCTACCTGGAATATTGCCCTACCCTCGCTTTTTGCATTCAATGAAACACTTTGGCTGCTGCCTCCCATTATTTTCACGGCGCCTCCGGCAGCAATACTGGCCGTAACATTAGCTGACTTATCTGTCGTATTACTTAAGGTAACAGGTATATTCACTGTATCACCGGGACTTAAAAATCTTGGTAAGGCTGTACTGATAACAATTGGATCAGCAACAGTCATTGTATTATCCGCAGCACCAAAGCTTGAACCTTTATAGGATACTGCCATCAACCGCAGCTCACCGCTGAACTGTGGAATATCAAACTCAAAATCCGCCTCGCCGCTTCCGTTTGCTTTGGCAATACCGCTCCAATAGCTAACCACTTTTATTCTTTTAGCCGGCATTGGGTTGGTCCTTTTTGCCATATCCAGCTCGCCATCACCACCGGTACTGCTTAGTTTTCCTCTTACTTCAGCAAAAAGTAATGGATAAAGGTCATAGCCTGTTACCTGCAGTGCTCTTTTCTGGTAGAAATAATTATACGGGTCAGGAGTTTTAAAATCACTGATCTGCAAAACGCCATTATCAACAGCAGATAATGTAACAAAACTTCCTGGTGCAGCTTTTACCTTTACTTTTTGATGTGTTTTTGAACGAACACTTTTTGCCGCTGCAATATCCACCGGTATCTTCCTGCTCTTTTCTTCCACCGTCACACTTTGGAAACCATGTGCTACCGTCAATGGGATATCCGACATTTCATGCGGCTTGATCAGAGTAGCTGTTATATATACATTCGGCACATGGTCTCCTGTCAGTTTCAGGTCAAGACTGGCATTACGGTTACGGCTTACATCCACATACTGGTAAGAGATAACATGATCGGTTTCCATCGTCACCAGCATCCTTCCGCTGAACGGGGTTTTGAATAAAGCTTTTACACTTTCCCCGGATTCATAGGATCTTTTATCCAGTTCAATATCAATATTCCCTTCGTTGTTTACTTCGAAAGAATTATTATTCCCTCCCCAACTGCCATAACTGTAAAAACTGCGGCTTACATAGCTGGCGGCGCCGGGACGATATATCCTCAATTCATATTCTCCCGGTGAACGGGGAACATACTTATAAACAGTATTGCTCCCCACAGACACCTGGTTCTCCACCATCAGCTTGTCTTTCATTTGCGATTCATACCGGAAATAACTACCGCTCTTTGTAAGAAAGGTACTGTACTCATGTTTTATTACTTCTATCCTTGCTGTTGAAGTAACAGCATTGCCGTCCTTATTGGCTGCAGCCAGGAAAAATTCCACCGGCTGGTTGAGCGGGTAATAAAAGAACCAATCATACTTCACACCAAAGAAAACATCCTGTGTATATACATCAACCGAGGTCGCCCGGCTTACAGGACGGCCTGTTTCATCAAATACCGTTGTATAGAAATTAGTTTGTAAAGCCCCCATGTTGGTATAGGTTTCCGGCACTTCATACACTTCTTTGGCATTTCCTTCTGCGTCAGTTTTTCCTTCCTTCACTTTCTTGTCAAATACAGAAGTTTTGCTGACCAAACTGAAATCATATCCACTGAATTTCTCAGGTGAAAAATATTTTTGTTTTACCTGTATCTCCGTTTCATAGTTCCTGTTAGCGGCAGGCGGCCCGAAGAAATTCATCGCATTGATGGAAAGCGAGGAAGACTCACCGGGTCTTAAAGACGTTTTATCCATTTTTACATTTAACCGTATGCGATCGGGCACAAACTCTTCAATTGAAAAATTCTTTGAAGCCAGCAACACATCATTGGATGTATACACTTCCAGGGTATATCCGCCGGTAATAGCGGAAGAAGCAATATCTACGCTTCCTTCCAGCGAGCCTTCTTCATTCAGGCTTTTGCGGAATGCTTTTAGTTCTTTACCATTCGGCATCAGGAATTTCATCTTGAGCGGGATACTACCCGGGCTGGTCCATTGACGGTCCCTGATCACCACGGAAAAATTTACTTTTTCACCGGGGCGATATATATCTCTTTCTGCGTATACAAAGGCATCGAGGCCGCTTGGATTGGTTCGCTTACCGCTTACTTCAAACCGGGAGGTCTTCACTCTTGTACTATTAAAAGGAAGATAGTTGAAATCGTCCGCCGTTTTTGCAATGATCATGGCGGGTTTGAAACCACTGAAATCCTTTTTGGGACAGGCGATCTCTGCAACACCATCGTCATTGGTTGCACTTGTACCGATCAACTGGTTATTGGCAGAATAAACGGAGACATTCACACCGCTGATGCCCGTAGCGGTTTTAATAGAATTGGTAAAGACAAATATTTTATCCTCGCCTTCTTTGGCAATTAACCCAAGATCTGACAAAGAAACATAACGGCTGTCCTTGACCCAGTAATCTTTTGTTGAGCGGATCATTACATGATAAATTCCCTTGAAATCAGGCAGCCTGTCTTCAAACTGTGAAAAATTCAATAAACGACCGCCGCCACTTTTTGGCAATGACCTTACATCGATCTCTTTTTCATAAATAATATCTCCCAGCATGGCATCACTTCTTTCTTCATAATAGTCTCCTTCATAATCCTCACTATAGCTGGTATAGTTTGTTCGTGCTTCCTGTGGGTAATACCCATAGCGCTGTGCCATCAGCAAGTTGTTCTCATATATTTTTGAGATCACCAGTTTCACTTTCGGCACATTGGTGACCTGTACTTCCATATTCTTTCCGCCTCTTTTTGATAAATACACTGCCTTACTACTGGTAAAACGGATACCGGCTTCCAGCTCGCCAAACGCAATACTGCCATGATAGTCTTCCTTTAAAACCCCTCCTATTTTGCCCCTGAGTCCTTTTTTGACCGTTAACGAATAGCCCGTTTCCATATCAAACTTATCGCTGCGCAAAACAAATCCATCCTCCGCCAACTCATAGGTAAAACTCAGTTCGGGCTCGAATTTTATCAGCGATTTGATATTCTCCCCTGCCAACTGCTGGCTGGTAGTAATATGAACGGCGCCTTCTGTACCATCATGTTCCGACTGCATATTCTGAATGGTGAGCACATAGGGCGAAGGGATAGATAAATTGGTGACGATCGCCTCTTCTGTTGCATTTCTTCCACCTTCCGGTTTCAATCCTTTATCAATGGTCACTTTAGCTTCATAATCCTTATCCTGCATTTTCAGCCCTTTGATACTAACTGAAACCCGGCTATCCGGCGACTGGGTGATGAGAGAGTATTCAGCTTTTTGCCCTTCCACTTCGATCTTCAGTTTTTCTTTCAGGTCATCCGGGTTGATACGGTAATTGAATTGCAGGTCAACCTGGGGAGCTGCAGACGTATTGCTTTCTCCCTGCAGCATCCATATCACCTGCGAGTTATCCAGGGTAAGACCGGGTGTGTGAAAATTGATCGCATCGCCACCTTTTACAGAATTGTATTTACTGAAACGCAGAACAGCATTTTTGATCTCCGCTTTATAGGATGTGGCCGGCAGCAAAGGCTGTGATGGCGAAAAGACAAGCTGGTCAGGGCTTTCCCAGCGAAATTTTCCCGGGATCTTTGGCTCGAAGGAGACATAGTCGGTGGAATCCCATGTATTCATCATCGTGTCGCTGACCATGGATTGGTTGAACCGGAATACCAGGTTACCCAGCAACGGAACTTCGCCGTTGGCATTGGTAAAATCAAGGCTGACGGCATTTCGTTTACAGGCAAACAAAAAAAATGTCCCGATGAGTACCGGGGCAAGAAAGGTTTTAATACGCATATAATGGTTGGTTAAGTGGTCTGATTATAAATGAGAAGTTAAAGAAATTACGTGAACTGAAAAATTTGGCCGTTGATTCTTTTCCACAAAAAGAAAAACAGAAATTAGCGTATTAAAACAACTAAGGGGGAATATCTTTCACTGGCCTGGAAGGATCTGATAGGTCCATAAAGATCAAAAGAATTTACTATGAAAGATAATATGTGAGAAAGATGGTTTGCAAATTTTGAAAGATAAATCTTTGTTAAGT
>DATDIX010000377.1:0-14136 GCA_036520835.1 Chitinophagaceae bacterium | reverse complement strand
CAAAAAACTGATCAGCCAGCAGAAAGGCGACTATACGCATTATGTCATCATTCCTCATTTTATGGAGGCCAGTGAAAATGTCAGCGAGATCATCAACACCCTTCCGAAAGACAAACTGATATTATTGGATAAATTATTGCCCGGGCTCTCAGGTAACTATGCAGCCGTGTACGAGAATTTTGAAGAAGATATTTACAATGCGCTGGTGCAGGCCAATGAAAAATTAAGCAAATACAATACGATCAAGATCATTTTCCCGGAATATACCTATCACCCCAAAGAGATACTGGAAGGCTTTTACCGGTATTGCCAGCAGTATGCATTCAATTATAAAGTGGTCAATGATATTGCGGCAGAGCCCATTCAGAAAGGCGAGGTATTCATTAACCTGATGGAAAATGACCTGGTGATCCTGATTGAACGGATATTGGCAGCAGGGTTGAAAGTAGGTAAAGATGTCGGGGTGATCTCGTACAATGAAACTTCGCTGAAAAAAATAATCCTGGATGGTATCACCACTATCTCCACCGATTTCCAGATGATGGGTGAAAAAGCAGCGCAAATGATATTGGATCAGTCAACGGAACATATTCCTATTCCTTTTTACCTGACGCTGCGATCTTCCCTGTAAATTTCATCGTACTAATAAAAAACGGGACTTTTCAAAAGCCCCGTTTGTATAAAAGTAAATATGCTTTCTTAATTCATTCCGCAACGGTACCTGATCACCCTGTATTGCTGGCAATTCGTTTTACGTTCAGTCGCTTTCTTTTCGGTTTTACTTTTTGCAGCGCTGCTCTTTGACAGGCTGAAAGGTATCCCTATCCTCATGTTCCAGCCGGAAACAGCTGATTGCATGGTCGTGGTAACAGATTTTACGCCGTCTGAAGTGGTAAGTGTTTGTTCATCCAGGTTGCCCAGTCCTTTGAAATAATTAATACTTACCGTGAACAGCCGGGCCTTATTATTGCCAAATTCAAAACTGCTGCCGGCGATAAAACCTGTATTCCAGTTGCCGGCCCTGTATTCATAAGTGGTCTGGTTGTTTTGTGTTTTGGTCACGATGCCTGTTTCAGTACCGGGGATGTATGCCATGCCAATGGAAGGCTGTATGCGCACCCATGACCCTTTATTTTTTGCCGCAGTGGATGGTTTTGATTTATTACTGCTTTTTGAGCAGCTATTGGAAGAATAACTTTTCTGGCAATGGCTTTTTTTGGAATACGAACTGCTGCTTTCGGTTTTTGTTTTGGCAGCCGCTTGTTTTGATTTGTTTAATGAAATGGGTTTGCTGCTGAACTGGTAACCGCCTTCTAATTGCACCTGCATATCACCTGCGGTTGTATTAAAATTGGTCATGCCGTTTTCAGGATCAGCAAAACTGTATACTATGGAAGAACGGCTGGTAGCGGCGCCGAAAAAGAAACCATGTCCCTGTTTGGATGCATAGTTCAGGCGCAGGCTTGCCTGGGGGACGAATTGTGCATTGGCAGGAGAGAAGGAGGAAAGATCATTATAGCTGATCTTTGTCCTGGAACTTTCAAAACCTACTTGAGGCAGTAAGCTGAAACGCTGGGCATTCATTGCATATCCGAACGCAACGAAGCAGAGGAGGGTTAACGCTGCTGTTCTCATAACAATTAAATTTTTAGTGGAGAGAAGTTAAGACGATTCCCTTTCAGGGAAAAATAAAATACACCAGCGGTATTGACCCGGGCCCTACGTACACAAAATCAGTATTTTGGTAATTCTGCAAAATGCAGGGTACCGTACAATATTGCCCTGCCAGCCGGTTGATCTGCCGCATCTTTTCAGTGGTTAAACGAAATGAGGAATTTAAAAGAGTATGGAAAAAATAGCCGCTTGAGAGTTAGGTGAAACAATAGAATTCAGAAAACCCCTTCCTATATTGTACGCTGTATTTCTGAAATTGAAACAGTATCGTTATTTTTCACACAACGCAATTATCCATTGAAACATTTTTTCGTTTGCAGCTCTTGCCATTTGTGAAGGAAAGAAATTAAAAGCATGCGAACTTTCGGGATAGACTGCAAGAAAGGTTTTATTGCCTGCCAATCTCCATCTTGCTTCCATGAAATAAGTATCATCTATCAATGGGTCTGCTGTCCCTATTGTAAATAATGCAGGGGGTAAATGTTGAAGGTCAGCATACAACGGTGAATATTGTGGATCTCGCAATTGTTCCTTGCTCCATCCGTGAAATACCAGTTCATAAGTTTCATCCAGGTATTTTTTATTAAGAATAAGTGTGCTGTCTGTTGCCATTCTGCACGATGGGGTACGTGAAAGATCAAAACAACCATAGATAAGATTTACGCCGCTCACCTTATCAATAGCGTGCAGTGAATCCCTGATGTAGAGGGTGGTTACTGCGCTTAAATGTGCGCCGGCTGAACCACCTGAAATAAATAACTTATCTGTACCAAATTCTTTCAGTGCATTATTCACCAACCATTTTGCAGCGGCTTTACAATCGCTTATACTAGCTGGAAAAGGGTTCTCAGGAGCCAAACGATAATCAACGCTTACTACCGCTACTTTACATGTTCTTGCCATGATGTCGTTCTGAATATCACTGCTTGCTGCTGTTCCCAAAGACCATCCGCCTCCGTGAATTTCCAGCACTACAGCACGGATCGTATCAGGCTTAAAAATTCTGATCGCAAGATTTCCTGCAGGCCCTGGAATATATTTTACAGAAGGTTGTAGTTGAGGTTTTATAGAATTGTCTGCCATAGAATTCCTTGCAGCAGCCAAACCTTCTTTGGTTAACAGAGAGGGACCTTGCGGCATCTGTGCCAGTTGTTGATTGAAGGCTCTTACTTTCGGCAGGTAGGCTGAGTAATCTTCATTGGCATTTGTTTGCTGTGCAAATGCATTGTTTGGGAATATTAAAAGCGGTATGAGAATGCAGGTGGTAAACAGTTTCTTTGTCATGATACCATTTTTTTGTTAGAAGTTCATGTTAGCGGTTCGTTGTTTTTCGTCAGGTACTTTTGTCCGTTATCTCAATCCCATCTCGTATTGCCGCTTGAAGTATATCAATGTTAATATCTTTTATAGTTTTGAACTTGATGCAATACCCGGTAACACTCGCCTTGCCTATTTTTTCCCCATACGTTTGGGCTAAGTATGTTTTATCTTTAATACCAAGAATGTAGACAGAGATCCCGGTTGTGTTTGCGCTCAAACCAATCTGATAAAACTCCCTGGTTGTTCCATCAGCATATTTTATGGTGTAAGATCCATATCCTATATTAGGATTAGAAACAGTTTTTCCTTTGCTGTCTTTGCCATTTAAGAACCATAATTTACATGCTGGCATTACTTTCAGAATGATGTGGTGCAACTCCTGCATGTCGCTGCGTTTTGGTTCAGGCTGGCTGGTAATATACGCTGCGATTTGTTTTTGCACGTTCATATCAATATAAAATTGAGGATTGCCTGTTTTACCTTTTTACTATTCGGTATGCAAAGCCATTAAGTTATTTTAAAAAGTCATTTAAGTAATTCAAAATCGTTGTTGTTTGCATCATCAGGCTCACATGCCCTTGTGAAGGCACAATAGCCAATTGCGATTTTGGCATTGGTTGCATATCAGCAAAAACGCCACCTCCAAGCAAGTGATATGTTTTCATCAGCTCTATTTTATCTGTTCCATCATTGTCACCGGCAATAATTAGTACAGGCGCAGCGATTTTTGCAATATTGGCATCGCCTATATTAAATTCTTCACCAGCATGTACAATCATTTGAGTTACAAATTTTCTCCAATTGTTTTTATCAGGTGCAACAGAATCATATTCCATTTTCATAGGTGTATCATCAAAAAATTCAGGTTTAAAATCCTTCAAAGCGTCATTACCTATCGATAACCATCCATTCGATTTATAAGTAGAAGATATGATTACTAACTTCCGTAATCGCCTGGGGCTTTGCACAGCAAATTGATAAGCCACAGTGCCGCCCATACTATATCCTGCTACATCTGCACTGTCTATTTTAAGATAATCCATCAGTTTTTCTACATCTTTTGCCAACGTTTTAATATCTAATTTTCTGTCAGAATAAGCTGTATGCCCATGTCCCTGCATTTCAATGGCAATTACTTTCCTGGTTTTTGATAGTTCGGGTATCAATTGTCCCCAGTTCATGTTAATCGTATAAAATGCCCCATGTAATAGAATGACAGGCTTTCCTTCACCATATACTTCGTAGTAAACTTTAATGCCATTAACAGGTGCATAACCACTGCTGGAAGGCTTGATCTGTTGCCCGCTTGATGAAAGCCCTGTAAACATAATTGCAATTAGAAGTATTAATCTAAAAGGATTATATGTGTTGAGTAAATTTTTCATAAAGCTGTTTAAATTTTAATTGAGTGCTAATACAAAGCCGCCAGTTAATTGCCCTTTAGTTTTGGGCAAATTCTACCATCCATTCAATACCATATTTGTCTCTAAACATTCCAAAGTAGGAGCCCCAGGGACTATCGGTAATGGGCATTTCAACGTTTCCGCCCTTGGAAAGCCCGTTAAATAATTTGTCTGCTTCTTCTTTACTTTCTGCACTTATTACAATTTTACTCCTGTTCTCATTTTCGTTTGTTCTTCCCAAAATTTCCGGAACATCATTTGCCATCAGCATACTGCTCTTACCGATTGGCAAAGCAATGTGCATGATTTTGTTTTCTTCTTTTTTCGCTACCGGGAATTCAGGACCTGCAAGGTCTTTGAAACGGATAATCTTTGCAAACTCTCCCCCAAATACTGATTTGTAAAAGGTAAATGCTTCTTCTGCATTTCCGTTGAAGTTAATGTGAGGATTAATAAGTGCCATAGTGTTTAATTTTTTTGATTGTTTATTAAATGAAAATTTATTCAAAAGTTTTTCAGCGAGAATTATTTCCCCGATAACGTTGCCAATAGATTTTCCAAATTTTTCATTGACATTTTAAATCCTTCTGTGAAGCCCATTTCAATCATCTTCTCCATTCGCTCAAGCGATTCATTATAAATAGTAATACGCACTGTTGTCTTTCCGTTCTCTTCGCTAAATGTATAATCCCAATCAGAACCCGGCAATTGAGGGTTTTCATTTTCATCTGCAAAAGCATTGAACATTTTGAAATTGGTTTTCGGGCTAATGGAAGTGTATTTCTGAATTGCCCAACGCTCTAGTCCTTCCGGGCTTACCATGGCATAAAATCTTTTGCCACCCACTTTAAAATCCTGGTATTTTGTTTTAGACGACCAGGGTTTTGGGGCCACCCATTGGTCAAGGATTTCTGCTTTGGTAAATGCATCCCATACCAGTGATTGGTCAGCATCAAATTCTCGTGTTATGAATACTGTTTTCGCCGCTTTGTCAACTGCAAAATCAAATAGCAAATCATTTTTCATTTTTTCTGTTTTTTAAGGGTTGTAATAATATGGACAATTCGTTTAATGTCATAGTGAAACCTTCCTTGAAGCCCATTTGAATAATTTGCTCCAAGTCGGCAAGCGTTTTCTGTATTACTGTAATTTTAACTGTTGTCGTCCCGTTCTGTTCACTGAAATTCAATTCCCATTGTGAAGTTGGAAGAGCCTCGTTTATGTTTTCGTCTTTGTCAGTAAATGACGAAAGCCAACCTAAATCGGTTTTAGGGTCAATTAAAGTGAATTTCTGAACACCCCAATGCTCTTGTCCTTCGGGCCATACCATTGCGTAAAATCTGCGTCCGCCAACTTTGAAGTCCATAATTTTTGTTTTGGATTGCAATGGTTTTGGTGCCCACCATTGGTCAAGAATTTCTGCTTTGGTAAATGCATCCCATACCAGCGAAAGGTCTGCATCAAATTCCCTGGTTATGAATACCGATTTTGCTGCTTTGTCAACAGTGAAATCAAATAGCAGATCCTTTTTCATTTTTTCTGTTTTTTAAGTGTTGATAATACATTGTCCAATTGATTGAATTGGGTTTCCCAGATTTTTCTGAATTGGTCAAGCCATTTATCGATCTCTTTCATTTTTTCAATTTCAAGTGAGTAGTAAATTTCCCTGCCTTGTTGTTCCTGTTTCACCAGTTGGCATTCTGCGAGTATTCGAAGGTGTTTGGAAACAGATTGCCGGGTAATGTGGAAGTTGTCAGCAATGGCGTTCGGTGTCATTGCCTGTAATGCAATCAGGGTAATAATTGCCCGCCTTGTCGGATCGGCTATTGCCTGGAAAATATCTCGTCTCATTTTGTTTAAATTTTTACTTGTGCAGCCATTCGGTTGCAAATATATGTGCAGCCATTCGGTTTCGCAAATTTTTTTTTAAGATTGAAAGAAGTCAGTTGGAATTGCCGGCCTGGAGGGTCGTCATAGAATTACTGCTAACGTCTTGGACTTTCAGATCCAGGCCTTCGCCGGGATAAGTTGTGCTGTCCAAAGGACTCCTTCGGAGATATTCTGTGTTACTTCAACCCGGAACTGTCGCTGGGTCTGTCCCGACGAAAGTCGGGATAAAGATAGAAAGCTGAGGGTATATTCCCAGGTTAGGTTATGTTCGTTCAGCTGGGACTGCGACTGATGAGCGATATGTCGATCAGGATATGTTCTACTGCCAGCATAGTCCTTGTTGTGCGCAGCCCTAATTCTTGCTATAACCAAGAAAACTGTTTTTTGGTACTGTTTGTTCAAAAATGCTGTTTAGTACTTTCAGATTTGATTCGAGTTCCTCTGAGGACAATATCCCTTCACGGTGCATTATATGAAAGTTAGAAAATTGGGCGTCATAAGAAAAGTGCAAATTCGGCCTGCCGTAGTTCTTCTTTAAATACTCATCTCGTTCAGCGATTAATGTTTTGACAAATTCATTGATTTGCTCGGCATTATTGTTTATCCGAAACCTAATAAATGTCCCTGAAAAAATCTTTACGAAATAAAAACTTTGCTGATAGAGAAAATAAGAGACAAAAGATAAAACACTTAAAAATCCTATTATTGCTAAGACGCTATAATGGTTCGGATTTTCTTTAGAAGATGATGAAATTGCTATCAAAACCAAAATAAGGAAAAAAATTCCTCCAGTCAAAACGAGTAAAGTGGGTCGCTCAACATGATAAAATTTATCACGTCTAATTTGCTCGAATGGTACATGACTTTCTGAGGGTAACTTTCGATTTTTCAAAGACTGAACTCGAAGTCCCCCTTGTTCAATGGTATAGATTTTTGGATACCTTTCTTTGGTTCGGAGAGTATGCATGATTTAAGGTCGCACACAACGTCCAGGACTTGGCGGTGTGGCGATATTCCATGTTACGTAAGCCGGGACTGGTGCTGAGTAAAGATATGAAGATGAAAATATATTCTAGAGCTGGGTTTTATTCGTCAGATTGATATATGCCGATCAGTGTTATACCGATGAGGATATATTCGTAAAGCTGCCATAACGCCAAACCCCATCCTATGTTTACATGTTAGCTGCAGGTATTCTTTCTTATACTAATTTGATTTAGATGAGTCAGGCAATCTAATACTCTTAAAAATCATGAATGAATACAACGTGGAGTCTTTGGACGGCACTCGATACGCTCCTTTTGCATTCATTAAATAGGCAGCTATTGCTGTCATTTCCCAGCTATCATATTCATCTGCCGTCCATTTGGGATTTTTTAGTTTTTCAAAACCTCGTTTGATACCGTAATCCCGAACAAGTCCAATCTTTGATTTAATCTTTTCTTCCAAATGGGGATTTTCCCAAGCCCATAGCCAGGTATTAGACTTGAAGGATAGAGAACCTACTTCTTCATAATCGATGATGAGCTTTGTTGTATCATTGTCGCTAAATGTCAATTCTCCGGTATATTGGTCATAGTACCAGTGTTGATAGTCTTCAATTCTATATATTGAATTACAAGTATCTTGTTGCTTAAATAGATATTCGTATGATCTTTTTGAAAGGGTTTCAAATAAAATTGTGTCAAGTTCAGGCTTCCCTTCGACCATGGCCTTGGTAGAAATATTTCGACAGCTTAATACAAAGGTTAACGTTACGAATAAAAAAAAGATAGTCGATTTAAAGATTTTCATACACTTGTAGCTAACTCGCTAATTTACGAAAGTTCATAATGGCATATTGTTCATTCTCAATAAAAAAACTTTCGCTTTTTTGATTGTTTATTCTTTTTCATCATCCAGGCGCCTTACCAGAGAACCCAGCAGGTTTCTCTTTTCTTTTCCGACGAGTTTCTTTTCAACACTTTACTATTCCTGTTTTCATTCGGAGGAGGCTTGCGGGAAAAGAAGGAGGCATACTGTATTATCACCCAAACGGGCTTTTACTACATTTTGCGCCGAAAACTGTTTCATTATCAGGGTTTACGCTTGTTAACAAGACTTTACGGCACTTTGCTTCCAGATAAGCGGCTATTTTCAGATTTTGTATCAGAATAATTTATGATCGATAGCGTTTTAAGATCAGTAAACATTCACCTAAAACTACCCTATGTCAACATCTTTACTTAAAAACCTGGGCTTTCTTATTCTCTTCAGCGCCTGCGCTTCCAGCTCAAAAAACAGCAAGCAGACCGAGAGTAATGATACTATTAATGTGCTTAATGCAAAAGAGCCGGAAATAGCGGCAGATCAAAAACCCCAATCTTTGATGGATCTTCCCCAGACACAGAACGGGGGTTTTGTACTGGCCCCCGGCTTTTATGAAACGGAATTCAAAACCTATTGTTTGCAACCGGGCACTCCTGACCCTTCACCGCAGGATGCATACCTGCAGGGTCCCGTAACAGGCTACCGGAGTGATATTGTTCAATCGGTATTATTGAACTCAAAGGATAAAAAGGATATTCAGCAAAAAAACATTCAATTGCTGCTCTGGTCTGTGGTAAGCGGTTCTGATTTTAATAAGCTTTCTTACGCAGTGCAGTCCGATGCAACAAAGTTGTTAACTCCCAAACAGGTTTTTCAATTGAAAGGCGGCGTGGCAGGGGTCATAAAAAAAGTTTCGTATACATCGGGATTATTGAATGTTAACAATGATATGAAACGGCTGTTCGATGCAGGGTCTTCTTCTTATGAATCTTTTGAACGTTTAGCCGTGCTGAGAGAACCTTCAAAGGTCAAAAAGACCGGGGTAAAGTATGATCAATGGTACAAGCAGAAAGAAAATTATTATATCAGGTATTTCCCGGTGAGTTATCAGAAAGTAAGGATACAGGTGTATGTACCCGCTGACCTGGTGGATGCAGAAGGTAAGGTGAATGGTGAATACCTGGTATTCGATCCTACAGGTCAGCAGGCCATCCCGGCTTTTACTAATGCACAGCGTTTGGGTATCGGGGCGCCGGTGCTGGATATTGTCAGGGTGATCATACAGGTAAATAAAGGAGCAACCACTCCAAAGAAAATACCGGAGAAAAAGGAAAAGCCTGTTTTTGAAGATAAGAAATAAAAGTCTTTAGAATGATTGATTGGAGGCCTGTAATGGGCCTCCAATAATTTTTATCGTATATGAACGGATAATAACAGAAAGTATTTTGATCAAAGCGTTTTCATATCAATTACAAAACGGTACCGGACATCGTTTTTGATCATCCGTTCATAGGCTGCATTGATCTGCTGAACAGGGATCACTTCCACGTCAGCTACAATATTCTTTTCGGCACAGTAATCCAGCATCCCCTGCGTCTCTTTGGTGCCGCCGATCATCGAGCCGGTAATACTTCTCCTGTTTTTGATCAATGCAAAAGGCTTCACCTTTGGATCTTCAGATGGCAGACCTACTACCAGCATTTTTCCGTTCAGGTCGAGCAGATCCAGGTATTTTTTATAATTATGGTCAGCGGAAATGGTATTGAGGATAACATCAAATGAACTGTCAGCCGCCTTCATTTGCTTTTCATCGGTTGATAAAAGAAAACTATGAGCGCCTAAGCGTTCTGCATCTTTTTGTTTGGAAGGGGAAGTGCTGATCAAAGTGACCTCTGCGCCGAATGATACAGCAAACTTTACACCCATATGCCCGAGGCCACCTAAACCAACCACACCTACTTTCATTCCGCTGCCGACAGTGGCATAGCGAAGCGGTGAGTAAGTGGTGATGCCTGCGCAGAGCAATGGCGCTACCCCGGCCAGGTCCAGTTTTGGTGAAATGCGATAGACATATCTTTCATCCGTTACGATCTGCGATGAATAACCCCCCTGTGCAATAGTGATACCATCTCTTTCCATACCATTATAAGTGCCGGTCATTCCATCTACGCAATATTGTTCCATTTCTTTTTTGCAATTCTTACAGGTACGGCAGCTATCCACCATCACACCCACACCTGCGAGGTCGCCGGTTTTAAACTTTTTCACGTCTTTACCAACTTTGATCACCTTCCCGACAATTTCATGTCCCGGTACCATCGGGTAAATAGAACCATCCCATTCATCCCGCACCTGGTGAATATCGCTGTGGCAAACACCGCAGTATAATATTTCTACCTGTACATCATTTGGACGAACTTCTCTTCTATCAAACTGGTAAGGAACCAATGGGTCTTTGGAATTATGCGCTGCGTATGCTTTTGTGGGGATCATGTGTTAATTGTTTAGTGAATTGTGAATGGTGAATAGTCAATGGTGAATGGTGAGTAGTGAGTAAGTTTGCCTTATGGGGATTGTTACTCACCACTGACCACTCACGACTCACCATCAGAACCCCCGTTTATCCGTAAACTTTTCTTTTTTATCAAAATTTACTACTTGCCAATATGCTTTTTTGGGTTGATAAGCCGTGTCAAACAGCAGGGGATAGGCTTTGCCTCCGCCACGCCTGTCAAGCCAACTGTACTTGTCAGAAACATTCCAGAAGGTAACTCCTGATATCACACTCTTGTATTTCCGGAGCAAGCGGAAGACCATTTCGTATTGTTGAGTTTGTTTTGCTTCTCTTTCGGGAGTATATCCAACGGTGCTGTCACGCCGGTTACCTGCCGGTTGCACTTTTATGTCAAGTTCGGTGATCTGTATTTTAAGACCCAGTTCAGCAAACTTACTGATCGTTGAATCTACTTGTCCTTCCGTCAGGTTATGGATGGACCAATGCGCCTGTAAACCTATGCCATGAATGGGAACACCGGCATCTTTCAGTCCTTTTACCAGCTTGAATATCTTTTCTCTTTTTACAGGATCTGTTTCATTGTAATCATTATAAAAGAGCAAGGCATCCGGGTCTGCGGCATGCGCATATTCAAATGCTTTGGCTACAAATTCTTCGCCACATATCCTGTAAAAAACTGAATTGCGGAAATACTCATTGGGATTATCGGAGATCACTTCGTTAACAACATCCCAGGCATAGATCGTGCCTTTGTATCTTGTAACCACTTCGGTGATATGGTCCTTCAATCTTTGCAATAATAATTGTTTGCTGACAGTGTCCGGTGGAGCCTTTGTCGAATCAATAAATAACCAGCGGGGTGTTTGACTATGCCAGCATAATGTATGGCCACGAAGTTTCAGGTTATTTTTTTTGGCAAAAGCAGCGATCGAATCCGCATCTCTCCAGAAGTATTCATTCTCTCTTGGATGGATCGGACCCATCTTCATAGCATTCTCAGGCGTCATACTTCCAAAATGCTGCAGGATCAAAGCGGCTTCTTCCGGTCTTTTCAATCCCTGGGGTGATACGGCGGCGCCCATGGTAAAATAATCCTGGTAATGATCTTTTAATCCTTTGGTGTAGTCTGTGGATGGTTGCTTCTGCACTTTACCGGATTTGCAGCCTTCAGCAAACAGCAGCGAAACTATAACAGCCAATGCGATCATTATCTTTTTCATGTCCATAATATTAAAAGGAGTGGTCATTAGTTATAAACTATTTTATGAAACAAACATTTGCAACACCAGCACACCTATCAGTCCGAGAATGGAAATGGTTGTTTCCATCACCGTCCATGATAAGAAGGTCTGTTTCAATGACAGTTTGAAGAATTCTTTGAACATCCAGAAGCCGGAGTCATTGACATGAGAACCGAATACACTTCCTGTACCTACGGCCAGCACCATTAATTCAGGAGAGACGGTACCTGCAGCCACTAACGGAGTAACTACGCCGGCAGCCGTAATACCGGCAACCGTCGCCGATCCGATAGCGACCCTCAATAATGCGGTAACCAGCCATCCAAACAATAAGGGGGGCATGTTCCATTTGCTGCTGAATGCAGAAATATATTCGTCGGTACCGCTATCATCCAGTACCTGTTTAAATACACCGCCCGCCAGTACGATCAGCAGGATCGTTGCAATACCGGAAACTGCTTCATTGAGCCACTTGATAGCTGTATCCATTTTGCCGCCTGCCTGCACGACAAAATACCAGGTGGCAGTTAATACAGCCAGCATCAAAGCAATGGTGGAGTCGCCAATAAATAACAGTATCTTTTTTAGTATTGTATCATCTGCCAGGAAGTTTTGGGCGATCACGGCCCCTGCGATCAGTATTACCGGCAGTAACCCGATAAAGAAACTGGGGAATGCAGCAGGCAGCTTATTGACTGTTTTTGTTTCAGTAGAAAAGAAAGATGAACCAATATCTGTTTTAATGTTTTTAAGTAATCTACCTAATACAGGCCCTGCGAGTATAATGACAGGCACCGCAATAATTAACCCGTATATCAATGTCTTTCCCATATCCGTCTTAACGACCTTATCAAATGTATTGACCAGGTAGGCCGGGCCGGGATGTGGCGGTAAAAAACAATGCGTGGTGGACAAAGATGCGGCCATGGGTATGGCTACATATAATAAAGGAAGATTAGCTTTCCGGGCAATTGAAAATACCAATGGTACAAGAATCACAAAACCTGCATTATAATAGAGGGGTATTCCAATGAGGAAACCGGTTACCAGTACGGCCCATTGAATATTTTTTTGCCCGAAACCGTTAATTAATGTAGAAGATATTTTTTCAGTGGCGCCGCCGGCTTCCAGTATTTTTCCAAGGATCGCACCGAGGCAAATGATCAGCACCACACTGCCTGCAGTATCACCCACGCCTTTTTTTATAGATAATAATATGGCTTCCGGTGTCAGGCCCAGGCAAAACCCTGCTAAAATGGCGACGATCAATAATGATAGAAAGGGACTGATCTTTTTATAGGTCAAAAAGATTTGCAGGGCAATCGCCAGGAGGATGATGAGGAAGGTCATTGATTAATTTTTGTGAGTGGTGAATGGTCAGTGGTGAGTAACTCACCATTCACCACTGACCGCTTATTATCTGACTACATTTATAAGCGTACCTATATTGTCAATAGAAATTTTTATTTCATCACCGGATCGCAATGTAAAATCATGTCCCGGCACAATGCCTGTACCTGTCATGATCAAACAGCCATAGGGAAAGGAACATTCACGATAGACAAATGACACTAATTCTTCCGGCGTTCTTTTCATCTGGTCAATGCCGACAATTCCTTCGAATACTTTTTTATCAGCCCGGTTGATCTCCAGGCGGATCTTTGTGTTTGGGTCCAGTGGTTTATCTGTTACATAAATGCAGGGCCCGACTGCCGCACAGGCATCATAGGTTTTTGCCTGCGGCAGGTACAAAGGATTTTCACCTTCGATACTGCGGCTGCTCATATCATTGCCGATTGTATAACCTACTATCTTACCCGAGGAACTAACGACCAGTGTCAGCTCCGGTTCCGGCACATCCCAGGTTGAATCTTTTCGTATGTTGACTTTATCCTTGTGTCCTACAATGCGATGAGAAGTAGATTTGAAAAAAACTTCCGGTCTCTCCGCCTCATACACTTTTGCATAAAAATCTGCGCCGCCCGAAACCTTTGATTCTTCCTGCCTGCCTATTTTACTGCGCAGGTAAGTAACGCCGCAGGCCCATAGCTCCTGGTTGCCGACTGGAGGAAGCGGATCGCCTTCCATATTATCGGCCACCGGTAATGAAGCAGTAAGTTTTTCGATCTTTTGAAAAAGATTGTCATCATTAATGAATTCATCCCAGTTAACTTCATTCAACTGGTAAAATTTATTATTTTTCTTTATTACAATCCCGCTTTTGGTTTTATACAGTTTCATTAGTAAATTATTAGTGATCGGTAAAAAATTTTCTTTATTCCCC
>DATDIX010000376.1:0-2537 GCA_036520835.1 Chitinophagaceae bacterium | reverse complement strand
AATATCGGGAACATTGCCGCCGGTAGCGGCGCTGATATAATCGTTGCTGTACTTAGTAGCCAATGACGCAAAATCCTCTTTTGCCAGGATGCGGCGGTAAAGCGAATCGGCCAGGTTTTTTATTCTTTTTTTGCCGGCCTCATCAATGCCGGGAGGGAAGGCCAGTAATATTTGCTGCGCCTTTATTCTACCCAATGCTTTTCTTTCACCCAGGTTTTTAAAAATATGATATCCTCCCTTTGAAGTAAATGGTTTTGATATTTTACCCGGCACAGTAGTGTAAATGATATTTTCAAAATCGTAGGGCAATGTAAATACCGTGATAAACCCTATATCACCTTTATTGGTTTTGGCAGAGGGATCATCAGAGAACTTTTCGGCCACTTTCATAAAGTCTTCCCCTTTGGCAAGTCTTGCAGTTACTTCTTTTAGTTTTTGATTTGCAGCGGTAGTATCCGGAGCGCCAACCGAATTAGTATTGGAGATAAAAATATGCGCTGCATGAATATCTTTCAGGCTGCGCTGAAAAGCTTCTTTGGTTAGTCGATTCATCGCTTCCGGGTCGCTCATATAATTTTCAATTATCTGGTTACGCAGGTTCTCTACTTCACCTTTTATCTGCGGCAGTGTATCATATCCTCTTTCATATGCTTCCTGGATCTTTAGTCTTGAATTGATGTAGAGATCAAGATAATCGCTGACAGCTTTTGCTTTATTCCCGGCCTGCTGCGAATTATTCTTATTGAAAGCCCGGAGAAAATCCGGGGCGCTGGCTGAATATTTTCCGTAAGTAAAAAGTGTTTGTGAAGAAGCAGTCAATGTTGCACCCGAAAAGACCAGGGCAACCAGCCATCTTTTAGTCATAGTATTGAATTTTCTGTAGTTCTTTTTAAAAAGCCCGAACATTACTATCCGGGTTATTGAAACGGCTTTACTGGTTTTTTATTTTCAGTTGCAGTATATCATCCGTCTGCTCCCAGGTCAGTTTCTTGGCAACGATCCTTTTGTCTTTATCCAGCAAATATACTGTAGGCAATGTCTGCACATCATATAGCTGTGAATAGCCCGGGATATTGGCATCCACCCTTGTCTTCTCTTCCGCTTTGGAGTAATAGACATTTGTCCATTCCTGCAGGTGATGCTTGTTGATGAAATCAAGCCAGTCTTTTTTTGAGCCGCTGGTTTCTTTGGCTATTGCAAACATCTTAACGCCGATCGCCTTCCATTTGGCCCGGTACATCGAGTCGAGTAATGGAAGCGTTTCCTGGCAGTGACCACAGGTAGGATCCCAGAAGCAAACAATAGTGAACCTGGCCGTGTCGCCATACAGGCTTATTGTTTTCCCTGCCGTATCAGGAAGAGAAATGTTCTCAGCAGGGTTGCCCATGATATTGGCCATTAAACTATAAGCCCTTTCGGTAATGATCTTTTTCCCTTGTGCTGTAAGCCAGGGATAATCTTTCTGTGAAAAATATTTCTGGTACAGATGAACGAACACGGCATCTTCCCACATATACTTTTGCTGGAGGTAGCGGTTGATGAATTTCACCAGCAGGAATTTTGTCATTTCTTCGCTGCCGCTGGCATAACCCAGCATCCAGTCCAGTTCTTTGATCACCGAATCAGCACCTGGAAAAACAAGGGTATTATAATATTTATCCAGTCTTTCATCAAAAAGGGAAGCAGGAGTGCGGACAATACGTTCATCCCAGAAATTGATATTGTCCCAGTAATGATCTTTGAAGTAGCGATAGGCAAAGGTTGAATCATATTTTCCACCTGGGTGTTTTTCGGCCGGAGGTATCTGCGGTTCCTGCATCAGGTGCAATAAGGCGGTGAGAATACTGGCCGGGTTCTTTGTAATGATGTTTTTCCGGTAAACGGCAATAGCCGAATCGGTTTTTTTCAACTGGCCATTCCATTGTGCAGAATCTTTTGCAGTAGTGGCGGATGAAAGCCCTTTGCGTGCAACTTCAATTTCTTTGCCCATGTCAGCCATATAGGCCTGGTAAGTATTGAAAAGAATATTGTCGGGAGAATTAATAAAGGTCTTTTGTTTTTTGAGTGTCGCCGTGTCGGCTATAACGGAAAAGTGTTGCGGCTTATCAACCAGTATCTCAAAAAAACTATTCTTTGCGGGGTAAACGACCAGGTAAATACCGCCGCCTAATTTTTTAGTGCCTTTGAATACGCCTTCACTTTTATCATTCAGTTTTACCGAATCGACAATTGGGTATTGCTTGCCTAAATAATGGGCCAGGAAAATGTACTCGTTCTTAAAAGGCTTCAGGGTGACTTTTATCTCGTAGCCATTCTGTGCAAAAGCCGTGACTGTCAACAGTAAGACAGGAAAAAGTGTCAATCTTTTCATGAGTCAGAGTAATCCCGTAAAGATATTTAAAAGGTTTAAAACGTTTAAGGTTTAATGTTTAAAGTTTCTTAAAGGGGAAGACCCTTTTTCTGGTTAAAAGGTTGTAAAACCAGCACTCAATTCCTGCTTTGGGCCACCTTAAACCATACTTTTGCGCCGTGAGAAG
>DATDIX010000375.1:0-2874 GCA_036520835.1 Chitinophagaceae bacterium | reverse complement strand
CACAGGCATTGATCGAATTGAAGAATGAATATTGCAATAAAAAGAAATGCCTTGATTGCTCAGTGGGCAATTATTTATTGAAAAATGAATGAGTGTTGAAAGCACTTATTTTAACTCTGTGTCCACCAGGACAATCAATACTCGCTTTCAAACCAGGATTAATAAAATCCAATATTAATACCGAATCAACTTTCAACTCCCCTTTTGCTTCGCTTTACTCGCAATGACGGGGTTGGGGGCATTCCAGCTTCCCCAGTCAACCTTTACTTCAATATCAGGATGGATACTTTTCATCACCGGGCAGGTATCGCCAGTGTATTTCAGGATGGCTTTTGTTTTTTCATCAATATCTTTTAAAGCGTCCGGTATATGAAATGTTAATTCTATCCCGCCCACCCGTCGAGGATCGGCTTTCATTATTTTCAATACTTCCACTTTTATATCGTCCAGGTCAAAACCCATGGTCCTGGCTTTGATACCCATCACGGTCAGCATACAGGTGGCCAGGCTGGTCGCCATCAGGTCGGTTGGTGAAAATCTTTCCCCTTTTCCATTGTTATCCACCGGGGCATCAGTCTCAAATGAGGAGTCGCTTCTGAGGTGTGTGCAGGTGGTTCTCAGGTCATTGTTATAAACTACTGTTGATGTCATTCCAATTTTTGCCCTAAATTTACGTTATAGCTGAGAGTAAAAAGGGGAAACAGTGAAAAGAGTGAATCAAAAGTATAGGCATCCATTTCCCTGTTTATAGCGTTTATTCTCTGTGTTATACATTCAAACAAACAATATTACGTGAAGAAATTAAGCCTGATAGCAGTTGTTATATCCTTTGCCATCACTTCTTTTTCCCAGGATTCAGCTTCTGCTGAGCCTATGAGCAAAAAGGAAAAAAAAGAGGCCAAGCGGGAAAAAATAAATGAAATGATGCGGCAAGCCGAGGAAGGGGTACTGGTCTATTCCAAACAAAGCATATTCGGTTTCCAGGTCCGGACTAACGGGTATGGTTTCTTTTACGAGCTGGGTAAAATGAAAACTAACCGCAAGACCAATATCTATCGTTTTGATTTTGCCGAGACCAAAGAACATAAAGAAGAAAAACTATTGGGTAATTCATTTTTTGGCAATGCGTTCATCTATGGAAAGATCAATTATTTTTATCCGATTACGCTGGGTTTCGGACAACAATATATGTTCGGGCAAAAAGGAAATAAGAACGGGGTAGCCGTCTCTGGTATTTATAATGCCGGTATTGCTCTCGGGTTGCTGCGCCCATATTATATAAATGCCATCGATCCCCAAACCGGGGAAAGCAAGACCATAAAATATACTCCTGAGGATAGCGCCTTATTTGTTACAGGTGATGCCATTACCGGCGGGGCCGGTTTGGGAAAAGGCTGGGGAGAAATAAAAGTTAAGCCGGGGGTATTTGCAAAAATCGCCATGCGTTTCGACTATGGCCGTTTCAACGAGTCTGTCAGCGGCCTGGAAATAGGTATGAGTGCAGAATATTATGTATCAGATGTTCCCATCCTTCTCTTCCAGGATGACAGGAAGCTATTCGTGCAGGGATACGTAGCTATCCTGTTTGGAAAGCGAAAGTAACGGCCTTACCTTTGCTACCGATCCATTCAATTACAACCCTGGTTCAACTATTGGCGTAATGGATTGTTGAAAATGATACCATGACCGAACTTCCCGTAGTTTCAAATTCAGATCAGCGTTCAAAGATCAAAAAACCCGACTGGCTCAGGGTCAAATTACCTATTGGAGAAAGCTATAAGCATGTACGTAATCTTGTAGACAGCCATAAACTGCATACCATTTGTGAAAGCGGTAATTGCCCAAATATGGGCGAATGCTGGGGTGCAGGTACAGCTACCTTTATGATCCTGGGTAATACCTGCACAAGAAGCTGTGGTTTTTGTGCGGTGGCAACAGGGCGTCCCGAACCGGTTGACTGGGATGAACCGCAAAGAGTAGCTGAAGCTATCAACCTGATGAAAGTGAAACATGCGGTCATTACCTCTGTTGACAGGGACGAACTGAAAGATGGTGGTTCTGTCGTTTGGCACAACACGATTAAAGCCGTAAAAGCATTGAACCCCGATACCACACTCGAAACGCTGATACCCGATTTCAAGGGGAAGAAGGAAGATATTCAACGGGTCATTGATGCAGCGCCGGAAGTAGTATCGCATAATATAGAAACAGTTGAAAGGCTGACCCGCCAGGTAAGGATACAGGCCCGCTACTGGCGCAGCATGGAAGTAATAAGAATATTAAAAGAAGGCGGTCGCAGAACAAAAAGCGGGATCATGCTTGGGCTTGGTGAAAAGAAAGAAGAAGTGATCCAAACGATCAAAGACCTCCGCGATAACGGATGCGATGTGATCACAATTGGTCAATACCTGCAGCCCACGCAAAAGCATTTGCCTGTTCATCGTTTTGTACATCCTGATGAATTTGCTGAATACAGGGAGATAGGATATGAACTTGGTTTGGATTATGTAGAAAGCGGTCCGTTGGTCCGTTCATCTTACCATAGTGAAAGACATGTATTCGCCGGGCTTGGCAGAACTGAGTGGGAGAGAGGAAAAGCAGTCGGGAGCCGGGAGTCGGGTGTCGGGAGTCAATAGTCAGGAAGTTAATTAAATCATACAGGTCATATAAGTCATACAGGTCAAATAAGTCAGTAGGTCAAATGAACTCCGTTTACCGAACCATCCTTTTATTTTCATTTACCTGTTTTTTACTGCCGGTTTTATCTTTTGGCCAACTTACGTGGCAAAATGTTGATTCACTATTTCAGCCGCTTCCTTCTTCGGTACATATTTACAAAACAACAGACTCTCTCGGCGGCAAACCAAACATAGC
>DATDIX010000374.1:0-2529 GCA_036520835.1 Chitinophagaceae bacterium | reverse complement strand
AGCCCGGTATGCTGGGAAGGATAGACCTGGTCAAGACCATGCGCCAGCACGCCAATGGTTGGCAAATTGTTTTTTAAAGCGGCTTTGTGGGCAATGGCATCAATGCCATAAGCCAGTCCGCTGACAACGGTAACATTTAATTCAGCGAGGTCTGCTATGAAATTTTCAGTTAGCTGCCTGCCGTAATCAGTATGATTCCTTGTACCGATAACGGCAATGATCTTTGATGCGTTGAGGTCTGCCTCACCTTTGTAGTATAAAAGAGTAGGAGAGTCGTAACAGTTCAGTAATCGTTTAGGATAAACAGGGTCGGTAATAAAAAGCGGTTTGATCTTATATTTTTCTATAAAAGCGATCTCATCCTCGGCTGTTTTAAAATCATCAAAGTCTTTGATGTTATTGGCACGGATACTGCCAATACCTTCGATCTTTTCAAGGTCAGATCTTTTGGCTTTAAAAATTTCTGTCGCTTCATATTGCTGCAATAATATCTTGGCCTGAACGGGGCCAATATTAGGAATAAGTGTTAATGCGATCTGGTATAGGAGATCTTTATTCATCATCAACTGAGAGTGATTATCTGTCTTACAATTTAGGAATTTCTAATTGCTTGCAAATAAGATCACAGAGGCGTTTATCTAATTTGGGATGCCGGGGAAGCGTTGTTTTCTTTTTTGTGACAGTATTCTGGTAGATATCATGTTTTGACCCATGACGATGCAGAAAGCAATGATGATTGGCAAGATGCTGAATAAATTCATTTCTTTTTACTGACATTAGCCGAAGATTAGGTCTTCCTCCAAAACAGTATTGTCAAATGAGGTTTCCTGCTGCATGTCTTCCAGGTAAAGCTTTAGTGCGTCAATAACATTAGTCCTTGCTTCATCAACAGACGCTCCCTGTGATACAACTGCAGGTATTTCTTTTATTACTCCAATAAAGAAATCATCACCTTTCGAGATAACAATGGTAAGCTTCATAGACCGGTTTTTATACTATAAATTTAATCAAATTTACCGTCCTGTCACTTTCATTTCTGTCCGCCGGTTCCGGGCCCTGCCTTCTTCTGTTTTATTATCGGCAGCCGGTTTAGCCTGGCCATAGCCTTTGGCTACCAGTCTTTGCCTGGCGATTCCGTTTGATGCCAGGTAATTGACCACCGCTTTTGCCCGGTTATTGGAAAGCGTAAGATTGTCGGCTGGCTTACCGGCATTATCCGTATGCCCGCTTATTTCGATCTTTAGTTTGGGATTCTCTTTCAGCAACTGAACTATCTTATCCAGTTCTACCTGCGACTCAGGTTTCAGCACGAATTTATTTACATCAAAGAAAATATTATTGAGAACGATCATTGCATTTATATCCAAAGGTTGCAATGGGATATTCTTTTCATAAGAAGAGTCGGGTGGACGCCGGCTCAATAAAAAGTTATCAGAATAAAATAAATAGCCGGTACGGCTAACATTAAATGCGTAGTCTTTTCCAACCGGCAAGGTGACAAGGTAATTTCCCGCTTCATCTGTTTGTGTTTTTGAAACAAGCTGTTTCGTAGAAAGATCAATTAATTCAAGAGCGGAAGAAAGCCCGGCTTTTGTTTTTTTGTCAAACACTTTTCCTTTTACCCAAAGTGTTTTATAAGGACGTACATCTTCTCTTAATTCAAAACTGTAAATATCTGTTCCTCCCCGGCTATCGTTCCTGTCGCTGGCATAATAAGCCGTTTTGCCATCAGCAGCTATGAACAAAGTGCCTTCGCGGCTGATAGTATTGATAGGATACCCAAGGTTTACAGGTTTGCTCCATTTGCCCCCTGTTTCTTTGCGTACATAAAAAATATCGTCATCGCCGTATCCCTGCCAATGGCTGGAAGTGAAGTACAAAGTTTGATTGTCTGCATGAATAAAAGGGCATTGCTCATCGGCGGTTGAATTGATCCCCGGCCCGAGATTTTCAGGCTTACCCCATTGCCCGTCAGGCTGCAAATGGGAAACATAAATATCACTGCCGCCATAACCGCCAAATCGCCGGCTGGAAAAATACAGGTCTTTTTTATCGGGAGACAAGCAGGGTTGCGAATCCCATTGATCAGAATTGATCCTGCCGCCGAGATTCGTTGCTTCGCTCCAGCCCTGCGGTGTTAAAAAAGAGATATACAGGTCAAAGCCACCAAATCCGTCACGCCGGTTGTTGGCAGTAAATACCAGCCATTGTCCATCCTGCGAAATATTCTGCGCCGCTTCATTGTCCGGGGTATTTACATCTCCTTCCATGGGTTTGGCCAGGGGCCATTGACCGGTATCCCGGCGGCTGTAATAAAAGTCTTCATTAATATCTTTTATTCTCCGTGTAAAAACCAGTTCTTTTCCATCCAGGCTCAACGAAGGAAAATACTCTGACTCGGCTGTGTTGATGCCTTTGCCTAAGTTCTTAAGTTCAAACACATAAATTTTGCCGGCGTTCTTCTTTGCATAGTCAACGGCAAATTCATAGCAGCGCTTCCTGTACAGGCAGTTTTGAAAAGAGGTCTCA
>DATDIX010000373.1:0-11107 GCA_036520835.1 Chitinophagaceae bacterium | reverse complement strand
AGGTTTGCATCGGTGATATTTTCCACCGGCCTTTGAGTGCTGTTCAATTGAAGCGCATATAACAAATGCTTGATAGCATTGTCGTATTGACCTATTGCAAACTCTGTTCTTCCACGGTAATAGGCTATGTTTTTCATTTCGAAGGAAAGTCTTCTTGTGTTATACATTCCATCGTAAGCTGATTGGAGAAGTTGTAAGGCTTCCGAATAGTTTTTTTTGTGAAAATGGTAGGTTCCCTTGATAGCATTCAGCATAATTACACCCCAGTTATCGCCTAACTTTTGATTGACCAATTCGTATTCCTTTAATGCTATTTCCGCCTTTTGGAACTCTCCCTGTTTAAGCAGGCAATTAGCATAAGATGCAAGATTACTCCTTACCAGGATATTGCTCATACCCGGCGGACATATATCTGATGCATACTTAAGGTACCGGGCAGCGTTAGGAAGGTCATCCGAAACATAATATAATTCACCAAGCGTAGAGCTTGCGCCAAAAATGCGGCCCGGAATATCCAGTTTTTCCGCAAGTTTCAATGCGAGAATAAGATAATAGGCAGAGCTGTCTGTTTCCAAAGTGTGATCAAAGCTTATACCTAATTCATAATAAACAAACTGAAGCGGAATTAGCGCACCGGCATTATTAAAATATCTGATCGCTGCATGAAAATCCTTCCTGGCCTGGGCAATATTTTTTAACTCTATATTATTCCTTGCCCTCACCCGATAAGCAAAACCCGAAAGTGCAGCATCTTTATATTGTATGATTATATCAATTGCTTTATCAAGATTTTCCGGTTCCCTTATGTTTCGGAAAAATAATGCATGCGACCTGGAAAGATAATATTTGGCCATGCCTAATTCATAATTACCCGCCACACTTTCTTCTTTTACTTTGTCGCTGTAAAATAAAGCCGAGTCAATTTTTAAGCGATCTGCATAATACCTGGATATCCGAAAATAGATATCCGCCTTCTGAGAATTAATCTTTGCATTTTCAAGAGACCTGAACAAACTATCCCGCAGTGCCTCTGCAGCCGGGGCATCAGAGAGTGACCCTTTTGCCTCTTTAGCCTGTGGGTGTCCCGGCTTAGCCTGCACACTCTGAGAAAAACCAGTGCTAGTGCAATAAAATATCCATAAAACAAATAGCAGTAAAGTTTGCCTTCTCATTGCAGTAATTTTTGACTCTGCGACCCTAAATATGAAAACATGGCTATGATAAGGATTGGCCATGCAGCAGATACCCGGAAGATCACCTTATAGAGTGCCTTGCTGTTTGAAATTATGCTTTTTTTACGGTATTAAATGATATTGAAAGATTGTTTCAGTTTTAAATTGACTAGCGCCGTCAGTATCCCATTCAAAATCTTTTTCAGTATCTCCGGGAATTTTTGTCTTTTCGGGGTTTATTCGCATTCATAAGTCATTGCCGTAAACCTGGAACATGTAAAAGAGTATATCCGCGGCGAAGAAGGCCTGTCATTCTTTCCAACAACCACGAAGTGGAGGTCTTCTGCAGAAAAAAAGATATGTTGATAATGAGGATGAAGGTGTTTTCTAAATTTGAATACCCACCAGCAGATAAATAGATGGTAATTCAAATTGTTAGTTGCTCCTGAGTTTACCGAAGGATTGATATTTCCCCTTTCATATAAAAAACGCATTCCCCTCCCATCTGTACACGATCTCCTTTTTGTTCTACCCATAAATGTCCTCCTCTTTGGGACAATTGCTTTGCTTCCATCTTTGTTTTATTCAATTTTTCACTCCAGAAAGGGATCAATTGCGAATGCGCCGAACCGGTAACCGGATCTTCATCTATTCCAAATGTCGGGGCAAAAAATCTTGAAACAAAATCCACCTGCTTTCCCGGGGCAGTAATAATTATTTTATACCCGGATCTTTTTATTAATGTGAAATCCGGCTCAGCTTTTTTTACATCCTCTTCTTTATTTAATTCTACCAGCAGGTCACGGTTTTTATATACCCCCACGATCTCTTTTACGCCCAGCATCTGCTCCAATCCTTCCGGGTGATCACTGAACTTTTCAGGTCGCCATGACGGGAAATCCATCGAGATAATATCTTTTTCTTTCGTAATGATCAACGGACCGCTTTTAGAATGAAAAGTGATCGATGGTTTTTTATAGCCAAGAATATTGAATAAAACATAGGCGCTGGCCAGTGTAGCATGACCGCAAAGATTGATCTCTGCCGCAGGGGTAAACCACCTGATATCATAATCGGCCCCCTTCTGACTTCCCCCTAAGGAGGAAGGAATGGGAATAAAAAAAACAGTTTCTGCCAGGTTATTTTCCATCGCCAGGTTCTGCATCAGGGTTTCGTCTATCCATTTTTCCAAAGGGATCACCGCAGCCGGGTTGCCGGCAAATAATTTATTGGTGAAAGCATCAACCTGGTAAATGGTAAGCTTCATGTTTTTTTCTTTTCATTGTAAAATTGAGGCAAAGAGAGTTTATAACGTACCGCTAATACACGAATGGCAAAAATGACAAGGATGCAAAGAATTTTTGACAAATCCTCATCAAGCGCTGTCCTCTTCAGCAAAAAATAAATCAGGCCCCCGGCAATACAGGCCATCGCATATATTTCTTTCCGGAACAGCAAAGGCACATCATTCAGCAATACATCCCTGATCACCCCGCCAAAACAGGCTGTGATAGTGCCCAGTGCAATGCAAACGCCAACACTGAAATGTTTATCAATCCCCAGTTCAATGCCAATTAATGTAAATAAACCAAGGCCCAGCGCATCAAATAGAAATAAGGTGGTGGTGAACTGTTTTAAAAACCTGCCGAAGAACATCGTGGCGATAGCGGAAGAAAATATAACGATCGTTGCCGTTTCATTCCGTAACCAGCTAACGGGCAGGTTGCCGATCATCATATCACGCAGCGTACCTCCGCCAATAGCCGTCACAAATGACAGCACTAAGACCCCAAAGGGGTCCAACTTCTTTTGCATGGCCAAAAAAGCGCCTGACACTGCAAAAGAAAAGGTGCCAAGAATATCAATGATGAATAGAAAATTGGTCGGCATGCATGCTAAAAATAAAAAACCCGCCTGATAAAGGCGGGTAATTTTTTTAAACCAGGCCGGTTATTTTTTCTTCAGCACGATCTTTGCCTGGCTGAATTTATATCCCGCCTCCAGGAAGGCAATATAGTTAGGCCACAGATCCTTTTTATCAAAGTTCTTCTTATATATCTTAGTTGTACTGATGATGAGTTTATCCCCTTCTGTTTTAGTGGTACTGATAAATGCCCCGCTTTCATTATCCACCGACATATTCAGTTCCTGAACACCTTCTACGGTGTAACCGGCCGGTATGGTAATCGTTATATTATTCTCGATCGTACGGGCATTCTGCAGCCAGATATCGCCCTGCCGGCTATCTAATTCGGTCTGCTCCAGTTTGATCTGGTCACCGATCAGTTTTCCTGCATCGAAAATGTAATTTCTACCTGCCCGGCTGATCAGTTTTTTCAATGAAAACGTCTCTCTGTACTTCAGCATGGCGCTATCCCCATAACGGCCATTATCGATCAATTCAAACTCACCATACTTTTCCAGGTCGAATTCCTCTTTTACATCCTTTTCCATCAATTCTTTTCTTTCCTTTGACTTTTCTTCTTTATCCGGGTTGTCATAACCCACGGAAGTTGTTATATCTATCACTTCTTCTTCCTTTTTCTTTTTCCCTTTCTGACTCTGACCCGGTTGATTGTAGTATTTCTCAAAATCTCTGCTGAGATAGGTCCTGTCAAGGTTGGCAATGCCTACCTTATAGTTCTTTTCATGACCGGTCAGCATACTCATTCTTTGCACATTGATAATATCCATCGCATCGGTAAAACTCACTTCATAATCTTTACGGGCAAGATTGTCTTTGTAAGCGCTTACAGGACCCGGTGTTTTGTAGTATTGGTTGGGCTCGTTATAACCAATACTGTATCCTTCCGTTCCCTCCAGGTAAGAATAAGGAGAGGCAAAGGCATCGAAATTATTGAACGCTTCGAGAAAATAATTCTTCCGTTTGCTTTTAACCTTCATCACGAAGTCAAGTTCGTCGAGGAAGACGGCTTCCCGCCAGGCGCCGAGACGCCGGGGCATATACACAAAAAGTTCTGACTGGATACCCTGTGCTGCCAGGGCCATCCTGTACGAAGTGGCAAAGACCACGCTGTTGATACGTATCTCGTCTTCCCGTTCTTCTTTCTTCTGTTCATCTTTTTCCTGCTGCTTCAGTACTTTCTTATACAATTTTTTCCCTGTCATATATTTTTCCAGTTCGGAATGAACAGGTCCTTTATAATACATCTCCAGGAACACTTTCCGGAGACAATAATAACTTTCACGGATAATATCGTCGTCGGTCTTCAATACGCCTTCTGTTCTCTTCTTTGAAATATACTCCGTGGTATAGGCCACCAGGGTATTCACTGTAGTGGTACGATAGAGGGCGGCGCCTACATAACGTTTATACACATCTTCAATATCAATAAATGTTCTGTCAACAGATGCCATCCCCAGCGCTTTGGAATCAGGGTCATTGTCCGCCAGCATGATGACCTGGAATTTTACACTCGGAGTATTTCTTAATTCATAACTCCATCTTTCTTCTGTCGTTTTATCCCTGTCCTTATCCAGCATATAATAGGCGATATAAGATTCATTTTCCCCAAAAACAGAAGCTTTGGTATCCATCTTCAGGTTGGGCGCCCCGTTAAAAGCTCTGAATTTCACCTTCATCCCGTTTGCCATCACGAAACGGTATTGCTGGTACATGGTGGAATAACTGTTGGATAGCGAGAAAATGAACGGGGTAAAGCCGATCCCGTTTTCCCGCATATCCCAATGGATCGTTGAGCGGATACTGTAATCAATGATATCACCTGGCTCAAGATCCGGGATAGCGATCTTGTAATATTTAATACCCAGCCTGTAATAAATAGGCCTGTAGATCGCCGGAATGTCACTGTCTTCCTCAATGGCATTTTTCATATCCACATCAATACGTTTGCCATTGGCTTTGATGACCTGGTATTCCGCTTTGCCATCTTTTCCCATTGTTACATAATAAAAGGTAGAGAATTTCTCCAATGCATTCTTATCCTGCAGTTTTATCCGCTTGTGGATATACTCATTGATCTTCACCACGGTGGTATATCTTTTCCCTGATGCGAGGCGGGTAAATTGGTATTCGGTTTTCTGGCCGATGATCACAGCACTTTCCTTATTCCATTTTTCCGGGACAGCCGTAACAGCAAATTCAGGTTCGGTTGCTTCGCCTGAAGACTGCGCCTGTATCGCAGCCATAGCAGATAATACCAATATAAGATTCAAAAAAAATATTCGCTTCATAACCCGGTTTGTTTATTGTTTAACCAGCACCACCTGGTCGTTATAAAAATTATTGATCTCTTTGATAAATGAATTCCAGCTCTCAAACTCTGATTTAAGCAGGATAGGTTTATTGATCACGATCGTTTTGGTATATACTATATTCTTGCCTTTGTTCGTGTAAGACCCTTCGAACGAGTATTGCGGGCCCAATTTTTTAAAGGAAGCAGGCAGGTAATCTACTTTATACCCTTCGGGAATGGCCAGCTCTGTCTGGATAGTATAGTTATACTTGTAATTGAATTCATAATCATTCTTTCTCTCCTTGTCAAATTCAAGCCCCGAGAACTCTTTATCCCAGTCCATGACCACGTATACTTCATTGGCCACTTTTTTTACCTGGTTATTGGCTTTAAACTCAAAACTGACATTGATCGGTTTTTGTCTTTCTTTAAAATCAGGGAACTGAACATCCGTAACCACTATATTATTATCTCCCCTTCTCAAAAAGTCGGACAACTCCGTTTTCCTGTCCTCGTTACGGATAGAAGAATAGATACTTTGCAGCATACTCTTCGATTCGCCGTTATATTCCAATGCGGTGGTCCCTTTCACAACATCATTATCAATGCTCAGCTTAGTTTGTTTTTTGATCTTATTTCTTTCAGCCGGAAAATTCGGGATACGATCGATGATATAATTATTTCCATCTTCAATCAGCACCTGTTTGCCCTGGATACGCTGCGCATAATCATTCAGCGCTATGAACGGCTCGGTACCATCGAGGAAATACCTTTTACCGCCTAAGATCACGGTACAGATCATGTGATTATCTACCGCCAGCGATGGCAGCGAATAATCATAGGGAAGATCGGATGTGCCGATCCAGGTCAGCCGGGCATCATACCCGGCCAGTTTCAGCATTTCTTTCAACAGGTTGGCCTTCCCCTTGCAATCGCCATATTTATTTTTTAAAACATTCTGCGCTGCGTCGGGCTTGAAACCCATGATGCCATTTTCAAAAGCGATATAGCGGATATTATCCTGCACCCAGTAAAATATAGATTCGATCTTTTCAATGTCTGTCTTCTTCCCGGCAGTAAGGGCCGCAACCCTGTCTTTTAATTCGGAAGGGTTATTACCGATATCCGAGCATACTTTGCTATACCAGCCATAGAGATCTTTTACCGATTCAAAAAGAACTTTTCGCTGGCCGTCCTGTGTATAGGCTTTATTAACGCAAATGATATGCGGGTAACTAAGTGCATGGTTGGGAGAAGAGGGTTCACGCTGGGAAGCCGGTAGGTTCCTGATCGTAAAAGTGACCCTGGTAATATCTCCCGTTTTTTCAGTTTTCTTTTCAATATTGTTATTCTTAAAATTGAATTCACGCAGATCAACTTCGAGCCATGAAGGGATATTGAACTCGATAACCCTGTTCACAACCGGGATATAATGATTGAAGTAGAAAGAAGTGAGAAACTTTACATCCCTGTAGTTGTTTTCATAGCGGTAAGTAAATGCTTTCCCTTTTTCTTCCAGTGGAAATGTTACTGAACAAAACCTGGAGTCGCTGTGAAAAATATCCTCATCGCGGTAAGGGCCGCATAATTTTTGTATGGCTATTTCTTTACCTTTTGGATTAATAGCCTTTACATTGTCTACGGACACTTCATCATAATAAAACAGTCCATCCTGGTATTTCATAAAATCTTTAACCGGTACCAGGGTGATTTCGTTCAGTATAGTCGCTTTTACATTTGCTTCCCCGGGCTTCGGGCTTGCGTTCAATGAAAAACTGATTGTTTCTTTATAAGAGTTAGCAATGACATCTTCCTTTGGGAAAAGCGCTTTCCAGGCACTGATATTGGTAGTAAAATCAATTTGTGAAAACCCCGGGATAAAAAATAAAAGAAGAAAAACAGTAACAGAAAAGTTACGGATAAGAATAAGGCGGCTCATGTCTATACGTTTGTATGGTGGTAGGATTAAAAGTAGAAAATTTGCCCCAAATATCGTTAGGGCATGGGTTAAATTTTCTCCTATTCAGCCATCATTTGTTTGATGACTGTTTCGATCTCTTCGGCATTGGGTTTACCGAAATAGTCGCCATCACTTCCATAACCCGGGCGGTGGGCTTTTCCTGTGATGGTCCGTGGAGCCACATCAAGGTATTTGTAACCTCCCTGTTCTTCCATTACCTTATTGTACATATAGGCAGCGGCGCCACCGGGCACATCTTCATCTATAAATACAATACGGCTGGTCTTTTTGAGAGAATCGGAAATTTTATGTTGAATATCAAATGGTAATAAAGTTTGTACATCTATAATTTCACAACTGATGCCCTGCATTTCAAGCATCGTAACTGCATCCTGTATAATGCGGAGAACAGAACCATAAGAAACTATCGTAATATCACTCCCTTCTTTGATAACTTCCGGGATACCCAACGGCACAGTGAATTCCAAAAGATTGGACGGCAGCTTTTCCTTCAGCCGATATCCATTCAGGCATTCTATTACAAGACCCGGATCCATTCCACGTAACAAAGTATTATATATGCCTGCGGCCTGTGTCATGTTTCTTGGCACACATACATGCATACCCCTCAGGGAGTTGATGATCATTCCCATGGGAGAACCGCTGTGCCAGATACCTTCTAACCGATGCCCTCTTGTGCGAACGATCATCGGCGCACTTTGTTTACCCACCGTTCTGAAATGCATCGTGGCCAGGTCATCGCTGAGTGGCTGTAACCCGTATAACAAGTAATCAAGGTATTGTATCTCTGCAATGGGCCTCAATCCCCGTAATGCCAAACCAATACCTTGTCCCATAATGGTTAGTTCACGAATACCGGTGTCAAATATTCTGCCTGTCCCGTGTTTGGCCTGCAGGCCGGCAAAGCCCTGGTTAACATCCCCGATAAATCCAAGATCTTCACCAAAGGCCAGCACCCTGGGATTGTTACTGAATAGTTCATCAAAATACCTGTTCAGCACTTCATACCCGTTCATAACAGGTGAACTCTCGGAAAATATTGCATTCACTTCTTTTACATGCAATGTGCTTTGAGGACCTTCGTTGTAAAGATGAGTGTTGTATAAAGCTTTATTTTCTTTAAGCCGGTCATTGTAATAATCTTTTGCCCAGAACGCCGCATCACTTTCTCCGGCAAATACCAATACCTGGTAAAGCGTATGCATTACATCGCGGCGGTTTGGTTCCCGGTTTGATGATAAATCCGTAATAAGTTTTTGAATAGCATTTGCATGCTGGGGTATGGCCGCTGCAATGCCACTGGACAATTCAAGCGTACGTTGTACCTGTTTCTTAAGCGGAACGAGATAGGCTTCCCACGCATTATTCTTGCTTTGGCGTACGAATTCTTTTGCTTCGTTCTCTATCTCACCAGTCTCTTCTTCAGATGCCAGTGTATTTTCTATGATCCACTCCTTCATTTTTTTTAAACAATCCCATTCTCTTTCCCACTCTAAACGTTCAGGTGTTTTGTACCGCTCATGACTACCCGAAGTTGAATGACCCTGTGGTTGCGTCACTTCTTCTACATGAAAAAGCGCCGGCGTATGGGTATCCCGTATCTTTTGAATAGCCGCCTCAAACACTTCACACATACCTGCATAATCCCAGGCCTTTACTTTATAAATATCAATACCATTATCCCCGTCCGTTTTCTGAAAACCTTTTAGGGCCTCTGATATGGATCCTTTAGCGGTCTGGTATTTTTTCGGAACAGAGATACCATAACCGTCATCCCATACAAAAAAAGCCAACGGCACTTGTTGTACCGCCGCTGCATTCACTGTCTCCCAAAAATGACCTTCACTGGTTGACGCATCGCCGATCGTGCAAAAACAAACTTCATTTCCTTTATCGGATAAAGAGTCAAGATGATGCAGCTCCTTTACATTTCTGAAAACTTTTGAGGCCAATGCAAGTCCCAGGGATTTTGGCATTTGTGCTGCTGTTGGCGCCATCCCGGCTGCAAGGTTCTTCCGGTTTACCAGGTCAAGAAATTCCCCTTTTTCATCTACAAAAGGGGTGGCAAAATGCGAGTTCATCTGCCGGCCGCCGCTATGGGGGTCATGCGATGTATCAGGATCGGAATAAAGCTGCGCAAAAAATTCTTCAATGGTGGCGGCGCCTAAGGCAAAGGCCAGCGTCTGGTCACGATAGTATCCGCTGTAAAAATCCCCTGGTTTGAAGAATTTGGCCAGCGCCACCTGGGGTAGTTCCTTGCCGTCGCCAAAAATGCCGAATTTGGCTTTTCCCGTCAATACCTCCTTCCGGCCCAACAAGCTGGCTTCCCGGCTGATACAGGCAACCTTGTAATCATTCAACACCTCTTTTCTGAACTTGTCAAATGACAATTTGGCTTCGGCAGGCATCGCGGAATTTTGCATACGGCAAAAATAGGGAGAAACCTTTCATTAACTATTTGCAAAAAATCCCCATTCTGTGCTGCAACCGATATTGGGAATCTGGCATCTTTCTATTAATTTTGAACCCTTCAAATCACTTATTTATGAGAAGATTCCTTTCACTTTTGACCTTGTTATCCGCCTTCTTTTTTGCCGGCGCCCAAACCGCTCCTGATCAGCAAGATGTGCTGAAATTAAAGGAAACTGAACATGATTTTGGGAAGATCCCGCAAGGGAAACCTGTCTATTACATTTTTCATGTAGTAAATACCGGGACCACCGAGTTGAAACTGGATAATGTACAGGCAAGCTGCGGATGCACTACCCCTGAATGGAGCCGTGAACCAATTGCTGCCGGTGCTACCGCTGAGATCAAAGTTGGCTATAATGCTGCTGCCGAAGGGGCTTTTGATAAAGTGATCACTATTACCTACAATGGTAATCAAAGCAAAATATTAAGGATCAAAGGATCTGTATGGAAAGCGCCTGAAGGGGCTGCTCCTTCCAATGCCTCTGTTCAATTTTTGAAAAAACAAATACTTTAAAAATCAATAACCATGAAAAGAATTGCATTATTAATTACCGCTATTACTGTTACTATTGGTGCAATGGCACAGCAGGTAGAAACAAGAAAAAATTCAGAAGCTCAGAAAGCAAAAGCAGCCCCCGTTAAAGCACAGGCTGTTCAAACACCTTCTAAGGACGAGCCCACTCCTGCTAATGTGATCAAGATGTCTGTTGAAAAACATGATTTTGGAAAAATAAAACAAGGCGTTCCGGTATTTTATTCTTTTGAAATAAAAAACATCAGTAATAAACCAGTAGTGGTAGAGAACTCTTATGCAAGCTGCGGTTGTACTACACCCGAAAAAATAGTTGAGCCGATATTACCCGGCGCTACTGCCAAGTTAAAAGTGCAGTACACTGCCGCTAACCCGGGCGTCTTTACAAAAGATGTTCATATCAAACTGGCTGGTATCACGCAAGAGAAGATCGTTTATATCACCGGTGAAGTGATAGCCACAGCAACGGAAGCCCCGAAGTCAAATAATTAATATAAAGCTTTCAACTTTTCTGATCCCTGCACATCACTGTGCGGGGATCTTTATTTCCCGGTATACCCGGATAAAAAAGCCCTTCTCTTAGTTGAGAAGGGCCAGCGTTCTAAACCGTCCTTATCCGAAATTAGTTTTTCGCCACATCGAATTTTCTGAAAATGGCTCTTACACTGTTTTGAATTTCCTTACTGCTCAGGTTTTTACTGTTCACTTCATCAGTTGTCCATCCCTGCCATAC
>DATDIX010000372.1:0-9441 GCA_036520835.1 Chitinophagaceae bacterium | reverse complement strand
ATCCAAAATCCCTACCAGCTTGCCTGTTTTATCGGTCACATTAATGGTCTTTACTCCTTTACCGCCACGATTGGTATAACGATACTCATCTACCGCTGTTCTTTTGCCGAATCCTTTTTCGCTTACCACCAGCACTGTCTTGGATGCATCTGTTTCCGGGTTTACACAGATCATGCCTACCACTTCATCGCCATTATCATCTACTTCAATACCGGCCACACCAATGGCGCCCCTGCCGGTAGCTCTTACTTTTTCTTCTGAAAAACGGATAGCCCGGCCGCTCTTCACTCCCATCATGATCTCGCATTTGCCATCCGTCATCCTCGCTTCCAGCAATTCATCCCCTTCATTAATGGTGATGGCATTCACTCCGGTTAATCTTGGACGGCTGAAATCTACCAGTTCAGTTTTTTTGATAATCCCTTTTTTAGTACAAAGAACGATGTTATGAGAATTTACAAACTCTTCATCCTTCAGGTCCTTCACATCGAGGATAGCCCTTACTTTATCATCGGAAGGTAACTGGATCAGGTTTTGAATAGCCCTTCCTTTACCGGTCTTCTCCCCTTCGGGTATCTCGTATACATTGAGCCAGTAACATCTTCCTTTTTCTGTAAAGATCACCAGCGTATGATGCGTGGAAGCCACAAACAAGTGCTCGATGAAATCTTCTTCCCTTGTTCTTCCGCCGATCACGCCGCGGCCACCCCTTCGCTGTGCACGGTATTCATCTGTAGCGGTTCTTTTTACATAACCTAAATGCGAAATAGTGATGACTACGTCTTCTTCTTTGATCAGGTCTTTGATCTTTACTTCATCATCGAGGTAAGTGATCTCAGTTTTTCTTTCATCGCCGTATTTATCTCTGATCTCTAACAATTCTTTTTTGATCAGGTCATATCTCATCCCCTCGTTAGCCAGCAGTTCTTTTAATTCCCCGATCAGTTTCATCAGCTCATCATACTCTGCTTTGATCTTTTCTCTTTCCATTCCTGTCAGGCGTTGTAAACGCAGTTCAAGAATAGCTTTGGCCTGTATCTCATCCAGGCCCCATCCTGCATTGATCAACCCGTCTTTGGCTATATCGGGAGTTGCGGATGCACGGATCAATGCGATCACTTCATCCAGGTGGTCCAATGCAATGAGATAACCTTGTAATATATGGGCTCTTTTTTCTGCTTCTCTCAGTTCATATTTGGCACGGCGTACTATCACTTCATGACGGAACTCCACGAACTCGCTGATCAGTTCTTTCAGATTCAGCGTCCTTGGTCTGCCTTTTACGATCGCCACATTGTTGATGCCAAAAGAAGTTTGCAGATCGGTGAGCTTATATAACTGGTTAATGATAACATTCGCCACGCCATCCCTTTTCAGGTCGATGACCAGTCGTGTACCTTCTTTTTCGTTGGATTCATTATTTACATGCGCCACTCCTTCAATCACTTTATCATTCACTAATTCACCGATACGGTTAATGAGTGCATCACGGTTCACCTGGTAAGGCACTTCCGTAATGATGATCTGTTCACGGCCGCTTGGTTTGGCGTCAACATACAGTTTGCCGCGAACCACTACACGGCCACGGCCAAAATGCATCGCTGCTTTTACACCTTCCATTCCATAAATGATACCGCCCGTCGGGAAATCAGGAGCTTTTACATGCTGCATCAATTGATCAATGGATATTTCGCGGTTATCGATAAACGCCACACAGCCATCAATCGTTTCTGTGAGATTATGCGGCATCATATTCGTCGCCATACCTACCGCAATACCACTGCTGCCATTGATGAGTAGTTGCGGAATCCGTGTAGGAAGTATGGATGGTTCTTTCTCTGAATCATCAAAGTTCAACTGGAAGTCGACAGTATCTTTTTCAATATCATCCAGCATATGCTCTCCCAGCCTGGCCAATCTTACTTCCGTATACCGCATAGCTGCCGGATCATCGCCGTCCTGGTTACCAAAGTTTCCCTGGCCATCTACCAGCGTGTAGCGCATATTCCATTCCTGCGCCAGGCGGGCCATTGCAAAATAGACGGAAGAATCGCCATGCGGGTGATACTTACCCAACACCTCTCCCACTATCCTGGCCGATTTTTTAAAAGGCTTATTGTGATTAAGACCCAGTTCATTCATCGCATACAGGATGCGGCGGTGTACCGGTTTAAACCCATCCCTTACGTCGGGCAAAGCACGGCCTACGATCACCGACATTGAATAATCAATGTAAGCGGTCTTCATCTGCTCTTCTATGTTTACTGGGATGATGCGGTTAATGTCGTTCGTTTCTAGTGGTTCCAGGTTCTCTTCCATGCTTATTTAGTCTTATCTCGTTTTTTGTTTTTTGCCCCTTAAAATTCCTTTTTTGACCTGTCAGTGGCGCAGCCCGTTTCCTATTGTTGACGATTTCCTCAAACCTAAGCTGGAACTGCATTCCAGGCTCCTTCAAATCTTCCCCCGGGGAAGCATTGAAGGCCTTTTTTTAAAGGCTTGCAAATCTAACTTTTTTGCACCTCAAAACCTGATAAAAAAGGACCTTTTTTGACCATTTTTTCCACCCCTGTGGACAGCCAAAAATGAATTGGTAAGGTTTACGGTCCGCCCATCTTATAACATCCCTTTTACATTATCCCTTGTATTTTTTTCGTTGATTTGCTATATCAATAGAAACTGGGGATCATGGCAAATTATCTACTCTTGCGAAACAACAAAGAATCCGGTCCTTATTCACTGGATGGTCTGATGCAACTGGGTCTGAAACCTTATGACCTGGTGTGGATACAGGGAAAAAGCGCTGCCTGGCGTTACCCGAGTGAAGTGGAAGAACTCAAACCTTTTGCTCCTATTGTCGAGGAACAACCTTTTGACCGCTTTTTTAAAAAGCAGGAAATAAAACCACAGGTTTCAAAACAGGAAGTGCAGGCAGTAGCGCCGGAGCATGAAAAGTACATACCAAAAAGATCGGTTTTTGTGACAATGCCGGGTCAAAAAACTAATACTATCAAACCGGCAATAAAAGAAGAGACATTCGTTTCTCCCACCCCTGTTCCTGTTCAGCAAACGATCTCCGTCACTGAAAATCCTATTGCTGCCCAGGTAAAATACTCTCAGCCGCTTGATGAGATCAAGGAAATGTATGTAAGAACACTGCAAGACAGGAAGCAAAAGATTGCAAGAAAAAGTTTTTGGTTACAAAGCCTGAAAAGGGCCGCTGTAATTCTTGCACTGGTTGCGGTGGGAGTAATTGCAGGGCTTATTATAAAATCAAACGGAACTAATAAGCAGGAGATCGTTAAGGAGGATAAGGCCTTACAGGCAGACCAGGCACCTGGTGTACCTGCGACGGAAACAGAACTACCAGATGCAAATAAGCTTCAGCAGGAGTCGGTCGTTGTTCCATCAGTTGAGGATGTAAATGAACCGTCCGGGTCACCGGATGAAGAGGTTGGAGCTAAACCGCCAGCCACTATCGCTAAAGAAAAACAGGAAAAACCTGTGGCGCCCAATGGGAAAAAGGAAACCGCTTTATCGCTTTCGCAGACTAACGTAAGCGGTAATGCAATATCCCCCGGTGTTGAAACTGATCCTGCTACGGGAGAACGTAACCGCAAGGTCAGGACAGAAAGCAATAACGGTAGCAATAACAGCAATACTGAAAAAACATCATTGCATACTGGCGAACTTGCCGGCCTGGTATCAGTAGTCAGTAATGAGTATAAGAAAGTCGCATTCGGTGGCATCCGCAATCTTGAACTGACTGTCACCAACGATTCAAAATACATATTGGATAATGTGATCGTTGAATTACAGTATCTCAAACCCAGCGAGGAGCCATTAAAGACAGAAAGTATAGAGTTCAGATCAGTGGGCCCGAAAGCAACTTCAACGATAAGGATTCCTGATACCAACAGGGGGATCAAAGTTGCTTATCGCATTATTAATATCAGGAGCCGGCAAATGGATGAAATTGCAGCGGGGAATTAAACACTATTCTTCCCGGGCCGGTGGTTATCATTTTTTTTATTGATAAAAAAGGATATTTGCTTTATGAAGCAAATACTTCTTTTCGGCGCCGGCAAATCAGCTACGGTATTAATTGACTATTTACTGGCGAATGCAGCCGAAGGCAATTGGAAATTGATTGTCGCCGATGCTGATAAAGAACTGGCCGAATCCAAGATCGGTAACTCTCCTTTTGGAACAGTGGCATCATTTGATATCACGAATGAGGAAAAAAGAAGTGAATATGTCAGCGCAGCTGATATCGTTATTTCCATGCTGCCTCCCACCCTTCATTTCCTGGTAGCTAAAAGTTGCGTGAAGTTTTCAAAGCATCTTCTAACGGCCTCATATGTGGATGATCAAATTAAAAGCTTATCTGAAGAAGTAGCGGAAAAGGGCATCCTGTTTCTTTGCGAAATGGGTCTTGATCCCGGGATCGATCACATGAGCGCCATGAAGATCATTGATGAGATACATGCGAAAGGTGGAAAGATCACCTCGTTTAAATCTCATTGTGGCGGACTGGTGGCGCCTGAAAGCGATGATAATCCCTGGCATTATAAAATAAGCTGGAACCCAAGGAATATAATATTGGCAGGCAAGGCCGGGGCACATTACAAAGAGAAAGGTGAAGAAATACGATTGAAGTATGAAGAACTGTTTGCAGCTGACCGCGCCGTTGATATACCCGGGATCGGCCTTCTCGGCTGGTATCCCAACCGGGATTCACTAAGCTATACTTCATTATATGGTTTGGAAGATGCAGCCACATTTATACGAACAACATTACGTCATCCTGATTTTATGTATGGGTGGAAAAACGTGGTCGAACTTAACCTGACGAACGAAGAGCTGCAATATGAAACGGATGACAGGACACTGGCTTCTGTTTTCAAAGAGCATATGGATAGAAATAATTTTGGCGACTGGCTGCAGCATAAAATGACAGAACGCTTTAAAGAGACCCAGGAAATGCTGACCAACCTGACCAAACTGATGGAAGCAGAACAGGAAGCGGAAGAAGAAGGAGAAAATATACCGAAATCTTTCTTGTCAGCAGATGACAAAGGGAACCTGGAAGAAATGGAGATAGAAGATATAAAGACAAAGGCGGCAGCATTCGTTGCCCATAAAATGCATGAAGCCAACCTGACCCTGAAGCAACTGATATTTCTTGGATTGGATGACCAGGATATCCTCGTTAATAAAGGTCTCTGCAGCGCTGCTGATATTTTGCAATTTGCCGTAGAAAAAAAACTAAGCCTGCAGCCACATGATAAGGATATGATCGTGATGCTCCATGAGTTTGAGTATGAACTTGACCCTTCGACCGGCTCAGGGCAAAAGTCAAAAATCAAAAGCTCATTGGTTGTAAAGGGTGAAAACAGTCTTCGCACGGCTATGGCTAAAACAGTTGGCCTGCCATTAGGTATTGCAGCAAAACTTATTTTGAGCGGGGAAGTAAAGCTTACAGGTCTGCACATACCGACTATGAAAGAAATATATAAGCCGGTGCTGAAAGAACTGGAATCGGGTGATATCATATTTCATGAACAGGAAAATAGCGGCTCTTAGTTTACCTCCCGGTCTTTTACAGAAAGGACTTGGTAACCCACATCCCGCATTACGATCTTATATTTTCCCTTTCGCAAATTAAGGCAGTAGTATCCTTCCTTTGTTGGTATATAGGTTTGATCGGCGGGTATAAGTACATTCAAAATTTCCTCGTAGTATTCATTTTCATAATAGGCCTGTACCAGGAAAAGTGTTCTTTCAGTAGGCTGTATCAATACCGGTTGTCTTTCGCCATTTAATGAGATCCATGAAGGACGATTATTTGTGAAGACTGTCGGGGGGTGTATCATTACGAGGTCATAGCCTTTTTGATGCATCGGGTTAAAGGGTCGTTTATTTTGAAAAATGACCGAAGGCTCAGTGATCGAAAATTTATCGGTAAAAAAATTATAGTATAACCTGCCGTATTCAAAATTGCTTCCCTGGGTCAATGTGGTTTGTTCAACAGTAAAGGGATCGATCCCGCTTATTTTTTTAAACCACCATGCCATGGGCGTATAATCGCCGATGGTATCCTCGCAAATATTCGCATAGCCTGCATGAACAAGAATTTTTGCTGATGGATCTTTTTTAAGGATACTGCAAATATTCCGGGCTTGTACAGAATCCCGCTGTGAGCTGCTGTGGTTTTGTGTCGCAGTATCTTCATACGACAACAGCTTATATCCCAATTGCAGGGCTTTTCTTACCAACTCACCGCCGATGGGTTCATTAGTGTAATAACCGGTAAAAACATTCAGCGAATCAAGGCAGCGGTTTGCATAATTGTTTAACGTCTCCATGGCGAGGTAACGATAACCTGCTTTGTACAGGTCTTGCAGCAAGCTGTATGTAAAAGCCCTGTGTACAGGTTTGGCAGGTGTTTCGTTGATCATGATCACCTGGTAATACCCGGCATTGCTGGTGATAGCTTCTTTTGCCGGGGCGTATTGTATATTCTTCAATTGGCTTATCTCGCTGGCAATGGTTTTTACTGTAGTATCCGATAGCGGGTCAAACCCTTTGGTGATGTATTCTGAAGCCATCGCATAATCACCGGTAAAGGAAAGCAACTGGCTGAAGTTATCATAGTATCTTTTTTCACCCAGGAGTGTTTTGAATTTTTCTTCCCATCCAATAGCCTGGTATAAGGGATACAAATAATGCAATTCAAAACCGAGCCGGTTTGTCAGGTACTTCTGTAATGAATCAAACTTGCTTGCTTTCTGGAGTTGGGTATAACTCTGCACCTGCTTAAAAGGCAGGTAGACCTGGGCTGCTGCGAGTAAGGAAATGAGTGCAAAAGCGGGTAGTAATATATATTTTCTCATTGGGGAAATTCACCGCAATGTTAGGTGGTATCCTGTTACCGAAAACATAAAATTAAAACGAGCCAGCCGGTCATTTTAAAAGAAGGCCGGACAGTTCTTTTACTCCTTCCGTGGCCGGTTTTTCTATCAGGGTAAGATTCTGCATCGGCGATGTGTAAGGGATCTTTTTATCAATTATGAACTTCGGGGTCTTTAGTTCTACATAGTTGATCAGCCCCGCTGCAGGATATACTACCAGTGATGTACCCACCACAACAAAGATATCAGCGCTGTAAACAACCGGGATGGCTTCTTCTATTTTCGGGACCGGTTCTTCAAACCATACGATATTCGGACGAAGCTGCGCCCCATCTTCAGCACGGTCATTCAATTTAATATCACCGCGGATATCATAGATCAGTTGTTCATTCTTTTCACTCCGCATTTTCAGTATTTCGCCGTGCAGGTGCAATACTTTGGTAGATCCAGCTCTTTCATGCAGGTCGTCTATATTTTGTGTGATGATGTGAACATCAAAAAGTTTTTCCAGCTCCGCCAGCCCGTAGTGCGCAGCATTTGGCGCAGCATCAAGTACATTCTTTCTCCGGTAATTATAAAAATCAAGAACTAATTGCGGGTTCTTCTTCCAGGCCCGGGGTGTTGCTACATCTTCGATATTATATCCTTCCCAAAGACCATCACTGTCACGAAAGGTCCTTAACCCGCTTTCGGCACTGATGCCTGCGCCGGAGAGAACAACTATTTTCTTTTTGTTCATCAGGCAAAGATAAGTATGCCATGTTTTGAAAGCATGGTATACTTATAACTGATCAGGCCTGTTTAGGTTTTTGGACACGCATTTTCTTATAAAGAAGGAAAGCGAAGAAGGAACCTAACAGCAAAGGCCAAATAGTAATGATAATAATAAAGAGGTTGCTGACGATCTCCCAGCCTGTTTGGAATGCCCCTTTGATCTTTTCCCCAAAGGAAGCCGACTTTTCAGCTGCCGGATCCTTTGCAGTGGCATTTAATACCTGGTAATATGTCAGGTTGATCGTGCTGAAGGTGGATGAATGACTGAGGTATTCTACTCTACCCGTGGCCGATTCAATTTCTTCCTGCATGCCGTTGATCTCCGATTGAACATTCAGGATCTCCTCCATATTTTTTGCCTGGCCCAGCAGATCCATATAGCACTGTCTTACCTGTTTCTTGGCTTCAATCCTTGCTTTGGTGTCAACTACCTCAGCGGTCACATCCTGGGAGCTGATCTTTCTTTGATTGATCTTTTCAGCATTGGAAGAAAGTTGCAGCACGGCATTATCAAACTGGTCAACCGGCACTTTAATGGTCATCGCATTCTCAATCTTGTAATCTGACTGATTTTGTTCTTCCTGGGCAATGTATCCTCCTAGACTTTTCACTTTTTCCCGCAACGAAGCATAGTAACTGTTGTAATCTTTTACCTCCAGGTTAACGGAAGCTGTTTTGATTATCTTTTTATCCCAGTCAGCTTTTGGGGTCTGTGTTGTTATGGGCGGTTGCTTTTGCTTATCTTTTTTTTGTTCGGGTTCCTGTTGCTGTTTATCATCACCAGTATTAAATAGGCTTGAATTGCCGAGAGTGCCGGCAGCGATTTCAACTTTGTCAAAACTGGCGTTGTTGTCTGTTGCCTGGGTCTCCGCTTCCTTTAGTTCAGACTTTAATGCCATTAGACCCGCCTCTGGCTGCTTACTGACATCCTGGTTGCAGGACAAAACAAAAAGCAGGGCCATTAGCATGGCAGTTGATTTAACAATTTTCATGACTTTTGATTTTATTATGTGAATGATGCAGGACCGGTTTGAATTCCACAAAGCGGGTCCTGTTTAATGATCAGCCTGGAGGCATTATTTCAGTTTAGTAAAAAGAAGGGTGGCGCTGTCCCCGGATAGCAGCAGCAGGCTGTCATTAGTTAATTTCATTACTGAGAACAGTTCGCCGGTTGAATCAGCAGCATTTTCTTTCCATGCCAGTTGGTTGTCTTTTGTCCATTCATAATACGAGGTATCGGCTTTTGCTGAATCCGACACAGATCTCAGGATATTACCACCAGGTTTAAAATCATAGCGGTATTTCATGAAATTTGATTCCATGGCTGCGAGAAGAACCGAGACATTAATGCTGCTGTCATTCGGCATACTCTCAAATGAGTTTAGTTTCCATTTGCCCGTCACTAATTCTTTTTGAATGTTGTTTTCAACCGAAGGTTTTTTATTTTGCAGGAAAAAATAGGTCCCTGCTCCGGCTGCTATAATAAGCAGCCCGATGAATAATTTTTTCATGGCTATACTTTTTTGTGGTTTGAGAGAAGGATCAGGGATTGATTCCTGTGGAATAAAAAAGTAACCCATTGATAAAATAAAAATGCCGGTTTTAACAAACCAGCATTTATCAAAGAGTTCTTTTAATGGATAGTTAACCGTTACTTTTCTCCCGCCAGTTCCATCACTACTTTCCATTCTTCATCAGTTACCGGCTGTACAGATAAGCGGCCGATCCTGACGAGTGCCATGCCCGCAAGCCGTTT
>DATDIX010000371.1:0-6449 GCA_036520835.1 Chitinophagaceae bacterium | reverse complement strand
AACCGGATCAATGAGTATCCTGCATTTTCCCTGGAGAAAGATATGCTGGCGATACTGAGTAACCGGAACTACACGCCTAACTATAAAAGTTTTGAAACAATAAGGAACTGGATGGCTGATAGCACGCTGACGGATAAGAATACTACCGCCAGGAGCCTTGCCTGGCAACTAAAGCCCCTGGTTGGCGGGGAGAATGAGTTGAACAGTCTTGGCTACCTGTTGCTGAAGCAGGGAAAGAGGGAGGAAGCATTGAAAGTATTCCAGGCCAATGCTCATCTTTTTCCTGAATCGGCCAATGTTGCTTCAAGCCTGGGAGAAGGATACTATAAAACCGGTGATACCAAAAATGCTGTTCAGTTTTTGGAAAGGGCGCTGGAGCTGAATAAAGACCCCAAACTGGTAAAAGAGATACTGAAGATACTATATGAAACCAGGGGACTAAAGGAATAGGAAGTTCGTGGAAAAGACAGGGAAAACTATTTTAATACCGGGAAACAGGGTTTCATCACCAATTTTCATCCTTGAAATGTTGCATTCATCCAAAACCGTATCTTTCCGCCCCCAAATCCGCATATACTTGTATTAAATCTAAACAACCATTATTATGATGAAAAAACTTTTGTTTGTCTTCACCATGCTGGGCTTTACCGCTCTTGTCTCTCATGCCCAGCCGAAGACTGCCACCGCTCCACCTGCTGCCGATACAGCTAAGAAGAAACCTGCTGCTGCCGGCATTACCGATAAGGTAAAAAGCAGTAAAAAGATAAGCGGCCTGTTCACTATGTACCAGGATACGGTAACAGGCAGTGTGCAGTTATTTGTAAAAAAAGATCAGTTAGGAAAAGAGTTTATCTACCAGAGCTTTTCCATCAGCGGGCCTACCGCATTATTCCTGAACCAGAGCATGCACCGCGCCAACATTGTGTTCAAAGTGCAGAAGGCTTTTGACAAACTGGAATTTTCAGAATCGAATACTTCATTCTGGTATGATCCTTCTAATCCTGTAAGCAAGACAGCCAACGTTGATAAACCTGAAGCTGTATTTTTTGCAGAAAAAGTATCGGCTGAAGATGGAGATGGTTACCTGATCAGTGCAGACGGGCTGTTCATCAGCGAAAAACTGGACCCTGTTAAACCGATAGTGGCCCCCGGCCCACAAGCGGCTTTTCAATTCAATCTCGGTATGCTCAATCCTGCCAAATCAAAGTACCACCAGGTTCGTTCTTTCCCCGATAATACAGATGTAGTGGTAGACATGGCCTATGATAATCCCAATGCATTGGTATCGGGTGGCCCGGATATCACGGATCCCCGTTATGTACGTGTTCGCATGCAGCATAGCCTTATAGCCATGCCAAAAAGTGATTTTCGTCCGCGCCGTGATGATCCGAGGATCGGTTATTTTATGCAGCAGGTAACTGACCAGACCAGTATCAGCCCGGTTCCTTATAAGGACAGGATCAACCGCTGGAGCCTGGTAAAGAAAGACCCGGCAGCGGCGTTCAGCGAGCCGGTTGAACCTATTGTATTCTGGGTAGAAAACACCACTCCTGTTGAATACCGCCAGACAATCGTTGATGCGGGTTTGAAATGGAACCAGGCTTTTGAAAAAGCAGGATTTAAAAATGCCGTGCAAATGAAGATCATGCCGGATGATGCTGACTGGGATCCTGCCGATATCCGTTATAATGTGATCCGCTGGGTTTCTTCTGCGCAACCTAATTATGGCGCCATCGGGCCCAGTTTTGTGAATCCCAAAACCGGCCAGATCATTGGGTCTGATATCACCATAGAATGGTTTAGCGGCAGCGCTACGCCAAACATGGATGAGTTGCTGACGGGTTTTAAGCAAACTGCTCCCGAACTTCATTTCCCGGGTATGGATAATAACCAGCATTTAGCCAATTGCACCATGGCCAGCGAATTGAAAAGCCAGTTCACTACCGGCCTCACCGTGCTGGATGCAGCAGATGCAGATGCCAAAGAGATCGGCGAGATGCACAAGCACTTCCTGATCTACCTTGTGATGCATGAAATGGGGCATACACTCGGTCTTAACCATAATATGAAAGCCAGCCAGATGTTATCCCCGGCTGAAGTACACAATAAAGAGATCACCAGGAAGATCGGGCTTATCGGTTCCGTGATGGATTACCCCGCTATTAACGTGGCGCTTGACAGGAGCAAACAGGGCGATTATTATACCACCCTGGCCGGTCCTTATGATATATGGGCCATTGAATATGGTTATACTCCTTTCAGTGAAGCAGAAGAAGCGGCAGGCTTAAAGAATATACTGAGCCGCAGCGGCGACCCGAAACTTGTGTTTGGTAATGATGGTGATGATATGCGGGCTCCCGGTAAAGCAATGGACCCAAGGGTCAATATCAATGATATGAGCAGCGACGCAATTGCTTATGCGGAAGAAAGGTTCAAATTGGTGAACAGCCTGATGGGAAAAATGGTGCAGAAATACAGCAAACCCGGCCAGTCGTATGCAGAACTTCGTGCAAGATATGGTACACTGAATGGTCAGCGTGCTAATATGATCGCCGTGGTGAGCCGTTATATAGGCGGTGTATATATTGACAGAAGTTTCCCTGAGCAGAATTCACCGAATAAGCCATATACGCCTGTGCCGCTTGCTACGCAAAAGAAGGCAATGGAAATGCTGAGCAAGTATGTATTTGCGCCGAATGTGTATGATGCAGATGCCCAGGTATTCCCTTACCTGCAATTGCAGCGTCGTGGTTTTAACCAGCCTAACAATGGTGAAGACCTGAAACTGACAGCAGGGTTATTGGGCAACCAGGTAGGCGCTTTAGCACATGTGCTTAACCCGGCTACATTGCAGCGTATCACCAACAGCCGCCTGTATGGTAACCAGTACAGCGCTGCCGATGTAATGAGCGACCTGGTAAAAGCTGTTTTTGATACAGACAAAGGAACCAATGTCAACGTATACCGCCAGTACCTGCAAACATCTTTTGTAAAAGGTGTTGCCGGTATGATAAAAGCGGATGGTCCCGGCGCTTTGTATGATGATGTATCCAAAGCGGCAGCATTGAATGCATTGAAAAAGGTAAAGACCCTGCTTGCCACAGCTGTTTCAACTAACGAAGAAACAAAAGCACACAGGGCCAACCTGGTATTCCTGATCAATAATGCACTTGAAGTAAAATAAGTTTGCTTACAGAGAAAAATGGAAAAGTCCCTGCTGATATCAGCAGGGACTTTTTATGTAAATGATAGAGGAGTTTCGGTGTGGGGTGATGTGGACCAGAGCCGAAAGTCTAAAAGTTTACTTTTGGGGTTGGTTTTTACTACAGTTCATGTTAGCTGGCGTATTTCTTCAAGTCAATAATCACTGTATCAATTTTCTGATTCTCCTCTTTGTTTTCAGTAGGGTAGTGGTACTTGAGAATAAGAATATTCTTTTTTAGTTCCGAGCCTTCAAATTGTTGTTCAGGGACAGGAGAATGTTTAAACCTTTTGCCGGGAACTTTTATTGTATGTTTTTTCTTGCTGTCAACATTGTAAAGTGTCAGTCTGTTTAAAGATGTGTCTGCAAAATAGATTATGAAATTGGTCGGTTTGTCTTCTGAGGTATAGACTAATTCATAAAGTTGTTTTTCCTGCTGACCATTAAATTTGTTAACTAAGACATAATCACAAGGACCGTTGGCCGGGCAACCGTAACGAAACAGCAATGAATTCTTGAATTCTTTCACCAATTGAAAGCCAAGCCGGTAGTTGTAGCCGGATAGTTCAGTTCCCATAGAAAATAAAACCATTCTTTTTTTATTAGAACTTTCCAGTGTTAGCCAAATAGTATCGCAGTTAAATTGGTAGTATAAAAGTGATTTATTTTTCAAGATGGTTGTGTCGCAAGAAATCGATTCTTTTATTGAAGAATCTTTGTCGCAGACGCATTGTGCTTGACCGAATATGGAAGTTGAGCAACAGAAAAGATATAGAATAAGGAAGGGTTTCATAATATGCCAGCTAGCGTCAGGGCTTTGCGTTCGGCGGGTATTTGGAAAACGTTCAGCCCGGAACTGAAGCCGATGTAAGTTACAAAAGTTGAAAATATATTCTGTTGATCATCCTTGTTCGGTCAGCCCGATATGCCGCTGAAAGTAGCACTAAGATGAGGATTTATTCGTCGCACGCCGCTGAAGCAAAACTGCTTGTTGTAGGCAGTTATTCCTTGTCTAACCAGACCTTGTCAAAAAAGGGGTCATCTTTTGTTTCGTATGACCATAATTCATTTTCTGTAACAAATGCATTTAATGATTTGATACGTCTTACAGAGTTTCTAGAATAGATAGTCAGCAAATAGTGATAGCCCTTTCCCAGTCGGTCGTAACCATTGACTTTCGCAGAGTTCCATCGGGTTACAAATTTTTTTATTTGGCTATCGCTTAGCCTTTTTGTAATTGTTGAATCAAAGCCCTTTGTGATTATCGTGTCAAATGCTGGCCCGATATAGGATTTGGTTGGTCTTAGTCTTATGGCGCTATAGGGTCTAATAATGATAGAATCAATTTCACTCACATCTAGTTTAGTCTTGTCAGACGATAATACAGTTTTTGTATTATTACACAGATTAAATGTCACATAGTAATCATTTCGTTCTCTAAAAAGTAATTTGCAGCTATCGTTTTCAACTATGTAAGCTGCATAAGATAAATATTTGCCCCTTTTATAGATGTCGTATTCGTAATAATGCGGTCCAGCAGGTCCAAGTTTTCTAGAATAAATAATTGTGTATTCATCAATTTTCCAATCCTTTATTTTGTCAGCTTTAACCAAGCCGCCATTTTGTCCACAACTTTGGAGACTGAGTATGGTCAATATAAATGAAAGTAATTTTCGCATTGGAGATAATTGCCTACAACACGTAAATTTATGACACTCAAACTGCCCTTTCAAAAAAAACACGCCTTGATTTTCAAAACTTAACAGTCTCCACCCCAATTGTTATTGTCACAATCCACCATTCGCCATCCCTTCTTCGCCATGATTATTGTTTTACAAAACGCAAAGCCTGTACTTCTTCATTCGTCACCAGCTTTATCCAGTAATGCCCCGGTCTCAGGCCCGACACATTGATCTCCGTCCGGCCATTGGCAACAATACCTTTCGCCAATACCTGTCCCGATATATTAATGATCTGCCATTCCTTTTTGCTTTCTCCGCTTATGGCAGAAGCGATCAGTTCTACTTTATCCTGCACCGGGTTGGCAGCTAATTTTATCACCGGTGTTGCTGACATGATCACTGTTCTGACAGGTGAATACTCTGTTTTGCCATCCACATCTACTATTTTTAACCGGTAGTACGATTTGCCGGGCAGCGGGTTTGCATCTTCTTTGCTGTAGTTCACTTCCGCATTACTGTTACCTGTGGCCTGTACCGTAGCAACAGGAGAGTAGTGAACAGCATTTGCACTGCGTTCGATCACAAAATGACCTACATTTATTTCACTGCTGGTTGTCCATTGCAGTTTTATTTTTCCGTTGGCAGGTATGGCTTCCCATTTCACCAGTTTTACCGGAAGAGCAAATGAAGTGGTAGCACTGAAAGTTGCAGCAGGGGATAAGTATAATGGCTGGTTAAAACCATTATACTCCAGTATAGCAAAATGATAAGTGCTGTTCGGTTGAAGATTGTGAATGTTGATAAACGATCCGGTGGTATTGCTCAGAACAAAGTTTCCGTTGCCAAGGTCCTGGCCATTTCCAAAAATAGCATCCGCATTATACGCTGTAAGATCTGCAGGTGTCACATTTACCGGAACATCTTTGCGACCGATGATCGTCCTGGCACGTCCATTACCTTCCGTGAACTGCAGGCTCAAGGAATTAGAAGTAATATCTGCTGCTGAAAGATTCAATGCCTGTACAGTTGGTGTAGTGGCAGTAGGCCCGTTGACCGAAGCAAATGATGAAGTAAGATAGGCGGTGTTGCTGCCCGTTCCATCATATTCAAAAACTTTGAAGTAATACGTAGTGGCCGGGTTCAGCCCGCTGATAATAGCGGCGTTGAAATTATCATCATACACAACAAACTCGCCGGCGCCTAATTGCTGGCCCGCACCAAAAACAGGGTTAGCATTATAATCTGTTCCATTTGCCGGGACAGAGCTTATGTTGCTGCTTTGTTTGGCGACAACAATACGCCGCTGACCATTTCCGTTTGTCCAGCCAAGAGTAAGTTCCTTTCCATCAGTTTTGGTAATGGTTAAATTGGAAGAAGCGATGGTGGGTACACTCCGTGTCGTCACACTGGCTGTATAAGCAGGGGCGAGGTATTGCGGCTGGTTTACGCCATTGAACTCATAAAAGGCAAAGAAGTATTGTGTGCCCGGTTTCAGGTTGGCCACACTGGTGCCGTTGCTGCTGCTGTTATACACGGTATAGTTCCCGGCTCCTGTTGTAGCACCG
>DATDIX010000370.1:0-3728 GCA_036520835.1 Chitinophagaceae bacterium | reverse complement strand
CTGGAAACGCTGGCGAAGATCAAAGAAGTGAACCAATCCCTGCCAGTTGTTTTGATAACAAAAAATGAAACCGAGAACCTGATGGACGAGGCCATCGGTTCGCAGATCAGTGATTATTTGATCAAACCGGTTAACCCAAACCAGGTATGGCTGAGTTTAAAAAAGATCATTGATAACAGGAGACTGGTAGCAGAAAAAACTACCACGGCTTACCAGCAGCAGTTCCGTAATCTCTTTATGGCGCTGAACAGCAACCCCGATTATAATGAGTGGATGGATATTTACAGAAAATTGGTGTATTGGGAACTGGAAATGGAAAAGAGCGACAGCCCCGAGATGCAGGAGATATTGCAAAACCAGAAAAGCGAAGCCAATACAGAGTTCTTCAAATTTGTTTCCCGGAATTATGCATCATGGGTAAATCCGAAAAGCACGGATGGTCCTGTTATGTCACATTCACTGGTAAAGTTTAAAGTGCTGCCGCATGTAGAAAAGGGTACGCCGCTGTTTTTTATATTAATTGACAATCTTCGCTTTGACCAGTGGAAGGCCATTCAACCCATATTCGCAGAGAGTTTCCGCATCATGGAAGAAGATAGTTTTTACAGCATTCTTCCCACCGCTACCCAGTATTGCCGCAACGCCATCTTCGCTGGTCTATTGCCGGTGGACATCGAGAAACAATTTCCCCAGCAATGGAAGAATGATGAGGAAGAAGGGGGGAAGAATTTGTTTGAACAGGAATTCTTCAAAGCGCAACTGAAAAGGCTGGGAAAAGATAATCTGCGGGTTTCCTATACCAAAGTAGTGAATAACCAGGCCGGGCTTGAATTGGTGAGTAATATTCACAACCTGCTTAACAATGACCTGAATGTGATCGTATATAATTTTGTGGACATGCTCAGCCATGCCCGTACGGAGATGGAAGTGCTCAAAGAACTGGCAGGCGATGAAATGAGTTACCGCAGCATCACTACTTCCTGGTTTGAGCATTCTCCGCTGCACCAGGCGTTGAAAAAAATTGCGGATAAAAATATAAAGATCGTACTGGCGACAGACCATGGCAGCGTCAGGGTGAAAACGCCATATAAAGTAGTGGGGGATAAGCTGACCACAACCAATCTTCGCTATAAACATGGCCGTAACCTGAATTATGAACCAAAGGAGGTGTTAGCTTTTCGTGATCCTAAAGAAGCGGGACTCCCGGTACCTACTATCAATTCATCCTTCATATTCGCCAAGGAAGATGGGTTTCTTTGTTATCCCAACAATTATAATCACTATGTCAATTATTACCGCAATACTTTTCAGCATGGCGGCGTGAGTCTGGAGGAAATGATCGTACCGGTGATAAAGATGCAGAGTAAGTAAAGCCCCCTGTCCCCGCCGCGGCGGGGAACTTAGACCGAATAGCTCTTATTGTGTGGAAAATTATTTATCGAAGAAATATAGTTAGCCTTAGTTTCGCAAACGAAAACGGTTTTTAATCTTTAAAACTCTTAACTCCCCTTTAGGGGCCGGGGGTATGAAATACACACAATCCACACTTGATAAATTAGAAGCGATCCCCGGGCAGGCAGGCTACGTGCTGCGTTATGAAAGAGGTACTTTTCAAAGCGGCTATTGCATACTCGAGGAAAAAAAAGTAGTAGTGCTGAATAAGTTCCTGCAAATTGAAGGACGCATTAATACTTTACTTGATCTGATCCCGCAACTGGATATTAATACGGAGTTGCTGGAAGAAGATTCAAAAAAGCTCTACCTCAGTATTATTTCCAGGCTGGAGACAGAAGATAACGGCCAGTAAGTTTTACATTTTACATTCCGAATTCTACATTTGCCGGGTGAGCTATCCTTCTCTCAAAATAACTTTTCTCGGCAGCGGTACCAGCAGCGGAGTGCCGATGATCGCCTGTGAGTGCGAAGTTTGTACTTCGCCTGATAAAAAGGATAAGCGGCTTCGTTCGAGTATTTTAGTACAGTCTGCCAATACAACACTGGTAGTAGATACAGGTCCTGATTTTCGTTACCAGATGCTGCGGGAAAATATCAAACATCTTGATGCCATTGTTTTTACTCATCCGCATAAAGACCACCTGGCAGGATTGGATGATATCCGGGCTTTTAATTACCTGCAAAAAAATCCGATGAATGTGTATGCTGATTCATTAACAGAGGAAGCTGTCCGTCGTGATTTTTATTATGCATTTTCTGATACCAAATATCCCGGCACTCCTGAGTTAACGATGAATACGATCAATTTTGATCCTTTTATGATCGGTGATATCCCTGTTGTTCCCATCCCGGTATGGCATTTGAAAATGCCCGTCATGGGTTTTCGTTTTGGCAAGTTCACCTATATCACTGATGCCAACAAAATTGACGATGAATCAAAAGAAAAGATCATGGGAAGTGAAGTGCTGGTGCTGAATGCGCTCAGGAGGCAAAAGCATATCTCCCATTTCAACCTCGAAGAAGCTATAGCCATGGCACAGGAGTTAAAGGTTCCCAAAGCCTATTTCACCCATATTTCTCACCAGCTAGGTTTACATAACGCTGTAGAAGCCGAACTTCCGGAAGGAATACACCTGGCCTATGACCAATTGGTAGTTGAACTATAATTGTATTTTACCTGCGATTAGTTTAATTCCCCCGAAAGAAGGTTATTCGTCGGTTTATAAACACCGCACCGGGCTAAATTGGTGTGGAAAAATAATTTCTTCCCCTAACACTTGTTAGTTACCTGAAAAATCACTTACTTGCATCGCCTTTAACGATTGCTGACGGTTGCTTGCTATGGTTTTTTGCAACCTGAAAATTGTGCCATCCTCCCGGTTGCTATCGGGATGGTGGCACATCTTTTTGAACTCAACTAATACCATTATACATTCTATGAATTTTGAGGCGTCTGAAATAACACAACAGGTTGCACATACTGCACGGGATTTTGCCCAGCAACATATCAAGCCCCATGTAATGACATGGGATGAAAGCCAGGAATTTCCTCTTCATATTTTTAAAGAACTCGGCAAGTTGGGGATGATGGGCGTTTTTGTGCCACATGAATATGGTGGAGCAGGGCTAAGCTATTTTGAATATAAAACGGTAATAGAAGAGATCGCCAAAGTTTGCGGTTCTATTGGATTGAGTGTGGCTGCACATAACTCTCTTTGTACTGGTCATATACTTGCTTTTGCAAATGAAGAACAAAAACAGAAATACCTGCCTAAGCTGGCTACGGCAGAATGGATAGGGGCGTGGGGGCTAACAGAAGCGAATACAGGCAGCGATGCCGGTAATATGAAATGCACAGCTGTTAAGGATGGCAATGACTGGATCATCAACGGAACAAAGAACTGGATCACTCACGGCAAGAGCGGCGATGTTGCCGTGGTGATATGCAGGACCGGTGAGCCGAGAGCAAAGAATAATTCAACTTCTTTTGTGGTAGAAAAAGGAACCAAAGGTTTTAGTGCCGGCAAAAAGGAAAACAAACTTGGTATGCGGGCCAGCGAAACAGCTGAAATGATCTTTGATAACTGCCGTATACCGGATGAGAACCGGCTGGGGAAAGTAGGTGATGGATTTAAACAGGCTATGAAAGTACTGGATGGAGGACGAATCTCTATTGCTTCTCTTTCATTGGGTATTGCCAAAGGCGCTTACGAAGCCGCCTTGCAATATTCGCAGGAGCGATACCAGTTTGATAAACCTATTTCCAGTTTCCA
>DATDIX010000369.1:0-11613 GCA_036520835.1 Chitinophagaceae bacterium | reverse complement strand
CAGGTTGCTATTGCCTTTTAAAATAATATGACCACCACGACCACCATCACCTCCATCGGGGCCGCCAAGAGCGGTGAATTTATTACGCATAAAATGTTTGCTGCCCGGCCCGCCATGGCCGCTGCGGCAGAAAATGCGTATCTGGTCTACGAAATTGCTTTTTTCCAAAAAGAGGTTTTTAATGACAGGCTGCAAATATACCCTATCGGCAACCAAAATGAATTACCGGAACACGGATGACACAGATCAGACGGATATGGTAATTATCGGAGTTCGCCGCTGCTTGCCGAAAATGATGACAAGGCAATAAAAAAATCCGTGTTATCTAACTAATCTGTGTCATCCGTGTTCCGTATTTGTCTCACTAAAAAAAAGGCCAAAGTGATGAACACCTTGGCCGGGAAATTATTTTTTAAAGCGATAGCTTACTGAACTACTATCTTATTGCTATAAACTATTTTGCTGCTGTGATCGGATACTTTTACGATATAAATTCCTTTGGCGGCTGATTGGGTAAGGTTGATGGAAGTTACATTCCCTTTTCCACCGGTATTTACCACTTTTTGAGCAACCAGTTGTCCGGTTGCATCTGTCACCTGTACAGTATAAGTGCCCGCATCAGTGAATTGTACATTGAATTGGTTGGTAGTAACCGGGTTGGGGTATAATTGTATTTTATCATTACCAATAGCAGTGGCACCTGCAATAAGATCAGGAAGTGTTGTTGGTTTTCTTGTCCTGAGAATATTACTGTTTGCCAGGTCAGCAGTGCGCCAGGGTTTATCTGCCTTTAATGCTTTGGCAGCAAGCGAGCTGATATCAACAGTGTAAAGATCTGATACATCAACAGCGCTGGTGATCAGTACCTGGTTGTTATGATCAACCGCGGCGCCATTTACGGTAAAAGTTGCCGGTATTCCTGTTATGGTTCCGAGATGTGTGGCCACTTTGCTTTCAATGTTTATTTTAAAAACATTATTGCGGGCAGAGAATACATATAGGTTGCCATCATCGTCTGAGATCATATCGCCGCCGAAACTGCTGCAGGAACTGTGAATGGATGCGTTTTTATTCTCCGTAGCATCAGCGGTTGTTCCCAGGTCAGTAACAGTGAAATCTTTGCCGGTAGTAAAGCGGATCAGGTGCCTGCCATCATTGGTCAGCGCATAGCCATAACCGTCATCGGCGATCACCATACGTGTAATAATGTCGCTTTGATCGGCAGATTTTTGTTTCATGCCTGTAAAATCACCACTGGTTACGAAATACACTTTCATTGTCTTCAGGTCAATATACCGTAACTGGTCAATAAGCATTGGGGTATAGTAAAGCCTGTTATGTTTTTTGTCGTAAGCCACTGCTGCTACACCGGTACCAAATGCTGCATTGGCCAGGTTGCCGAAGCGGGCATCCTTCACGGGTGTGGTGAATTGTTTTTTGGTAGCCGCATCATAAGGCAATTGGTTTACATCATTGCCACTTAATAATACGTCACTGAATGCACCGGTTTGCAGGTCCAGCTTGCGGAGAAAACTCCAGTTGGCGCCTTCTTTCACTACATCCGTTACGGCATAGGCAAAACGGTCGGTCTGGCTTTGTGCAAGAGTGGCTGTGAAAGCGGCTCCTATCAACAGGGAAGTAAAACGTAAACTTTTTCTCATAAACCAAAGATTTTAGGGTAAAAATGAAATGAATGATTAAGTTACTACTATTCTGTGGGCTGAAAAAACAAATTTTACCTGTGGTATAAAGAGCTTTATGGAACTTAAAAAGCCAATTAGTACGGCCGGATCTTGAATGGCTTCTCCACCTCTTTATTAATTACCGGGATATGATGAATTTCATGGACTTAAGTTCCTGTCATAACCGGCGAAAAGTATTTTTACCTCCACCAATTGTTCAGACCCGCCCGGAGAAATGATGTTATTGCCCTCCAATACTGATTCTTTCCGGATCAGTATTACATAACAGTATTTATATTTTCACGAGCCGGGCGGGTATCGGTATCTATATAATAAAAAAACCCCTGCTCTGTGAGCGAGGGGTTAGTAAGGGGGGAACGGATCGGAATATTATTTAGTTATCGTGAATTTCAATGATTGTAATTCGTGGTTGTTTGCCATTTGCAATACGTAAGTGCCTGCGGGCAACCGGCTAAGTCCATCCAGGGAAATACTGTTATTCCCTTCAGCTGATTTGTTTTGCTGTTGCCATACAGTCTTACCTGAAAGATCAATTACCCTTATGTCAATATTACCAGCAGTAAGTGCAGCAAACCTGAGGGTGACCATACCATTAATAACAGGATTCGGGTTAAGCGTAATTACTTTTATGTTGTTTGTTTCTTTTCGGACCAGGATGGTGTTGCTGTATTTGAACTGACCGTCTGTGTCCACCATTTTCAACCGGTAAGTAAATACAGTACCACTTACCGCAGAAAGATCGTCAGCGAACTGGTAAGTTTGACGGCTGTTTGCATTGGCAACTGATGGTTTGGTGCCAATGGATGTGAACTGGCTGCCATTGCTGCTGCGTTGTATTTCAAAATGACTGAAGTTCTGCTCTCCTTCCGTTTCCCAGTTCAGCATTGTTTTTTGATTATGATAATTGCCCGAGAAACTTAAAAGCTTCACCGGCAGGGTTGACAACAGCGGATATAAATTACTGGCCAGGTCAGTAAGACCGGATTCAAGGTTTACCAACGCACATTGCACGGTTCCGGTGGCCGTATTCACCGTTTGCTGGTCAATATAATGTAAACCGATGCTGGAGGAAATATATAAAGAACCCAACGCATCGAAAGCGGCGCCATTAACCGGGACATCGAAAGAGCTGCCGTTTTCCCTGACTAGATCCCATTTCTTTGTGAGTACAGTATTAGCGCCATTAGGGGTACCGACGAAAATCTGTGTAACGCCACCGCCGGCACTGTTTCCCAACACATACAATGTACCATTGCCGGAAACACAAAGATCTCCGTTGTAAAGCGTATTTACATTTCCATTGACCAGGGTAACAGAAGCATCCACTACAGATATGGTAGTTGGGTTAATGCCATTGGTGGTGAATTTGCCGAGATACAAAGTAGTATTATCTCCGGCCAGTATCCAGCCTGCCCCGGGCTGGTCTATTGCCAAACGAACAAAACCCAGGTCATTATTGCTGCTGCCATTCAGATCTATGGAGCCAATAGCCGTTTGTCCTGTTCCATCCGGTTTAGCAGCATACACAGTTACATTGCCATCGTTACCGGTATAGTTGTTGGGCAGCATATAATAATACCCGTTTGATGATAACCCCAAAGCGGCTGTTTGAATAGTGGGAGTAAATATTTCATCAGGACCGGAAATATAAGTGCCGTTCATTACACTGAACGCCGATATTTCACTGGTGGAAGAAGCGGCAATGTTGCCGACATGAATAGTAACGGAAGCAGATATGCTGCCTCTTGTTAACGTAAACGTGTAAGCGCCGGATGCTGCTGACGAAAAAGTAACAGTGACATCCGCAGCAGGAGATGATTGTGAATAAGCGCCAATGGTAACACCCGTAGAAGGAGATACGCTCCATACATAAGTGCCGCTGCTGCCCCAGCTACCGGATAGGCGGTCAAGAAATACAGAAACTGTGTTGGGGCCAACCGGCCTGACCAGGTTTTGCGGACTGGCTGAAATGTTTTGTGCCGAAAGTTTGGTTGCGGACAGGGCAAGGATCAAACACAGGGAGATCATCCCCGTAAGAGTAAAATTTTTTTGCATGCTTTTGGGTTTATGCGATTCATTTGTTTCCCGGGTACGGAGAAACTTTTCCAGGGTATCACCTGAGCTTTCCTGTAAGGATCGGTTGGATAAAAAATGCAGGGTTCGGATTAAGCGCCTTATAGATATAAGAAATATCCAAAGGGTTGCAAATGTAGGGGAATAAAGTTTACGAAAAACAACCAGGTTCACAGCCGGTAAGCCAGGAATTATTTATAAAAGGGGATAATGTTGATATGTGGAAAATAAAATCAGCCTTTACTTTTATTCCATGTCTTGTAAGAATCATTTTGTGGCTGAATGGAATCAGGTTTTTCTCTTAGGGAATCAGTTGGTTTCCAGTGCTGCTGCATTTGCCTGGGCAAAGCCTGGTACAATGCAGTGCCTTTTGTTTTCCATGCTATCATTTCATCACTGACTTCTTTAATGATCTTTGAAGGGTTACCTGCAACTAAACTACGTCGTGGAATTTTTTCTCCTTCTTTGATAAATGTCAATGCTCCAACAATACTTTCTTCACCCAGATCAACATGATCCATGATCACACTATTCATGCCGACCAAACAATTTCTGCCGATCGTTGCCCCATGTATGATTGCGCCATGACCAATATGGGCCCCTTCTTTCAGCAGGACGGTGACACCCGGGAACATATGAATGGTGCAATTCTCCTGCACATTGCAGCCATCTTCAATAATGATCTGTCCCCAGTCGCCGCGGAGGGCAGCACCGGGGCCGACGTAACAGTTTTTCCCAATAATGACATTGCCGGTTACGGCCGCCTGCGGATGAACAAAGGATGTTTCATCAACGACGGGAGTATTTCCATTAAATGCATAGATCATTTTCAGATAAGATTTTTATTGGTACGGAAACAAGTGCCTTTAAACAGGGCCACCACATGATCCCGCTGGTTTTTTATAGTAATATGATAAAGCCCCGTTGATCTGCCGTTATGTAATTCTTTTGCTTCAGCAGTCAATATATCATCTACCTGCACTGGTTTGGTGAAATTAATAGACGTATCAAGCGCTACCGATAAATTATTCCGGTTATTACAGGCAAAAGCAAAAGCACTGTCAGCAAGCGAAAAGGCGATGCCGCCATGCACAATGCCAAACCCATTGATCATTTCGCTGCGGACGGTCATCTTTATTTTGCTGTAGCCTTCTTTTATTTCTACGATTTTAATACCCAGCCATTGTGAGAACAGGTCGTTCTTCATCATGTGAAGAACCACATCGTTGGCGAGTTTATCTTTTTCAGGGCTCATGGGAGTGTTTTTTGTATTTCATTATTCTCCTTTGAAATCCGGTTTTCTTTTTTCCAAAAAGGCATTCACCCCTTCTTTGTAATCTTTCGTTTGTGCTGCTCTTTGCTGAAAAACATCTTCATCCTGCAATTGATCTTCAAAAGTGTTGGTAAAAGACAAACTCAGTACTTTTTTGGTATAAGCCAATCCTTTTGTCGGCATTTGTGATAATATCGCAGCGATCTTCATCGCTTCATCCGCAAATGTTTCATCAGGAAAAACTTTATAGATCATTCCTATCCTTTCTGCATCTGCTGCCGGCAGTTTTTCCCCGAGCATCATCAGCGCTGAAGCTTTTTGCCAGCCAATCAGCCTTGGTAAAGTATGCGTGCCGCCGCTATCGGGTATCAAACCGATCTTTGAAAATGCCTGGATAAAAGAAGCGGATTGTGCAGCTACAACTATATCACAACATAAAGCAATGTTTGCACCGGCGCCTGCTGCCACGCCATTCACGGCTGCCACAACAGGTTTTTCTAATCTTCTTATTCTTGTAACGATGGGATTATAATGTTCTGATAAGATCACATTGAGGCCCGGCCCTTCCGGGTCCGTTACTTCAGCCAGGTCCTGCCCGGCACTAAATCCTTTGCCGGTGCCGGTGATATACACACATCTTACTTCCTTACTCATGCATTCATCTAATTTTTGCTGTAGCAGCAAAGCCATTTCACGGTTGAATGAATTGAGTTTGTCGGGACGGTTGAGTGTGATGAAACCGATATTATTCTTTATTTCGAAAAGAACAGAACTCATAAAGAATTATTTATTACGAATTTATGAAATTAACAGGCAACTTATCTCATTCCCAAGAGAGGTAAAAGGGCAATAGAAAATAACAATATCAGGGAAAAGAATTTGTCTAACCAATTAACATGCGGGTTTTTCCCAAATAATGTGTAATCAATCTCACCGGAATATCTCAGCCATAAATAAAAATCACGGTTATACTTTTTCTCACTGATAAATTTAAAAAGCCTGTCCAGCGTGTTATATATTGCAGGTGTCAGCAGGCACCAGGCAAAAAGATAAAAATTCTTATCTGCTTTTGCTTTCTCACTTAGTATACACAGCAACCCGGAAAGGAATAAAATGCCGCATACTGTCCATCTGAGTTTGGCAGTAGCCCAACTCTTTTTCCGATTGTACAATAAAATGAAATTAACTACAATTGATATGATTAAACCAACTGTTGAATAATCCGCTTTCATTTAATAACGATAATGGTCATTAATGACATTTAAAATAATCAAACGGCTCTTTGCAATCATCACATTGGTATAATGCTTTACAGGCAGTGCTGCCAAACTCGCTGATGCGGTGGGTATGGTAAGAATTACAATGAGGACATTGCACCGCTTCATCAGCGGCAAATAATTCCGTATGGCAAACATGCTGCACCGGGTTTGGTGGGGCGATACCGTAATCTTTCAGTTTTCTTTTACCTTCCTCGGTCATCCAGTCCGTTGTCCAGGCCGGGGAAAGAACAGTAGTGATCTTTTGTTTTTTAAAGCCAAGCGTTGCCAGCATTAAACGGATATGCATCGTGATCATATCCATAGCAGGACAACCGGTGTAAGTAGGCGTAATGATCACTTCGATCTCATCGCCATGCATGACGATATCCCGGACAATGCCCAGGTCAATGATGCTGAGTGCAGGTACTTCCGGATCATTGATCTCATCCAGGTAAGTATACAGCATTTTCTTATCAATGGTTGCCTTTGTCATAATTACCACTCACAGCCGGGGTAGGCCCTTTGCATATATTGAAGTTCGGTAAGTATATATCCAAGATGTTCTGTATGTCTTCCCTGTTTACCACCTTCCTGCATAAATGTTTTTTCAGAATATGACAGGGCAGCTTCATCAAATATTTCTTTTACTTTATTGGTCCAGGGTTCTTGCAAAACAACTACATCAATACCTGCTACTTTTTCATAGTCTGCCGGAACAAACAATTCACCGGTATATCTCCATAGTTCATCAACAGCCTTCAGCATCCGCTGGTGGCTTTCTTCAGTTCCATTTCCCAGGCGGATCACCCACTCACTGCTCCAGCGAAGATGATAGGTCACTTCTTTCAATGACTTTTCTGCAATGGCCGCCAGTTGTTTATCTTCTTTTGCCTGTAGTTGCTGGTATAATAGATATTGGTAATTACTGAACAGGAACTGGCGAAGAATAGTTTGCCCCCAATCGCCGTTCGGCTGCTCCACCAATAAACAATTCTTAAATTCTCTTTCCGTTCTCAGGCTGGCTATTGAATCCTCAGTTGAACCATCAGCTTTTAACAGCGCAGCATACTGGAAAAAATTTCTTGCCTGGCCTACCAGGTCAAGTGAAATGTTCGTGATGGCAATGTCCTGTTCCAGGATGGGGCCGTGCCCGCACCACTCACTGTTTCGCTGGCCAAGGATCAGCGCATTGTCTCCAAGGTGCAGGATATAATTGATAAGCAGGTCTTTTTTCATCAGGATAATTTATATCAGCGTTTACATATGTTTTAACTCATCGGGCAGGTCGTAGAAAGTAGGGTGACGGTATATTTTGTCAGTAGCCGGGGTATAGAAACTCTCTGCCTCATCAGGATTGGAGGCATGTATGTATTTACTTTCCACTACCCAGATACTGATCCCCTCCATTCTCCTGGTATAAACATCTCTTGCATTTTCGATCGCCATTTGTGCATCAGCAGCATGCAAACTACCGGCGTGTTTATGATCCAATCCCTGTTTGCTGCGGATAAAAACCTCCCATAAGGGCCAATCAGATTGTTTGCCCCCACCCACTGAAGGGGTGTTGTGGCTACCACTTTTATCCTCCGGAATATCTCCATAATAAAATTTTCTTATCGGCGTCATCATTAAAAAGTGTTTATGTATTTTAAGCAGCTTCCAAAGCCCCTTTAGGGGTCCGGGGCATTGCTTTTCTTTTTGCTGCATAAGCCGCTGCCGCTTCTCTTACCCACTCTCCTTCTTCCCAGGCTTTTTTTCTTGCTTCCAGCCTTTGTTTATTGCAGGGGCCGTTACCTTTTACCACTGCCCAGAATTCTTCCCAGTTGATCTCACCAAAATCATAATGCCGGCTGTTCTCGTTCCATTTTAAATGCTGATCAGGTAACGTCATGCCTAATATTTTCACCTGTTCAGCGATCATGTCTACAAAATTCTGCCGCAACTCATCGTTGGTTTTTCTTTTGATCTTCCACTTCATGCTCTGGTCGCTGTTCGTGCTTTCGGAATCTTTGGGTCCAAACATCATCAACGCAGGCCACCACCAGCGGTTAATGGCATCCTGGCACATTTCTTTTTGTTCTTTGCTTCCTTTTGAAAGGATCAGTAAAATTTCAAAACCCTGGCGCTGGTGAAAACTTTCTTCTTTGCATATCCGCACCATAGCTCTTGCATAAGGGCCATAAGAAGTTCGGGTCAGCATGACCTGGTTCATAATAGCTGCCCCGTCCACCAGCCAGCCAATAGCGCCGATATCAGCCCATGTTAAAGTGGGGTAATTAAATATGGAGGAGTATTTTGCTTTACCGCTATGCAGGTCATTGATCGTTTCTTCCCGGCTTATTCCCAATGTTTCGCAGGCGGAATACAAATACAGGCCATGGCCCGCCTCATCCTGCACCTTGGCTAATAAGATAGCTTTTCTTTTTAATGAGGGGGCCCTTGTGATCCAGTTGCCTTCCGGCAACATGCCGACAATTTCACTATGTGCATGCTGGCTGATCTGCCGGACATTGGTTTTACGATAGGCATCAGGCATCCAATCCTTAGGCTCTATCTTGATTTCTGCATCAATTTTATCCTGGAATATTTTTTCTAATTCCTGAACTGACATAGCAAGATTATTTGGGGACAAATTTACGGAAACCTAACGGCTGTAAGTTTTTCTTTTTGATTTGATAATATTGTTGTTTATACAATTATTTTGCATGAGGAAGTATCGACTTAATTCTTGAAATATAAACACGCATATGAAAATATTATTACGATTGCTGGCAGGAGTATTGATCTTCTTGTCCTGCAACCCTGCTAAACAGGAGAGCGGGGATTCAAAAATGGATGCTTTTATTAATGACCTGATGGGAAAAATGACCCTGGAAGAAAAGCTGGGGCAATTGAACCTGCCCGGGGCGGGGGATATAACGACAGGACAGGCGGCCAATTCTGATATCGCCAAAAAGATCAAAGAAGGGAAAGTGGGAGGGCTATTCAATATCAGGTCAGTGGCCAAGATCCGCGATGTGCAGAAGGTGGCGGTCGAACAAAGCCGCCTGAAGATACCGCTGATCTTTGGGATGGATGTGATACATGGTTATGAAACCGTATTTCCCATTCCTCTTGGTTTGAGTTGTACATGGGATACGAATTTAATTAAGCGCAGCGCACAGATTGCGGCAACCGAAGCCAGCGCTGATGGAATATGCTGGACATTTTCGCCCATGGTGGATATTGCCCGTGACCCACGTTGGGGACGTATTGCAGAAGGAAGTGGAGAAGACGCTTTTCTCTGTTCACAGATCGCCAAAGTCATGGTAAGAGGGTACCAGGGAGATGATCTTGCAAAGAATAATACGATCATGGCCTGTGTAAAACATTATGCATTGTATGGCGCAGCGGAAGCGGGCCGTGATTATAATACGACCGATATGAGCCGCCAGCGTATGTTCAATGAATACCTGCCGCCATATAAAGCAGCTGCAGATGCAGGGGTGGGAAGTGTAATGGCTTCTTTCAATGAAGTGGATGGGGTGCCCGCCACGGCGAATAAATGGCTGATGACCGATGTACTTCGTGAACAATGGGGGTTCAAAGGTTTTGTAGTGACGGACTATACCGGAATCAACGAAATGGTAGATCATGGTATCGGCGACCTGCAGACGGCATCGGCAAGGGCATTGATGGCCGGCATTGATATGGATATGGTAGGGGAAGGCATCCTGACCACCATTGAAAAATCATTGAAAGAAGGAACAGTAACCATGGCGCAGATCGACGCTGCCTGCAGAAGAATACTTGAAGCAAAATATAAACTCGGGTTGTTTGACGATCCCTACAGGTATTGTGATGAGAACAGGGCAAATACGGAAATTTTTACCGATGCACACAGGAAGGAAGCAAGGTCAATTGCTGCCCAAAGTTTTGTATTGCTGAAAAATCAAAACAATGTATTGCCCCTTAAAAAAAGCGGCACGATCGCACTGGTAGGGCCGTTGGCAGATAATAAACAGAATATGCCGGGTACATGGAGTGTGGCGGCAAAACTATCAAATGCCACATCAGTTTTGGCAGGATTGAAAGAAGTAGTGGGTGATAAAGCAAAGATATTATATGCAAAAGGAGCTAACCTGGACGCTGATTCCATCTTTGAAAAAAGGGCAGGTATGTTTGGCAAATCATTCGAAAGAGATCGTCGTCCTGCAACAGAAATAATACAGGAAGCGGTAAACGTAGCCAACCAGGCTGATGTAGTGGTGGCAGCTTTGGGAGAATCAGCAGAAATGAGCGGAGAAGCATCCAGCCGCACCAATATTGAAATACCGGAAGCACAAAAGGACCTTTTAAAAGCTTTATTGAAAACAGGCAAGCCGGTGGTATTGGTTTTGTTCACGGGCCGCCCCTTGGCATTGAAATGGGAAAATGAAAATGTACCTGCTATATTAAATGTATGGTTCGGCGGCAGTGAAGCAGGGTATGCGGTGGCAGATGTATTGTTTGGTGATGTAAATCCTTCCGGGAAACTAAGCACTACTTTTCCCCAGAACATTGGCCAGGTCCCTATTTTTTATAACCATAAAAACACCGGTCGTCCTTTGCCGGAAGGAAAATGGTTCCAGAAATTCCGCTCTAATTACCTCGATGTTTCCAACGATCCCCTTTACCCGTTTGGTTTCGGTTTAAGTTATACTAGTTTTTCATACAGCGATATAAAACTTTCTGATAGTTCTCTGAAAGGTGATCAAACGTTGACAGCATCTGTGACAGTTACCAATTCTGGGAACATAGACGGCAAAGAAGTAGTACAGTTATATATACGTGATCTGGTGGGAAGTGTGACAAGACCTGTGAAGGAGTTAAAAGGATTTCAGAAGATCGAATTGAAAGCAGGGGAATCAAAAACTGTTTCTTTCAGTATCACGCCTGAAGATCTTAAGTTTTATAATTATGACCTGCAATATGACTGGGAACCGGGTGAATTTGGGATCATGATCGGGACAAATTCAAAAGAAGTAAAAAGCAGCAAAGTGAATTGGGTTAAATAAGTGAGTTCGCCCGGAACTCTTTCTTTAAATATTCCATCATCCACTGGTTGATCGCCCATTGATCAGCCAGTGGTTTTTTTGTGACAGGTGCTAATGGCATATAATGGGCAGGACCAAATTCGGGAGTAATGGTAAACATTTCTGTCCCGGCTCTTTGTTGATGCTGAATGATATTCTTCCACCATTCCATATGATGTTGTAAAGCTGTTTGCCATTCCGGTAAACGGGGGTCAGTGACCTGTGCTCCCTGCGGATGACCTACACGGGCA
>DATDIX010000368.1:0-5646 GCA_036520835.1 Chitinophagaceae bacterium | reverse complement strand
GGGCCGGGAAGGGTAATGCGGATCAGTAATTAAGTGTATTTCTCATTTGTATAAACAGGCCCCCTGCAAATAGCAGGGGGCTTTGTTGTTCAGTTTTTCGCTGATAGCCGGGTTAAAAACGAACAAGGGGTGTCGTATATTTATGAATTAGCGGCAATCTTGGAATCCCCAATAAAACAAAAATAAAATAAGGAAAAGAATTAATTATTAACCATTGCTCCTTTCAGTAAAAGATGAACAACCCGATTCCAAATATTCGTACAGAACAATTCAGTATTCATCCTGCATTACGTTCCCTGATAAGGCATATCGTTATTATAGAAGCTGATTATGGCAATACTCCTGTTAGTATGGAAGGTAATTTTATGCCCTCGCCCGACCAGGCAATGTTCATCAATCTTTATACCCGGTTAAAATCCAAAAAATCAGGCGAGAAGAATTTCAATACCGTTACGTCCTGTACATTGATGGGGGCACAAATCACTCCGTTCAAACTGTTGGTAGAAGAAAGCCATAAAACCGTATCAATTATTTTTCAGCCCGGAGGGCTAAACCGGTTTCTGAATATTCCGATGACAGAAATATTTGACAATGGTTACAGTGCCAGAGAAGTTATAGGCAGGGAGATAGAAGAACTTTTAGACAAATCTCACGACACGATTTCTTTAAACGAATTGAATCATATTGTACAGTCATATTTTCTCAGAAAACTATCCCAGGTAAAAGAACCGTTACCTATTGATTTTGCCCTGCAACACCTCTTGACAAACCACAATACGAATATGGACAAGATTGCAGGAATGGCTTGTATGAGTATCCGCAATTTTGAACGAAAATGCAAAGAACGATTGGGTATGCCTGCCAAGATGTATGCACGAATAACCAGATTTCATAAGGCATATAAAATTCTCGAAAGCAGACCGATAATCTCCTGGGCAGATTTGACTTATGAAGTAGGATATTACGACCAAACACACTTTATCAAAGATTTTAAGGAATTTGCCACGCTCTCGCCGACGCTCATACACAAAGAATTATCGGGCGAACATATACAGTTTCAGTTGGATTGGGACAAGATTTGATTTTGTCGTTTTTGTACTATCACAGCTCTTTTCTCCTAGATAGCTTTGCAGAATGTAATTCATTCGACTAAACTAAAAAAGGCTAGTAAAAAAACAAGATTATGAAAAAACTAACGCTTATTTTATTTGCAGCAGCTTTATTTGCTTTAGCATGCAACGATCAAAAGAATGCAACACGTTCAGTTACTGAACAACTTTCTCAACGCTATAATGGGCCTATAATTGATATGCATATCCATGCATTCGGCGAAGGAGAGCCATTGTTTGGAATGACCCATCCGATAACGCTTCGTGGGAAAACATATAAAGGAGTGACTTCAGCAATCGAGCAAAAAGAAAAAACATTAGAAAAGTTTAGGAAACATAATATAGTAAAAGCGGTGGTTACAAATGGCCAATTGTGGAGTAATGGGAATGAAGAACTGATACTTATAGGAGATGCTGACAAAACAGTAGGCGCATTAAGAACGCAGTTTGAAGAAGGCAAACTTAAAGTCATTGCTGAAATGGGTCCATTCTATGCTGGAATATTAGCCAACGACTCATCCATCATGCCTTATTTTGAATTAGCGCAGACATTGAACATTCCAATAGGTTTCCATGTATTACCTGGAGGGCCGAACTACGGAATTCATCATTTTCCTGAAATGCTTGGTAAGATGCGGGTCAAAAATGCAAACCCTTTACAGTTAGAAGATGCACTGGTAAAGTTTCCAAAATTGAAACTATATATAATGCATGGCGGTTGGCCCTATATAGAGGACCTGAAAGGATTGATGTATGCGCATCCAAATGTGTACGTAGACATATCTGTACTCAATTGGATCTTACCACAGGAAGAATTCAATAGTTATCTCAAGTCTCTGATAAATGCTGGTTTTGGCAATCGAATATTATTCGGTACTGACCAAATAGTTTGGCCGGATACAATTGATGACGCGGTGGAGTCTGTAAATTCAGCTCATTTTCTAACTATCAAACAGAAGGAAGACATATTTTATAACAATGCTGCCAAATTTCTTGGACTCACTGAAGCAGAAATTGCGAAACATAAAGCTCATAACAAAAAATAAAATGCATCCAGTGTCCACCTAGGGTCTTCACTATGCTTGCTTGTTAGGATGGGGCGGATATTGACTTTGGTTGGAGAATAAAAAGTAGTGTTTTTCCTCAGCCCGGGTTTGTGTCCGTAATAAGTTAGACGACCCCCGTTGTCAGTAGTCCTCCGCCTTGGTTTGTGTCCGTAATAAGTGAGGTGCCCCGGTGCGTGTCCCCACGCACCACGGCATCCGGAACGAGAACCGGAACAAAAACTTTCGCATAATTTTGAATTAGCTTTCATTGATCAAAATATCACACCCGGGTATCCAATGATCATTATACAAACAATGACCATGAATAAGTACAAATTTTTTTCTATCCTGGTTTTGACATTGTTGCTGGCAGGCTGCGGTCAGCAGGAGAATAAAAAAGAGGGTGATAATACAGGAACAGTATCCGCTGCTTCGGATAGTACGGTTATTAAAACAGCTAAGGATGCTTACATCTACGGCTTACCGCTGGTGTTAATGGACATAACAAGACGACAAATGTCCAACCCTGCGGCAAAAGACTTGTATACACCTGTCAACCAGTTCAGGCATAATTCAAGTTTTCCGGATGCATCTTTTAAAAATGTGGTTCGCCCCAATGCGGATACCTATTACTCCGTTGCATGGCTTGACCTGGCCGGAGAACCTGTTGTATTATCCCTTCCCAATACAAAGGGCCGGTATTATATGATGCCAATAATGGATGCTTATTCGAATGTGTTTGCAGCGCCGGGAACAAGAACAACCGGGAACGAAGCAGGAATTTTTTTGATCAGCGGGCCGCAATGGACAGGCACTGTACCAAAGGGCATGAAGAATATCCAGTCGCCGACAAATACAGCCTGGATAATTGGCAGAACACAGGTAAACAGCAAAGAAGACGGGGCTAACATAGTAGTGCCTTTGCAACGGGGGTATAAACTTACCCCGTTAAGTGCATGGGGAAAAACATATACCGCTCCCAAACCAGGAGCAGACAACACGATACCTAAAGGCGATCCCAATACTATTATTAAAAGCATGCCTGTAGAGGAATACTTCAATTATGTAAATGAATTACTCGCAAAAAACCAACCACCTGCAGCAGATAAGACAGCGATAGACAATTTTGCATCCATCGGTATTGGCGCAGGTAAAAAGTTTGACCTGAATGCTATTCCCTCCGGGGCAAAAGAAGCCGTAAGCAATATCCCAAAAGAAGTTTTCACAGTATTTGACCACGAAATATCTGTTTCAAATAAATTGGTGAATGGATGGAATACCGGCCGTAAGGTGATAGGTACCTATGGAACTGATTATTCCAGCAGGGCCTCTGTTGCTTTTTTCGGCCTGGGAGCCAATCTAAGAGAAGATGCCATCTACCCGTCCTGTAATTTTGATAATGAAGGGAATTTATTAAACGGTGCCAATAATTATGTCCTGCATTTTGATAAAGGGAAAACACCACCGGCTAATGCATTCTGGTCATTGACCCTGTATGATCCTGATGGATATTTTGTTGATAATACAATTAACCGGTACACTTTAGGCGACAGAAGTAGTTTAAAGATCAATGCAGATGGTTCCATTAACATCTATATTCAAAAAAATAACCCCGGCAACGACAAAGCTTCAAACTGGCTGCCTGCACCGGCCGGAGATTTCAACCTGTTATTGCGTGTTTATTGGCCCAAAGAAGAAATGCTTAATGGAAGCTGGAGCCCGCCGGCAGTTATGAAGCTGAGCCGGGCAAACTAGTTTATTTTTTGGAAAATTACCTCGCTATCACTCTCATTCCACCGCCTCCCGCATTGTTCAGCCCGGTCTTACTAAGGCTGTAAGTAAAGCTGAACATAAAGAAACGCTGCAGGGTGTTCACCTTGCTGTCCTCGATATAGTTTTGATTGCTGGTGCGGTTGATACCCAGGTTCTGGTTCAGCAGGTCATAAGCGCTGAACTTTATTTCACCACGGTTGTATTTCAGGAATTGTTTGCTGATGCTGGCATTCCAGATAGGTATTTTAGCATTGAAACCGTCTGCCCGCTGGCTATTGATGGTATAAGTAAAATCGGTTGACAGGAAGAACTGTTTGGGCAACTGCCAGTCAAATGAACTGCTGTACTCCTGGGTGAAATAACGATTGTCGCTGGAAGATTCCAGTGAATATTTTGAATAGTTGTAATTGACATTAGCCCCTAACCCAATATTGATCTTCTCCGTTGCATTCATATCCAGTCTTACTTCCGGCCCCAGCGTCAGTGTAGTGATATTGTTTTCCTGCTTGTTGAGGAACTGTTTTGTTTTTAAATACCCGCCACGTCCGCTTACTTCAAATGTTGCTTTCAATGGGCGAACCGGCATACTGAAGCTGATATTGCTGTTGAAATTATACACGCCTTCCACATTAACCGGCAGGGAATAGCGTACGCCTGTCTGCAGGTCCAGCGAATCATAATTTACGATCTTGTTATCGGTTGCCTGCAGGGTCATGAACATAAACAGGTTCTTGTTCTTATAAGGGCTCAGCAGGTTCAGGTGCGCCTGCATCACATGGTTGAACTCCTGTTTCAGGTTGGGGTTGCCCAGGCGGATATTCAGCCGGTTGGTAATATCAGGCACCGGTTGTAACTGCGACATGTTTGGCTGGTTAGTGTTCGTAGTATAATTGACCGAGAAACTTTTGAACCGCGATATATTATACTGGAACCTTGCATTGGGCAACAGGTTGCGGAATGTTTTACTGATCACGGAATCTTTTGTGCCGATGATGACCTTGCCTTCTAACTCCGCCTGCTGCCAGGTAAGGCCGAATGAGTAATTGTATTTCTTCTTTTGCGTACGCATCCGGATACCCGCATTGGTGAACCCGTAGGTGTTCCGGTAGTCGTTGGTCTGTATATCATTCAGTTCATCATATTTTCCCGATTGTTTATTATAATCATAGGTGGTCACTTCTGAACTGTTTTTACTGTTGCTATTGCCCAGGCTGAATTCAAGCAATGATCTTTTTAATACAGGCTCCGTATATACAGCCCTTGCATTATAGCTTTGAAGACTGCCGTTACTGCTGCTTTGCTGGTCAATGGTATCCCGGTCAGCGATGGAGCCGCCACTGTTATAAAAATTGGTGAGGGAGTTCTGTTTTCCGCTGCCCTCACTTTCGTTCAGGCTGGTTTGAAGAGATAAAGAAAATGTCCGGCCTTTGCGGTTGAATTTTTTCCGGAAAATAAGATCGTTGCGGAAAGTGAAACCTTCATTTTCTGATAAATTGCCGGTTTCGCCATCATTGATCATGGCGTTGCCGGCCGACCGGGTCCGGAAACCTGATAAGGACTTGTTTCTTGTTTTTTGGTAGCTGAATGAAGGAATGATGCGCAACGAATGCATCGAATCTATCTGGTACAGCATATTCAGGTTAAAGCGATGACTGTTGTTTAAGTTGTCAGAAAGCGAATTCTGGTCATAGAAAGTATTGCTGCTGCCGGGTATGATA
>DATDIX010000367.1:0-8237 GCA_036520835.1 Chitinophagaceae bacterium | reverse complement strand
GATGGCTGCTACGATTGCTTCTGCCTGTTTTGGTAATACTTTACCTTTTATGCTGGCGGTTTGCGACGGTACAAATATTTTTATCCTTGGTTTTAATACAAAGCGGTTGTGACTGATCTTCACAATAGAACTGCCTGCATCAAAGTCAAGCCATAACTGGAGATCACCGGGTGTTATTTCAACAATATCCCGGCCCTTTACCTGGATAATAATGTTGTGGTTATTGTTCCATAATGTTAAGGGGTAAGAAACACTGTCTATCACCACGGAATTATTATCTCCCAAAACCATTTTGATCTTATTGATGCGGCCTTCCAGTGTCAGGCCTGTTGCCAATAAGGTATCAACACCATTTGACAGTGTAAGTAAATTGTACACCCCGGGATTAATATCCAGCGTATCCCATACGGAGCAACGATATTCGTCATCATCATAGCAATCATTCCCATTGTTATCGCCCCTGCCGCGGCAGCTATCCGGTATGATCTGTACTATCACATGCTGTATATCCACATTTACAGCATCATAATTAATGGGGTTGTCGGCCAGTCTTATTCTTACCCGTTGTTGCCCCTCAGGGATTACAACGGCATCCGATCTTTCTTTCTTGCAGGAATAAAAAATAATAATGGGAATAATAACGATGCCTAAGACCAGGCATACACGGCGAAGGGATTTCATATCACGTATGATTTAGTTGTGAACAATAAAATGGTGTTTGCGCTGCTGCGCTGGCGACTTGTCCGGATGAGGGGAAATCTATAGGATCAGAATAATCAGCAAAAACTAATGGCATAAAGCAGGCCATAGTGTATTTTGCAGAAAATAGTTATTCACATGGACAGGAATTATTGGGAGAAAATTGCCCCCGACTACAACGAAGAGATATTCGATGTGCTGCATAATGATAAAAAGGCCATCATCCGCTCAGCTATCAAAAAGGTCTCCTCTCCTTCCAAAACGGTACTGGATGCCGGCTGTGCAGTGGGTAAATGGCTGCCTGTTCTCTCTCCAGCTTTTAAAAAGGTGATCGCAGCAGATATCTCTGAAAAGAACCTGGCCATCGCCAAAAAAACCTACCCCGGGTATACAAATGTTGAATACCTGCGGGCTGATATGTCGGGCACCCGTACCGGGCTTCCTTCATGTGATGTGGTGATCTGCATCAATGCTATTCTTACTGATTCATTGAGAAAAAGAAATGCTTTCTTCCATAACTTATCCAACTGTCTTAAGAAGAAAGGTCATCTTATACTTGTCGTTCCTTCATTGGAGTCATGGCTGCTTACCCGGGTTATTCAGCGTCGCTGGAATATTGACATGAAATTGTTTGATGTGAAGCTGCCGGATAAAGTTGCAGCAAGAAGATACAGGTATATACAGGAAGGGAATGCGGAGATCGATAATGTTCCTACCAAGCATTACCTGCGTGAAGAACTGGAGTTGTTATTGAACAAAGAAGGTTTTTCAACGGAAGAGAGTCAAAAAATAGAATATAAATGGGATACAGAATTTATAAGACCGCCTGCCTGGTTGCAGAAACCAGGACCCTGGGACTGGATGATCACAGCTAAAAAAAATCAGTAACGCTGCCTTTATTTTAAAATACTTCTTATTCCCGGTTCGTTATCATTCCGATATATTACCATCTGTGGAAAAGTTTGATTATTTTGTTTGACCACCAATCGCATAAATTGCATGATAATCGCCACCAATGGAAAACAACCGGGAAATATCTGCTTTATTTCTCCTTTTAGATGACCCTGATGAAGAAGTGTTTGATGCCGTATCACAAAAGATCGTTGATTATGGAAAACCCATCATTCCGAACCTGGAGCATCTTTGGGAAACTACGCCTGATGAACAGACGCAGGTTCGCATTGAACTGCTGATCCATCGCCTGCATTACCATGATCTTACTGAAGATTTTCGCCAGTGGAATTTATCCGGTCATCATGACCTGATGCTTGGCGCCTTACTTACCAGCAAATTTTTATATCCTGATCTGGCTATGACTCCCGTGAAGCAGGAAGTTGAAAAAGTTCGCCGTAATATCTGGCTGGAATTGAACAACTACCTGACGCCGCTGGAACAGATCAATATTGTCACCAGTATTTTATACAGCTATTATGGGTTAAAAGGAAATGAGACGAATTATAAAGAACCCAATGAGTTTTTATTGCATAAGACATTAGAAGCTAAAAGGGGAAACCAGGTGAGCAATGGCATCCTTTACCTGCTGCTGTGTGAGTTGCTGGATATTCCTGTCCGGGCTATCAATATTCCCAAACAGTTCATCATTGCTTATTTCAAGCCAGGGTATTCAGACGAAAATCTTCCGAACCCTTTTCATAAAATAGAGTTTTTCATTGACCCCACTTCGGGACAGGTATTTACCCACCAGGATGTAGACAATTACTTTAAACGAATATCTGTACCGCCCGTTGGCACCTATTTCAAACCGCAGTCTAATAAGAAAGTCATCCGCCAGTTGCTGGAAGAATTCAGTAAATGTTTTAGTTCAGAAAAAGAGTTATACAAACAAAAGGAACTTATGGAACTGGCTCTGTTGCTGGACCTGTAAGTGAATCGACTGCTGACATCAGCTTATAAACTTAAACTCCACCCCTCTCTATACTCCCGTTTCACAAACTGGTTCGCTTCGTCAAAATTCGTGATCTTCATATTCTTTGCATCCCATAATAATTTTTTACGTCCAAGATATTTATCGCCCCACCCTTTTAGTTTTGGATTTACCATCATCCAGCTACGGATAGCGAGGTTACCCATCAATATACTTTCAGTAAATGGCCCTGCATATTCAAATGGCGAACTGGTGACCCCATTCCCATAACCGGCGATACAGGCATTCACCCATTGTATATAATGCCCTTCCGGTACCCGTTTCAATGTCGGTTTGGGCATTATCCTTTCTTTCATCAGTTTTGTAGGCAATAGCCGCGGATTACCGCCATAACAATCAAGCAGGAGTTTTCCTTTTTTACCGATAAATAAAACCCCGCCATCCCAGTTACCAAAATCTTCCCCGGGGAGAAGCTCGTTGGGTCGGTTGGGCAAAAGACCTCCATCATACCATGATACTTTAATATTACCCTTTCCATCCTTACGCGGATAATTCAAATGAATGATGGATGAAGGCGGGCAACTGTCCACAAAATTTCCTTCTGCCCACATATCCTTCCACACATTGCTTACACTGCATTCCGCAGAACTGGGATAGTCAATTGGCAATATCCTGTAAATAGGATCCATGATATGGCAGGCCATATCTCCCAATGCTCCTGTACCAAAAGCCCACCAGCCACGCCAGTTAAAAGGAACATAAGCAGGATTGAAATCAATATTTTTTGCCGTACCTAACCACAGGTCCCAATCCAGTTCCTTTGGAATTTCAAATTTGCCTGAAGGGGTTGGAATTCCCTGTGGCCAAACCGGCCGGTTGGTCCATGCATGCGCTTCATAAACATCACCGATCATACCGGCCATATACATTTCCTTTGCTTTTCTCACGCCATCACCGGAGCCACCCTGGTTACCCATTTGTGTAACTACCTTATACTTTTTAGCTGCCTGTGATAATATCCTTGCTTCATAAATGTCATGCGTCAATGGCTTTTGGGTATAGACATGTTTGCCAAGCTGCATGGCTGCCAGTGTAGCTACAGCATGTGTATGATCGGGTGTGGAAATAGAGCAGGCATCGATATTATTCTTTTCTTTTTCCAGCATTTCACGAAAGTCCTTATAGTAGGTTGCTTTCGGGAAATTAGCCCGGCTTTTCACGGCCTGCCGGTCATCTACATCACAAAAGGCTATGATATTTACATTCGGACTTTTGGCAAATTCCAGCAGGTCGCTTTCTCCTTTACCACCTGCGCCAATGCCGGCAATATTCAGTTTGTCACTTGGAGCGATATAACCACGGCCCAATACATGCCGCGGTACAATAAAAAAACTGCTGCCGACGATCGCAGTATTGCGGATAAAACGGCGGCGGGAAGCGCTGAAGAATTTTTCTTCTCTCATGTGGCAAACTTTTGCAGGAAGATAAATGTAACTGGTTTAACCGGCAAAAAAAATTCCCTATACATTTGGAATTAAATTGACAGCAATGAGCCAGCAAATTACCTGGGGTGATTTTGAAAAAATTGATATCCGTACCGGAACGATCACTGCCGTAAACGATTTTCCCGGTGCAAGGAAGCCCGCCTATCAACTGACGATTGATTTCGGGGAATTGGGTATCAAAAGATCTTCGGCACAAATAACCACTCATTATTCCAAAGAAGAACTGCTAAACAGGCAGGTGGTGGCCGTGATCAACTTTCCGCCTAAGCAAATTGCCACTTTCATCAGCGAATGCCTTGTGCTGGGTGTATATGATGAAAACAAAGACGTAATTTTATTGCAACCCGGAAAGCCTGTTGCCAACGGGATGAAAATTGGCTGAAACATTTACCACATATTATCATTCGCCCATCGGCCTGCTTAAAATATCAGGCACGGAAGATTATATCTCCGAAGTAAGTTTTCATGATAACACGGAGAAAAGTGAGGGCAGGAAAAAGCATTTGCCACCCCTGCTTATCCAGTGTATCGAGCAGCTTATCCATTATTTTCATGGCGAAAGAAGAATATTCGAGTTGCCTGTTAACCAGCCCGGCACGCCATTCCAGCAAACTGTATGGAATCAGTTAGCGGCTATTCCTTATGGCAAAACGATCAGTTACCTTGAACTGGCCATAAAGACAGGCGATCCCAAAGCGACAAGGGCTGTGGCCAGTGCCAATGGAAAAAACAATGTCGCCATTATTATCCCCTGTCACCGTGTTATCGGTGCCGATAAAACACTTGTTGGCTATGGCGGCGGGCTATGGCGAAAGAAATGGTTATTGGAACTTGAGATGAAAGTGGCACATGGCGTGCAAACGTTATTTTAAAAGGGCAAGCTCTGTTTTTCTTTGTTTCAGCCTTTGCAAAACTTCTTTTTCCGGCTGCCAGTTATCATCTTCCGATTTACCATGACCCAGTGTAACATAATCTATCAATTTGCCTTTTGAGAAATAATAGTCGCCGGCCCATATGGAATATTCATTTGCTCCAAGAGACGGGTAGTAAGAGACCTCTTGCTCCATTGCATATATCAATGCCCCGGTTTGTAAATAATATTTTTCAATAAATGCTGTGGAGTCAATTTTGTATTCAATGTAGATAAGAGAAAGTTTTTTATCATCAAAATGCAGCCATTCTTCTTTGATCTTTTTATTGCTCAGTTTTTTTTCTTTGGTATAAGATTTTCCGTTTGCAGCTGACAAACCATCTATATGTTTAGTGATGCTATCAACTGAAAGTTTGTAGGTGTTTTTTTCCTGGCAAACGGATAAGAACGGTGCAGCGAATAGTATTACAAATACAAGCGGTTTCATTTATTCAGCCAAGTTCGTTACCATCAAAAGCAAAAGGAAGTAAAAAACGTACTGTTTTGACAACATAGATTTTTCCCTGCTGACCGGCCAGTATCAACCTGATCGGTTTGGCTGTTCTTGTTTCATATTCCAGTAAAGCCTGGCGGCACATACCACAGGGAGATATGGGATGATCGCTGGGAACTTCTTTACTATCATAGCTGATGGCTATTGTATCAATGCTTACGCCGGGATATAAAGTGGCCGCATTTCCCAGCAAAACCCGTTCGGCACAAATACCAACCGGGTAGGAAGCATTTTCCTGGTTAGTACCTGCAACGGTTTCTCCATTACTTAACCTGGCGAAAGCCCCCACTAAAAAGTTGGAATAAGGAGCATAGGCCTGTTTGGTCACAGCCCTTGCCCGGGTGAGCAGGTCGGCGTCCTCTTTTTTTAGTTCGCTGAAGTCATTATATACTTCGTACTGAAATTCAAATTTTGTTTCCTTCATGCTCGGAAGATACAAAGTATTAATAATATAAAAACCCCTCATCGTCATTGCGAACTGCGAGTATAGCGAAGCAGGAAGCAAGGAGGGGTTTGGCTGGTTTATTTTACTATATTAAATAATCTCTTCCATCTTGGTCCTCCTTCCCAACTGAACCAGATCATCCATGCTTTGCCCACTATCCTGTCTTCCGGTACAAATCCCCAGTAACGTGAATCCTGCGAACCCTGCCGGTTATCCCCCATCATCCAGTAATAATCCATTTTAAAAGTATATTCAGTTACTTCTTTTCCGTTCAGGTAAAACTTTCCGCCCGCACTGTAAAATTCATTCTTTTCATAAACCCTGATTGTTCTTTCATAGATCGAATAATTCTCAGCGGTAAGTTTAACTGTTGCGTTCTTCCTGGGTATCCATATAGGCCCAAAATCATCACTCGTCCATTTTTGATGTGCTGAAATTGTATCAAATGGGAAAACATCATCTCCACCTGCCTTTTCAGCTATAATGCTTTTGGCGAAACCATTTTTAAGCATCTTTTCTTTTGCCCTTGCAGTCAAAATCATTCTATATTCATTGGGCTTGCCTGTAGCTCCATATTCACCTTTGTCAAAATCCAGATCGTATTCTTTTTTCATTTCATCCGGGTCAAATGCCTGTGTTGAAAGAGTAACCGTATAATTCATTTCGGAATAAGGAGGCAATTCCTGCTTAACGTTATTAATATAAACAGCATTATCTTTTACTTCTAAAGTATCTCCGGCTATGCCAACACAGCGTTTAATATAGTTGTCAGTTTTATCAACCGGGTGAACTACGATCGGGTAGTTTACGTTGTCGTTCAAAATTTCTCCCGTACTTACAGAGAATGTATTTTCACCAACACTATAAACAATCTGGTTGAAAGGAGGGCCCAATAGATCTTTACGTTTGATATCATAATAGGGAATAGCTGACTCAAAAGCTGCAGCATGAATTACAGTGTCACCGGCGGGGAAATTGAAGACCACAACATCACCTCTTTTCGGCGAGGCCGCAAACCAGCGATTATAAGGCAACTGAATAGCCTCTGAATAGGATTTTGTATTGAATATTGGCAGGTAGTTATGAACGAAAGGAACAGACAACGGCGTATTCGGTATCCTGGGACCATAGCTCAGCTTGCTGACAAAAAGGAAATCCCTTACCAGCAATGTTTTTTCCATTGAACCCGAAGGGATCGTGTAAGCTTCAAAAATAAATGTGCGTATCAATGTGGCCGCTACAATAGCAAAGATGGCCGCATCCACCCACTCCCGCCAGCTTTTCTTTTTATGTTTTTTTACGGCTTCGGCGCCAATGAACTTTACTTCCTTTTTATTGGCCAGCCAGGGAAAATAGAAAAAGGCAAATAAGGAAGCCATAGTATGCTGACGTAACGAGAATTGACCGAACACTTTGGCAAACTCAATAAAGATACCCGGTGTAATGAACCAGCCAACCACGGGAATGAATTGCCAGAAAACCCAGTGTTTGGGTCTTTTTGCAAGCTCTTGCATCACCCAGGTATTATAAAAAGGCAGCCAGGCTTTCCAGGCCGGGGCCCCGGCTTTTACAAAAAGTTTTGCCAAACCGTAAGCGGGGAGGAAAACAAGCAGTGTTCCAATAAAGTAAATGATCAGTAAGTCTTGTAAAGGCATGAACCGTGTTTTTTATATAGCGGACAAATTTATTATAATAATCTTCTTTTTAAAATTGAGCAACGGAAAGTTTTGCAAAAGACGGTAAAAGGTATATAAAGACCGGTGAACGGAGCTGGTTACTGGTTTCTGGTTACTGGTTTTTAAAGTAGAAATGGTTTATACAGTAAGCCATATTCATTTTTCAGTAACCAGCAACTGGTGACCAGTAACCAACAAACCAGCCTATCTCGGCATCACATAACTTTTTACATCTTCAACCGTTATTTCTTTGCCGGAAAGTATCACCAGTCGTTCCACTACGTTCCTCAACTCCCTGATGTTTCCTGTCCAGTTATATTCTTTCAGCAGGCTGATTGCATTTTCGTGCATGATTTTTTTGGCGATGCCATAGTCCCTGCATATATCTTCAAGAAACTGGTCGGCCAGCATGGGTATATCATCTTTTCTTTCGTTCAATGAAGGAACATGAATAAGAATGACGCTGAGACGGTGATAAAGATCGAGACGGAATGTCTTGGCATCTACTTCTTTCAGCAGGTCTTTATTGGTGGCAGCTATTACCCGAACATCCACGTTGATATCCTTATCTGCTCCAACTCTGGTGATCTTGCCTTCCTGCAG
>DATDIX010000366.1:0-7089 GCA_036520835.1 Chitinophagaceae bacterium | reverse complement strand
GGGTTTTCTATTCTTAGCTTTGATCGTGTAAATAATCATTATGCAAAACCCTATCGGTGTATTTGATTCCGGCTATGGCGGATTGACGGTATTAAAAGAGATCGTCAGCAGGCTTCCTCAATACGATTACATTTACCTGGGCGATAATGCAAGATCTCCTTACGGCAATCGTTCTTTCGATACGGTGTATCAGTATACACTGGAATGTACAGAATGGTTTTTTAAACAAGGCTGCTCACTGGTAATACTTGCCTGCAATACGGCTTCAGCAAAAGCACTGCGCACTATACAGCAAAATGATCTGCCAACAATCGCCCCGGGTAAAAGAGTACTGGGTGTGATACGTCCCACTACTGAGATCATCGGCAATTTTTCAGAGTCAGGCAGTGTGGGTATACTGGCAACCAACGGAACGGTCGCTTCCCAGTCTTACCCTGTTGAGATCGCTAAATTCTTTCCTGAATTGAGGGTTTACCAGGAAGCATGCCCCATGTGGGTGCCGTTGGTAGAGAATAATGAATATGATAGCCATGGCGCCGATTACTTTATAAAAAAGAACCTCCATAGCCTTTTTGAAAAAGGAGAAAAAATAGATGTGGTGTTATTGGCCTGCACACATTATCCTTTATTGAAAGAAAAGATCGAAGAGCATTTGCCGGTGGGTGTAAAGCTATTATCGCAGGGAGATATTGTGGCCGATAGCCTGGCTAATTACCTCCAACGTCACCCTGAAATAGAAAAGCTTTGCAGCCGGAAAGGCAGCCGCGTGTTTTATACCACAGATGCTACGGAGGATTTTGACAACCATGCCACCGTTTTTTTTGGTGAAGCAGTGCAGTCAATACATCTTGATCTTGAAGCCCAATAAACTGATGCTCAGGGAACTGGAAATTGAAAAGTGCATTACAGGCTGAACAGGTCAGCGAATGAATGCGGGTATCCAAATTTTCTCTCTTTTAGCCCTTCAGTTCTGGCTTTCAACCCTTACCTTTGCCGTCCTTTCACAAAACAATGGGTGTGGTGACCTGTTGCGAAATTGAAACCGGCCTGCTTCTCCCGGGCTATATTCAAAACAGTGAAAAAAAGATAAAACAATGAAACGTACATTTCAACCTCATCGTAAACGTCGTAAAGCTGTTCATGGTTTTCGTAAACGTATGGCAACAGCTAATGGCCGCAAAGTACTGGCAAGCCGCCGTGCAAAAGGCCGTAAGAAGCTGAGTGTTTCTGATGAAAGCAAACTGAAATAGAGGCCCCGCCTAACCTCCCCAAAGGGAGGAACGGGAAGCTCACTATATTTATAGCTCCGATATTATATCGGGGCTTTTTTTATTCGTGTTAATTTAAGTAATCTGTGGCGAAACAATTCACACTTGGAAAAAATGAAAGGCTGAAAAGCCGTAAGAGCATTGAACAGTTGTTCAATGACGGGAAGAAAATTGTTGTTGCCCCATACAGGGTATTGTACCTGCTTACTCCCTCTGCTCAAAGTCCTTCCTTACTTTTTGCTGCTGCAGTTTCTGCAAAGAATTTTAAAAAAGCCGTTGACCGGAACAGGGTAAAGAGATTGACCAGGGAAGCCTGGCGTTTGCAAAAAAATGAACTGAAGAAAAAAATAACATCAACAAACAGCCAGTTGAACGTGTTCTTCATTTATACAGGGAAAGAATTGCCCGGGTATGAAGAAGTATTTAAAAAAGTCGGACTTGTGCTAAGCAAACTGGATAAGCTGGTTGCAGAATGAAAACTTTTCTGCGCATATTAAGCCTTCCTTTTATTGCCCTGATAAAAATATATCAATGGGTCATTTCTCCATGGATAGGGCCTAAATGCCGCTATACGCCTACCTGCTCACATTATGCAGCGGAAGCATTAAAGAAACATGGAGTATTTAAAGGTCTGTGGCTGGCTGTTAAAAGAATATCCCGTTGTCATCCATGGGGCGGCAGTGGATATGATCCGGTACCATAATTCTTCCTTATCCGGGTTGTAAGCAGTCATCAAATTTTCAAAAAATTGCTGGTAAACTCAGCAAGATTCGGGTAGGCAAAGGCTATGCGTGTATTTATTTTTGTTCTGTCAAATTAGAATGCAAAAAAGATGAAACAGCAACAAAACATAGACTTCGAACGTATTGCAGAGGCAATAGAGTATATAAAAATCAATTTTAAATCTCAGCCGGATCTCACCGAAGTTGCTGAAAAGATACATTTAAGCCCGTTTCACTTTCAAAGACTGTTTACTGACTGGGCCGGTGTAAGTCCAAAGAAATTCCTGCAATACATCAGTGTGGAGCATGCCAAAAATATTTTGAAAGAAAAGCAGGCCACTTTGTTTGATGCAGCGTTTGAAACAGGTCTTTCAGGCACCGGCAGGCTTCACGACCTGTTTATAAAAATTGAAGGAATGACCCCCGGGGAATTTAAAAACGGCGGCGAAAATCTTTTGATCAATTACAGCTATGCCGAAAGCCCTTTTGGTAATATCCTGGTGGCATCAACGGCAAAAGGAATTTGTTACATGGCATTTGCAGACGATGAACAAAAAGCATTGCTTGACCTGCATACACATTTTCCCCGGGCACAGTTCAGGCAGATGGTTGACCTGGTCCAGCAAAATGCGTTATATATTTTTACACAGGACTGGAACAAACTTCACCAGGTCAAACTCCATTTAAAAGGGACCGACTTTCAATTGAAAGTATGGGAAACGCTCCTGAAGATCCCGATGGGACAATTAACAACCTACGGAACTATTGCTCAAAAGATCGAAAAGCCCGAAGCTTCAAGGGCTGTCGGAACAGCTATCGGGAATAACCCGGTTGCTTTTTTGATCCCCTGTCACCGGGTTATTCAATCTACCGGGACCATCGGTGGTTATATGTGGGGGCCAACAAGAAAAACTGCTATGATCGGCTGGGAAGCTGCCAAAACTTCTATGGAAAATTAATGCGACAGTTCTCTGAGATGCAGGATTTCTTATTGTTTATTTTTTATGTTCAGTAAATCTTATAGAGATGAAAACATTTATCTTAATTCATGGCTCATGGCACAGTTCATGGAACTGGCACAAAGTAATACCACTCCTGGAAAAACAAGGGCATAATGCCATTGCGATCGATCTTCCCGGCATGGGCAGGGATAAAACACCAATACAGCAGGTAAAAATGAAAACAACAGTTGAAAAGATCTGCAGGCTGATTGACAGTATTGAAGGAAAAGTTATCCTTGTTGGTCACAGTAAGAATGGTATCATGATCTCGCAGGCGGCGGAGTACCGGCCCGGTAAGATCGAAAAACTTGTTTACCTCGCGGCTTATTTAATACCTGGCGGTAAAACACAAAGAGAATATTCCGTGCAGGATACAGGGGGAGTATTAAAACCATACGTAACAATACATGAAGAACTAAATGCTCATACGCTAAGCCCGGAAATTTATAAGGAAGGATTATATGCCGATTGCGATGACTATATTACCGAGCTGGCAAAACTTCTGTTGAGCCATGAACCGGTTGAGTCGGGGATCACCCCATTGCATCTTACGGAGGAGAATTATGGCAGTGTGTCCAGGTATTATATTGAATGTACGGAAGACAAGGCCGTCACTCCTTTTATACAAAAAAAGATGTACACAGAAACTCCCTGCAAAAAAGTATATGCAATGGCTACCAGTCATTCACCATTCTTTAGTAAACCGCAGGAGTTAACTGATATTCTATGTGAAATAGCATTGAATGAAGAAGCGGTCATTCAAGCAAAAGAAACAGTAAACTCCACCTTGTTTCGTGTATGACGAACCGGGACTACTATGATGTATTTTTGATTAATGAACGAAGATATTTTGACAGTTGGTTTGTAGGATACAAACCAGGACGGCAGATTTTATTAATCAGTGATAAACACTAATATGAAAGTTAAAGGTATATTCTTAATAGTAATAGCTACTACAATTTTGCTTATTTCCTGTTCTTCAAATGTAAGAATCAAAAAAGAAGTATTTGAAAAAATAGAATTAGGGATGACTATTGAAGAAGTAAAGGCAATTTTAGGCGAACCTGTTGAAATAAGAAAAATGGATTCTCTTAATACCTATTATTTTACCATCAGGAACGATATGATTGCTTCAGAATATGCACAAGTACGCTTCGATAAGTTAGGAAGGGCGTGCTTTAAATTTTATGGAAACCCTGCCTAGCCTTTGTTTTCTATCTGTTCTCCGCCTTGTTTCGTATCCGTTAAAAAGGAAGCCCCGGTTCGTCTCTTATGAACCGGAACTACTATGATGTATTTTTGATTAATGAACGAAGATATTTTGGCAGTTGGTTTGTAGGATACAAACCAGGACGGCAGATTTTATTAATCAGTGATAAACACTAATATGAAAGTTAAAGGTATATTCTTAATAGTTACTACAATTTTGCTTATTTCCTGTTCTTCAAATGTAAGAATCAAAAAAGAAGTATTTGAAAAAATAGAATTAGGAATGACTATTGAAGAAGTAAAGGCAATTTTAGGCGAGTCTTTTGATATGAGAAAGACAGTTGACTCTTTGGATAGCTATTTTTTTTATATCAGGAACGATGTAGTTGCAACTGAATATGCAACGGTAACCTTTGATAAGTCTGGAAGAGTGTGTTTTAAATTTTATGGAAACCCCGACTAGTCTTTGTTTTCCTATGTGTTCATCCGCCTTGTTTCGTCTCCGTTAAAAAAGGAAGCCCCGGTTCGTGTCTCACGAACCGGGGCGGTTAATAAAATTTTAGTGAACAGCTACTGCTGCAGCTTTTTCATACAGTTTCCCGACTTTTTTCCAGTCAATTACATTCCAGATCGCTTTCAGGTAATCAGGACGTTTGTTCTGGTACTTCAGGTAATAGGCATGTTCCCATACATCCACACCGAGTACGGGGGTGCCTTTCACTTCTGCTGTGTCCATTAAAGGGTTATCCTGGTTAGGAGTTGAAGTTACTTCGAGCTTACCGTCTTTTACGATCAGCCAGGCCCATCCCGAACCAAACCGGGTAGTACCCGCAGCATTGAATTTTTCCTGGAACGTTTCAAAAGAGCCAAATGTGCTATTAATAGCATCTGCCAGGCTTCCGGATGGTTTACCGCCGGCATTTGGACCAAGTATTTCCCAGAAGAAACTGTGATTCCAGTGGCCGCCGCCATTGTTACGGACAGCAGGTGATATCTTACCGGCTATTTTCACCAGTTCTTCCAGTGATTTACTTTCATGCTCAGTGCCGGCAATGGCTTTATTAAGATTGTCAACATAAGCCTGGTGATGTTTGCCATGGTGTATTTCCATGGTCAGTTTGTCAATATGCGGCTCTAATGCATCGTGTGCATAAGGCAGCGCTGGTAAAGTGAATGCCATAGTTATTTTATTTTAATGTTGAATGAATGATAATCCCATCCTGGTAGAATACTAACAAAGCTACGTTTCAAAAGTTGTTTGCTCAAAAACATGATTGAAGAATTTCCGTAAAACGTAATTGTGTGTTGAACAAAGGGAACCATACCCCGCTTAATGACACATCCGGCTTTTCGTGGCAAAAAACAGGAAAGAATATATCATTGCGGGATTTTGCGGCTAAAATCTTTAGTCACACAAGTATTTATTTTTTTAAAATTTCTTATTTTAGAATTACTAACTGCAAAGGACAACTTTGAACCCCGGAACCGGTCATAACAATGAGAAAACACTGGAAGCGTTGTTTTCGGATATATTCCGGCAACACGAACACAGGCTTTATACACTTGCCCTGCGACTTACCAAATCTGACCAGGTCGCCAAGGACATTATCCAGGAAGTTTTTCTAAAGCTGTGGGATCAACGGATGAATATCTATTCGGTCCATAATATGGAAGCGTGGCTGTACCGGCTTACGGAAAACAAAGTGATCGATTTTTTACGCAAAGCATCCGCCGATAGCCGCCTGAAAAAAAAGATATGGGACCAGTTGCAGCAGATCGTCAATGAATCGGAACAATACCTGGCGGCAAAGGAGTATAACCAGATCATTCAAAAAGCGATCGATGAGCTGCCTCCACAGCGCAAACTGATCTACCAGTTACATAAAGAAGAGGGGATGAATTACCAGCAGATCGCCGGGGAACTTAGTATCTCAAAGCATACTGTAAAAAACCAGTTATTTACCGCCGTACAGTCTATCCGCCGCTTTCTGGCAAAGAATACAAAGTTTTTCTTCTTTTTTTAATGATGCAATAGGAACATTGGCGCTGAGCTTCGTCTGAAAGTACAGAGGTAATCCCTCCTGCCAATATGGAAGACAGACTGCAATACCTTTTTAAACGATACCTGGACAATACCTGCTCTCAAAAAGAGCTGGAAGAGTTTTTTAGTTATGTTCATAAAGCCGAACATGATGACAGGTTGAGACAACTTATCAGGAAAGTTTATAATGATCTTAATACAAATGGATCAAAAACCACCTATGTGGATGAGAACGGGCGGTTGGTGCTGACTGAACCGGAGTGGCTGATCCCGGAAGTACCGGAAACCAAAGAAATAAGGTCAAAATCTTATAGCAAATTCCTTATTGCGGCCATAATAGTGATAGTGGCCGGCGCTTTTTGGATCATACAGGGGATCAGCCCTGGAAAAAATAGAACGCCGCAGCTATCCTCCCTGACGAAAAAAGCGACAAACCGGTCGGAATCAAAATTTCTTTTACTTGAGGACAGTACACAGGTATGGCTGAATGCGGCGAGTTCATTGGAGTTCCCGGACCAGTTTGACAGCAAGAGACGGGAGGTCTTTTTATCCGGTGAAGCTTATTTTGATGTGAAGCACACGGACAAGATTCCGTTTATCATACATACCGGCAGCGTTTCCACCACTGTTCTCGGCACTGCTTTTAATATTAAAGCATACCCGGGGCAAAAGAATATTACTATTTCTGTAAGCCGGGGAAAAGTGAAGATAACAAGGAAGGACGGATGGGAAACTACGCTTACCAAAGGGCAGCAATTAAAACTGGTGGAGGATGGCCGGGATATATCAGAAAAAAATATTCCTGCTGAAACGATAGCGGGATGGCAGCAGGGAAACCTGTCATATGA
>DATDIX010000365.1:0-7495 GCA_036520835.1 Chitinophagaceae bacterium | reverse complement strand
TTTTATACAGCAATACCTGCAGGAAGGATACCTGCATGGCGGGATAGGAGGTACGGATGCGGAAAGAATATTGCTGGAAAAGGGGTTTGAGCCGGTCTTTTTTCCTTATCATCATGAATTTTCTTTAAAAGCAAGGATCAGCCGCTTTTTGTTTCTTGTCAAAACAGTTTTTTCAATTAAGAAAGGATCCGTTATCATCTTCCTGTTCCCGGTATATGCCAGGATGAACAAGCTGTTGCTGCAATGGCTGAAAAAAAGGAATAACAGGATCATTTGTGTCATAGCAGATATAAATGGTCTGAAGGATGGAGATGACAAGATGTTGAAGGAGGAGATCCGGTTTTTCCGGCAGTTCCGCTATTTCATTGTGCATAATGACAAGATGAGGTCATGGGTTTATGATCATATATCAAAAGACTGCAGGATCGCTACAATAGAATTTTTTGATTTCCTAACTAAACCGGTCAGCCGGCTGCAGGATATTTCTTTTGATATTGTATTTGCAGGTAATCTCGAAAAAAGTTCTTTTCTGAAAGGGCTCCAATTATTACAGCCAGGCAATCCTTCCCTGCATTTTCATTTATACGGAGCAGGGCAGGGTAATGCAGTGTATGCTCAGCCTAATATAACCTGGCATGGTATTGAAAAACCGTATGAATTGCCGGCAAAACTGGAAGGCTCATTCGGGTTAGTATGGGATGGCGATAGTATTGATAAACCCGGCGGCAGCCTTGGCGAATACATGCAATATATCAGTCACCATAAACTGTCTTTGTATATCATCAGCGGGTTACCTCTTATTGTTCCGGCAACAGCTGCTTCTGCACCATTAGTTGAAAAATATAAGATAGGCTTTTCAGTAAACAGCCTTTTTGAGATAGAAGGGAAGATAAAAAATCTTTCGCCAGCCGAATACAGGCAAATGCAGGTCAATATGCAACCGCTTGCTGAGAAGATCAGTAAAGGAGAATGCCTCGGCGAGGCTATAGATGATATACTAAAATAGCTGCTGCCTAAAACTTCAGCTTCTTCATGTAAGCGGCATCAGCTTCCACAGCTTTAAGAGGTGTAGTGCCGTCATATCGTTCATGCTCCACAATATAATATTGCATGCCGTTCGCTTTGGCTGTTTTAAGAATTTTAGGGAAATCAATGATCCCTTCACCTAATGTGCAGGTTGCTTCTCTTTCAGTGGCGTTCTTCATCCTGTCTTTAACATGGCAGAGACGAAAACGGTTGGGATATTTTTTGAACCATGCCTCGGGGTCCTGCCCTGCAGTTACTACCCAATAAATATCCAGTTCAAAGTCCACCAGTGCCGGGTCACTATTTTCCATGATCACATCCTGTGGCATTTTCCCTTCCAGCATGGCAAATGAATACTCATGGTTATGATAACCAAAACGAAGGCCTGCTTTCCTGCATATTTCCCCGCATTGATTGAACTGGTCGGCTTTTCTTTTATAATCATCCAGCGTTTTCTGGGCGCCCAGCCAGGGACAGAAAATATATTTTATCCCGATCTCTGCAGCTTCCGCAGCTGTTTTTTCAAAGGCAGCCTTATTTTCAGGAAATCCTTTTATTACATCATGGTGGGTGGAAAGGATGGTCAAGCCTATATCATCCAGGTATTTTTTAAATTCTTTATAACCCATGCCCCAGAATATTCCCAATTCACTGTGCTGGTAGCTCTCAATATTCTTATAACCAAAAGAGGCTACCTGTTTCAATACTCCTTTCGGGTCTTTGGGCATATCATCACGGAGTGAATACAACTGCAGCCCGAATGTTTTTATACTTCCTGCTCCATCGTCACAAGAGGATAATAAGGACATCCCGGTTACAGAACTTAATGCCAAGCCTGTTGTAACTCCACCGGTTATTTTAATAAACTTTCTGCGATCGTATGACATGGTATATTCTTTTTATAAGGTAATTATTAATTATTCTGCCCAGGCTTTGTCCCCTTTTTTGTAGGAATAAGCGCCATCATATTTACCGGGAACAGGTATATGACGCAGGGCTTGTGTAGCGCCAACTTTGGAAGTAAAGAAACCCAGCAGTGTCAGTTGTTTCATCATCGTGTAATAATGTCTCGGCTTAGCGACAAAGTCATACTCTTTATTTTTCGCTTTCAGCTCCGCCCGGTTTTTTTTATCTTCTTCCTGCGGCCCGGTATTAAATTCTTTGGATTGTTTTTCGAGGCTCAGCAGGAACTCATGCCGCTGTTCGGGTGTACAATCCATAAATGATTTGCTGTGCAGTTTTTTACAATCGGCATCCAGGTCATTTATTCCTTTGATAAAAGCATCCTGGCTTGCCTGCGGATAGCAATCCGTTACATATACTTTCATGAATTCACCAACCTGTGCTGCTTTAGCACCGGGAGAAGAAGTGGCCGGTAATATGGTTTCGCCTACTTCATCCAGCAAGGCTATATTACCCGGTGTAAAACCCAGTTCAGCTTTACCGCCTGCCGTACAACCGGACAAAAAGAATTCACTGCCTATTACAGCGCCGCCGGTTAGCAGGGCCACCATTTTCAAAAGTTCACGTCTATCCATGATGTTTAGTTTATCAGTATTATAAATTTTGTTTTTTCAATTCTTCAACTGCATAGTTAGCTGCTCTTGCCGTAAAAGCCATATACGTCAATGATGGGTTCTGGCAGGCAGAGGATGTCATAAAAGCGCCATCTGTTACAAACACATTCGGCGCATCCCATACCTGGTTCCATTTATTGAGTACAGATGTTTTGGGATCATTGCCCATCCTGGCCGTTCCCATTTCATGTATACCATGGCCCATCGCATGTCCACTATCTGAAGTATGTATGTCTTTAACGCCACTTGCTTCGAGCATGGCTTTTAGTTCTGCTACAATATCTTTCCGCATCTTCATCTCATTTTCTTTTAGTTCAGCATCCATAGACAGTACGGGCAATCCCCATTTGTCTTTTTTATTTTTATCCAGGGATATCTTATTATCATGATGAGGAAGTATTTCACCAAAACCGGTTGCACCTATTCTCCAATTTCCGGGTTCACTCAATGCATCTTTGAATTCACCTCCGATATTCAATTCTGCAATTTCCCGTCCCCACCCGGTGCGGCTGGCGGAGCCCTGGTATCCAAATCCCCTCAAATAGTCCCTTTTGTCTGTACCCATATTGACAAACCGGGGAATATAGAAACCTGTTGGCCTTCTTCCATAGTAGTATTTGTCGTCATAACCTTCTATTCTCCCGCTTGCTCCTAAATTATAATGATGGTCCATTACATTATGCCCGAGTTCACCGCTGCTGCTGCCTAATCCCTCCGGCCATATATCAGTCGCCGATCTCATCAGTATCCATGCAGAGTTCAATGCTGATGCGCAGAGAAAAACAATTTTTGAATTGAACTCATATGCCTGGTTGGTTTCTGTATCCAATACCTCTACGCCTCTTGCCTTCTTGGTTTCCTTATCATACAAAACCTGCGAGACAAGAGAGTAGGGACGCACCGTAAGATTACCGGTCTTTAATGCAGCCGGGTAAGTGGAAGATTGCGTGCTGAAATAACCACCGAACTGGCATCCTTCCCAGCAGCGGGCCCGGTACTGGCAACCCGGTCTTTCATAATGGGGCTGAGTTATATTCGCTACCCGGCCGATGAATAAATGTCTTTGTCCCTTGAATTGTTCTTTTATTCTTGCCGCTACATCTTTCTCCACCACATTCAATTCAAATGGCGGCATGAACTGTCCGTCCGGCAAATGCGATAGACCCTGGGGAGAGCCGCTGATACCGGCAAACTTTTCTACATGATCATACCAGGGAGCTATATCATTATAATTAACCGGCCAGGGAATAGCAATGCCATCTTTGGCATTGGCTTCAAAATCCATCTGGCTCCAGCGATAACTCTGGCGTCCCCATAAAATGGAACGGCCGCCAAAACGATAGCTTCTCCACCAGGTAAAGGGTTTTACTTCTGTATAAGGAGCATCTTCTTCATTGGCCCATGCATCCATCACTTCTTCCTGGGCAGCCCATCCACGGTGAATGACAGGATATTTCTTTCTTTGTTCATTAGTAGTGTAGCCGCGGTGAGGCAGTTCCCAGATACTTTTTGTAGCGGTCTTATAATCCTTAATATGTTCATGCGGCCCGCCACGTTCAAGCAGCAATACTTTAAGGCCCTTTTCGCAAAGCTCCTTGGCGGCCCAGCCTCCGCTGATACCGGAACCAACAACGATTGCATCAAATGTATTATCTGCCATTAGTGATTTTTTATAAGTTTCCTTTTTTTAATTCACCCACTGCAAAATCAGCCGCCCTTGCTGTCAATGCCATATAGGTCAGTGAAGGATTTACACTCGATGCGGATGTCATACAGGCTCCATCGGTGACAAATACATTTTGTGCATCCCATACCTGGTTTTGCCCGTTCAATACAGATGTTTTGGGATCACGGCCCATGCGGGCAGTTCCCATTTCATGGATACCCATACCGGGTGCATAACCGCTGTCATGGGTATGTACATTTTTTACCCCGGCGGCTTCCAGCATTTCAGCCGCATCATTCATCATATCCTTGCGCATCTTATGTTCATTCTCTTTAATTTCTACATCAATGGCCAGCACCGGCAATCCCCATTTATCTTTTTTATCCTTGTCTAATGAGATCTTGTTATCGTGATAGGGTAGTATTTCGCCAAAGGCGGTCATACCCATGTTCCAATCACCCGGTTCACACAAGGCATCTTTGAATTCACCACCGATATTCAGTTCCGCAATTTCTCTTCCCCAACCGCTGCGGCTGGCGCCTCCCTGGTAACCAAAACCACGGAGATAATCTCTTTTATCATTATAAACATTCCTGAATCGGGGAATATAGACTCCGGTAGGACGGCGCCCATAATAATATTTATCATCGTAGCCTTCCACTTTGCCGCTGGCGCCGCAACGGAAATGGTGATCCATTACATTATGTCCCAGTTCACCGCTGCTGCTGCCTAACCCCCCGGGCCAGATATCCGTTGCTGTGTTCATCAATATCCAGGTGGAATTAAAAGAAGAGGCGCATACAAAAATTATTTTCGATTTGTATTCGATCGTCTTGTTTGTCTCTGCATCTATCACTTCAACGCCTGTGGCTCTTTTTTTATCCTTGTCGTAGATCAGTTTGGTCACTATCTTATTTACTTCGAGGGTCAGGTTGCCTGTTTTCACCGCTGCAGGAAGCGTAGCTGATTGTGTACTGAAATAAGCGCCGAATGGGCAGCCTCTAAAGCAACGGTTGCGGTACTGGCAATTCGTTCTGTCATGATGCGGCTGCGTGATGTTGGCGCTGCGGCCGATGAACATGTGGCGCTGGCCATTAAAATGCGTTTTGATTTTTGCTGCCACATCTTTTTCCACCACGTTCATGTCCATCGCCGGCATGAATTCACCATCGGGCAAAACATCCAGGCCTTCCTTACTTCCCTGTATGCCGGCAAATTTTTCTGCATAGCTGTACCAGGGCGCAATTTCTTCATAGCGGATGGGCCAGTCAACCCCGATGCCTTCTTTCTTATTGGCTTCAAAATCCCATTTATTAAAACGGTAGCTCTGCCGGCCCCATAATAATGAACGGCCGCCAAGATGATAACCGCGGAACCAGTCAAATCGTTTTACTTCTGTATAAGGGCAATCCTGTTCATTCACCCACATATCCAGTACAGATTCCTGCAAGGGGTAATCTCTTTTTAAAACAGGATGGTCCTTTATCATTTGTTGCGATCTGCCGTTACGATACGGGAACTCCCATATTTCTTTGGTGGCATTCACATAGTCTTTTATATGCTCGAGGTTGCGGCCACGTTCCAGCATTAACACCTTCAGGCCTTTCTCTGTAAGTTCTTTGGCTGCCCAGCCGCCGCTGATACCCGAACCGATTACGATCGCATCATATACAATGTCTGCCATGTTTGATAGGTTTCATTTTTTTGTTGGGTCCGGATGTCCGGAAGACGGAAAGTCCGGAAGACAACATAGTTATTTGAAAATTTGTTTATCTATTTAAGTTCTGCTGTTAGTATTTACAATTCCCGGATAGAAAAAAATATTCAGCTAAAGGAAAACATCTTCCGGACTTCTTCTCTACACATCACATATTTTAATCGCCTTCTTCAACGCTGCTATCTTCGCTTCATTATCTTTCTGATCAGGAACGAACTCCTGTGCCACATAACCTTTGTACCCTGTTTCCAATATCGCTTTCATGATAGCCGGGTAGTACAGTTCCTGTGTTTCATCAATAATATGCCTGCCCGGTACACCGCCTGTATGATAATGCCCGATGTATTGCTGGTTATCACGGATCGTTCTGATGACATCTCCTTCATCTATCTGCATGTGATAAATATCATAGAGCAATTTGAAGTTGGGCGACCCGACCCGCTTTACTAATTCTACACCCCACGGGGTCTTATCACACATATAATCTTTATGGTTCACTTTGCTGTTCAGCAATTCCATTTGTATGATAACGTTATTCTGTTCAGCCAGGCCCATGATCTGTTTTAAACCTTCCGCACAGTTCTTCAATCCTGTTTCATCATCCATACCATTACGGTTGCCACTGAAGCAGATCAGGTTTTTATAACCTGCTTTTGGTACTAACGGGATCGTTTCAGTATAATCTTTTACCAGGCTGGCATGAAGGTTTTTGTTATTCCATCCTTCGGTCAGGCTTACTTTACCGGCTATATAGCACATGGAGCAGAAGATACCATGTTTTTGCAATGTGGGCCAGTCCTTGGGCGCAATCAGGTCAATAGCACTGAAGCCGATCTTTTTAACCACCTGGCACAATTCATCCAGGGGTAAAAAATTATACGTCCATTGGCAGACTGAGTGGTTGACATTGCCTTTTAGGTTGTAGGTTTCATTCATACTCGGTGATGCAAGGATATCTAAGGGTGATATAGCTGCGGCCGCAAGAGACCCGGTAGCTAATTGCTTCAGTAATTTGCGGCGGGTAGTTTGATTGTTCATATTTACAAGCGTTTCAAGTTACGATGAATTAATTAATTTGATCCGGTTGACCTGTTTGTTTTTTCTCTTCCCTGAAAAAAAGGGCAAATAATAAAAAAACAGCCGCTGCTATCGCTGAAGGGATCAGCCAGATCATTTTATAGTCAAAAACTTTTTCTGAAATTTTATACGCATCAGTTACTTTTCCCGCTATTTCAAACCCGATCAGCATACCGACACCATAAGTGGCCAGCGTAATAAGGCCCTGGGCAGCGCTTTTATATTTTTCACCGGCTTTTGCATTGGTGTATATCTGCCCGGATACAAAAAAGAAATCATAACAAATACCATGAAGCGCAATGCCTGTGATCAGCATAAAGCTTAGCTCACCGGCATTACCAAAAGCAAATAATATATAGCGAATGGCCCAGGCCAGCATCCCCACCAGTATCGTTTTCCTGAACCCAAAGCGGGTAAAGAAGATGGGGAGCG
>DATDIX010000364.1:0-4795 GCA_036520835.1 Chitinophagaceae bacterium | reverse complement strand
AATGCGGAATTAAAAATTATGAATTATAAAGATCACAGTATTGAAGAAATAGGAGTAGTCATGCAGCAGGCATGGAAAGCTTTTCATGCTTATCGCAAACTGTCATTGAAGCAACGTGCAGGATTTATGCGGGCCATCGCCTCGAAAATAGAGGCCCTCGGCGATGAATTATTAAAAGTTACCGGCGAAGAAACCAATCTTCCCGAAGCGAGGCTGAGGAATGAAAGGGCAAGAACGATGTTCCAGTTAACTTCTTATGCAGATGCCTGCGAAAAAGGGGAATGGCTGGAAGCAAGAATTGATACAGCCAATCCGGACCGCAACCCACCGAAGCCTGATGTAAGAAAGATGCTGGTACCACTTGGTCCTGTTGTTGTTTTTGGCGCCAGCAATTTCCCTTACGCTTATTCTACTGCCGGCGGCGATACAGCCAGTGCTTTTGCGGCAGGTTGCCCGGTTATTGTAAAAGCACATCCTGCTCATGCCCGAACTTCTGAAATGGTAGCTACTGCCATTTTCAATGCAGCAAAAAAAAGCAATATGCCCGAAGGGATATTTGCTCATGTATATGGTGCCGGCCATGCAGTGGGTGAAGCATTGATAAAACATCCATTGACAAAGGCAGTCGGTTTTACCGGTTCGTTCATCGGCGGTAAACAATTATTCGACTGGGCCAACCAGCGCAAAGAACCAATACCAGTATTTGCCGAAATGAGCAGTATCAACCCCGTTTTTCTATTACCGGAAAAATTAAAACAATCGGCCGGGGAGGTAGCAAAGATGTATGCCCCTTCCATTACATTGGGTGTTGGACAGTTTTGCACCAATCCTGGTCTGATCATCGGGTTGGAAAGCGATGGCCTGCAAACATTCATCAGCGCATTAGGAGAGGAGATAAAGAAATTGACTCCCGGTACTATGCTTCATCCCGGTATTTTTAAAAACTATGTAGAGAAAAGGGGTAACTCATTAGCGCAGGCTGAAGTGGAAACGATCGCCGTGTCGGAAACAGAACCACAATTGAACCAGGGAGCGCCAACCGTGGCTTCAGCAAGCGGGGAAGCATTTCTGAATAATCCCATCTTACACCAGGAAGTATTCGGGCCCTACTCATTGGTGATACGTTGCAAGGACATGACGGAAATGATAAATGTGGTCAATAACCTGGAAGGACAATTAACAGCTACCTTAATGGCTACGGAAACGGATATCAGTTATCACGAGGAATTAGTAGAAGCGGTAAAAAATATCTGCGGCCGCTTTATTATAAATAGTGTACCGACAGGAGTGGAGGTTTGCCTGGCCATGCAGCATGGAGGGCCTTATCCTTCCACTACTGATTCAAGATTTACATCAGTAGGGGCAGATGGTATCAAACGGTTTGCCCGCCCCATTGCATTTCAAAACTGGAGCAATAGCTTCTTACCTGATGAATTGAAAAATGAAAACCCGCTGAAAATATGGCGTACAGTGAATAACCAGCTTACCAAAGAATAACTCAGGGTATAAAGGGGTAAACAAAACACGTAAGTATGAGAAGAACAATTTGGCTGCTCCTGTTTTTTACTGTCATCATTGTACAACTTTCGGCACAACCGCAAAAGAAAGCAGGAACGATCGTTGATACATTATTGCAGGCGGTCAGCAATTTCCAGGCCCGGGAAAATAAACAGGACAGTCTGTTGGGACACCCGCTTGGCTCCAACAGAGAAGAAGATTTTTTACGTCGATATACTTTTTATGATTCGGTTTACCAGGCATTGAATAAGGTTAATAAGGATTCTTTGAATTTTGATGGGCAGGTCAATCTTGAACTGGTAAGATATGATGTGGAAGACGAGCTTTCTACATGGAAATTCAAATCTTACCTGAACCCGATACTGGCCGATGAAGGATTTCATACAGGTCTTGCAGGAATGGGGTCACAGGTCTTATCTTCCAAAAAGGAATTTGAGAATTACATCAAAAGGCTGAAAGATATTCCCCGTTCGGTTGACGAAAGACTCGCATTGATGCGAAAAGGGTTGCAACTGGGTATCTGCCAGCCGCGGGCCATTTTAAAAGGGTATGAAAATACCTATGAGCAGCACATTGTACCTGATCCGGAAAAAAGTGTTTTCTGGAAACCTTTTTTGAAAAAACCTTTTTCCATCAGCGATGAGGATTGGAAAAAGATAACAGAGGAAGGAAAAACAGCCATTCAGCAATATGCCATTGAAGGATTTAAAAAGATCAAAATATTCTTCGATAAAGAATATTTACCAAAAACAAGAACAACGATCGGCGTATCCAATTTTCCGGATGGATTGGCCTATTACCAGGAGCGGACACATCATTATACTACGACGGATCTTAGTTACGAAGAAGTTTACCAGTTAGGGTTGCAGGAAGTGGCAAGGATAAAAAAGGAGATGATGGAGGTATTAACAGCGGTAAATTTCAAAGGGACATTAAAGGATTTCATTGCCAACCTGCGCACTGATCCGAAGTTCTATGCGACCACAGCAGAACAATTATTAAAAGAAGCTTCTTTTATTGCCAAGAAAGCAGACGGAATGTTGCCGCAGTTCTTTGGCAAATTACCCCGCCAGCCTTATGGAGTTGAACCGGTGCCTGCACATTTAGCCCCGACATACACAGCCGGAAGATATTCCGGCGCACCGATCAATAGTAAAAGAGCCGGTAATTATTGGGTAAATACTTATGACCTGAAGAGCCGTCCTTTGTATGCACTCGAATCGCTGACATTGCATGAAGCAGTACCGGGTCATCATTTACAAATTGCACTGACAAAAGAATTGAATGACCTGCCGGCATTCCGCAGAAATTTATATGTAAATGCTTTTGGTGAAGGCTGGGGATTGTATGCTGAATACCTTGGAAAGGAAATGGGTTTTTATAAAGATCCTTATTCGCTTTTCGGAAGGCTGACTTACGAGATGTGGCGTGCCTGCCGTTTGGTACTGGATGTGGCCCTGCATACAAAAGGATGGACAAGAGAACAGGGAGTTACTTATTTGTCAGAGAACACAGCCCTGTCGTTACATGAAGTGAATACAGAGATCAACCGCTATATCTCATGGCCGGGACAGGCGCTTGCTTATAAAATGGGGGAATTGAAAATAAAGGAACTCCGGAAAAAAACGGAAGAGCAACTAAAAGATAAGTTTGACATCCGGGAGTTTCATGATCTTGTTCTTTCGCAGGGAACTGTTACGCTGAAGATACTGGAGCAGATGGTGGATAATTTTATTGCTAAGAAATTAAAAGAGTAAAATAGGGTCAGTTGTTAGAAAGTCTCAACCAATCATTATTTAAGCCTAATCAGTTTGCTATATTTGATTCAAAATGTGGATTTTAATAGGCTTAGTTTCCTAATCAAAGTCTTTGGGTATTGAACCATAAAAGATCCATTGAATTGCACTTGCTTTATTTTTCTTAAGTTCTTCATAGAACCCCGAGTCCTTTTTTATGGAAAACTGGTTGTAACTCATTTTTCCCTGGAATGAATTCGACGTGTAGATATTATCGCCCAATTGTAGCCTTACTCTCATTAAAGTTTTTTCTGGCCCCTGGTATTTTGGAACCAAAAATAGTACGAACTCCCCCGGATGAACCTTAAGCCCGAAGTAGCCACTACCACAAAAGTCGAATCCCCTTCCTTCGATTGGTTCCCATCTGTCATAGTTATTCGTATCACAGGCCTCCTGCAATGCAAAAACATAGGAGTCTTTTGCTATAAAAATTTTGGTATGCGATGTTTCGTTTACAGCATAAACAGGGTAGTAGTAATTTCCTTTGGATTGAAAACCTCTATATATATAATAAAGAGTGGCTTCGTAGTCAGCTACAATCTGGAAGCCATCTGTTTGGAATGAGTCTGTATTGTTGAAAAGTGAAGATTTCCAAAGTTTATCTTTCCAGCCTGAAGTGTCGGCGGTTTCTAAATTCTGAGAAAGCTTTAAAGTATCGGTAAATTTATATTTACCCAAATACCTTGGCCAGGTCTGTTCTACAAATCCAGGATTGAAAAATTCAATAGTGGCTTCAGTTGGGCTCTGGATAATAACAGGGACTTTGAAAAAGGGGTTATGATCTGTTGAATTGTTTTTGCCTCTTTGATTACAGCTATTAAAAAGCAATAGAATGAAAATGAAACAAGTTGATTTGTTCATTTGATTACTTTACCGTTGCGGGGAATTTTGCCTCAGGCAACAGCAAGTGTTGCATCTTCTTTCCGGTGCCTGATAACAAACAAACCTGTAATAGTAATAGAAACGAAAAAGTAAGAGCTTATAATATATTTTGAGGCAAAGAAATATTCAGAAATACCAAACCAGTCACCCTGGTCGAATATAAAACCCAGGCCAAGGCCACTCCGGATGATCTCCCAAACGATCGCATACTGGTTCCTGTCCATCAGTTCTGTCAATGCATATACACTCAGGAAAATAAATGCGCCATACAGGAATATGTAAGAAGAGTCAAGTTGTTTGATGAGTGCTATGTTCCCAAAAAAATAACTGACAAAAAGCAGGATCATTATCATTTGTATCCAGCTCCAGGCATTCAGCGCTGTTGATGTCCGGGTGTCATATTTCTCAAAATGATAGACATCTTCAATTTTATAAACAGGATATTTGGCAGTTACATCTGCAGGCCGGTAACCCGTATGTTTGAACCATAGAGCAAACTTATCTTTCCAGTTATTGGTTCGCCAGGCATCTTTTACCAGCAGCCATACGTGCTGGAAATTTATTTTGATCGGGTTCCAGGTGCGCACAGGGCGGGTGAT
>DATDIX010000363.1:0-13625 GCA_036520835.1 Chitinophagaceae bacterium | reverse complement strand
GATAGGCCGGAAAAGACCACCTGCATATTACGGGAAACAGGAAAGAAAGAATTTGCAGTCAATGATCAGCCTTATGACAAATTCTCGCAGCATATTGGCCGTTATCCCTGCGTGGTCATTGCGCCGGATGATTCAGTACTTATTACCGGTAGAAGCGAAGAGCGGAGAAAATTTATTGATGCATTGCTTTCACAACTGGATGCAGATTACCTGCAGCACCTTATTATTTATACCAAAGTACTTCAGCAAAGGAATTCTTTGCTGCGATCATTTGCCGAAACCCAAACCAAAGATCTTTCATTACTGGATGTGCTGGATGAACAATTGATAAAACCCGGTGAATATATTTTTGATAAGCGTAAAGAATTCTTTGTGTCTTTTTTGCCGCAGGTAAAACACCTGTACAGCGAAATTGCCATGCAGCCGGAAGATGTCACCCTTTTATATGAAAGCCAGTTGTTGCAATCTTCCTTTGCGGAATTATTACAGGCGACAAGGCAAAAGGATTGTTTTGCCCAGCGTACCACTGCCGGCGTCCATCGTGATGACCTGGACATCACTTTAGGCAGCCAGCTTTTCCGCAATATTGCTTCGCAGGGCCAGCGGAAAAGTTTATTGTTTGCCCTGAAACTGGCCGAAATGGAAGTATTGAAAAAAGAGAAAGGATTTGCTCCCCTGCTTTTACTGGATGATGTATTTGAGAAATTAGATGAAAACCGTATCAGCAACCTGCTGCAAAAAGTTTGCGTGGAAAATGAAGGGCAGGTTTTTATCACCGATACAAATGAAGAAAGGTTAAAGCAGCACCTGGATATGTTATCAGTTAAATACCAGCTTCTTGAATTATAAAAATGTTTAAGGTTTAAAGTTGAACGTCTAAGGTTCCTGCGACCGGATTAGTTCTTACAGGCTGTACAATTGCAAAATCTGGGGGTAACCTCAGAATTTAAACCTTAAACTTGATAACTTCGTTTCATGGGCGAATTTTCTATCGGTGATGCAATTAAAGAATTTCTGAATAAAAGCCGGATCAAAGGCGGCATCCAGGCTTTGCAGATAGAAGATGTGTGGGAACAGGTCATGGGCAAAACAATAGCCCGTTATACAGATAAACTACAGATCATCGGTGATAAATTAATTATTACGACCACGGTTGCTCCCCTCAAACATGAACTCATCTATCAGCGGGAAAAAATAAAACAAAGGGTGAATGAAGCGCTGGGACAAAAAGTAGTGAACGAAGTGATCATTCAATAAGGGATTCCGGCATTATTATTTTATTGTGCTTATTTTGAAAGGCTTCTTATTTATTATGACATACCTCCTGCCAGCGTAAATGGCTGTAACAATTCCCATGACCAACGCAAACGGTATAATATAAATAAAAGCGGGTACTACCCATAATTCTGAGAAGTGATCAATCCTGGCTCTGTGCGGATTGTTTTTTTTATAGAGCACCTGAACTGTATCATCAAGTCCATAATCAAGATTAGAACCTGCCCTGAACGTAATATTTTTATTTTCTTTAGTTGTAAAACAGGCATAAAATATCTCTACTCTGCCGGGGTGCCGGAAAGAACCACTTTTGGAAGTAATATCGCAGATATGTCCTGACACTCTTGCTGTATTGAAGAAAAAAAATAATTGGCCGACCAGGTAGATAAGAAAAACGAGAATAAGACCTGCCAAATAGCCAATTGCTTTATTTATCTTGATCATTGATTGGTTTATTCATCAAAACAAAAAAGATTAATTCCTTACTGCACCTTCACCCTCGGATCAACCACGCCGTAAAGAATATCGGCCAGTATATTGATCAGTATAAAAAATGCAGCGGCCACCAATACTGATCCCATCACTACCGGGTAATCTAATTTTTCCAGTGCATCTACAGTTACCTTTCCCATTCCCTGCCAGCCAAAAATATATTCGACAAAGAATGCACCTGCGAGCAGCTCGGCGAACCAGCCCGTTACAGCTGTAATAACAGGATTGAGTGCATTGCGTAATCCATGTTTCCAGATAACTTTTCTTTTACTCAGCCCTTTGGCATAGGCTGTCCTGATATAATCCTGGTCCAGCACATCCAGCATAGCGCTGCGGGTCAGTTGTGTAATGATGGCTAATGGACGAATGCCTAATGTAACAGCCGGGAGCAATAAGTTTTGAAAGGTCAATCTCCTCTCTCCTGTAACATCATCTATATCATACCAGCTGCCGGAAATATGAAGGCCCGTCCAATCACTTAATACAAACCCGAACAGGTAAGCGATGATGATACCCATAAAAAAAGACGGGGCCGATATACCGACGATACTGGAGAAAATCGCCGAAGTATCCACCCAGGTATTTTGTTTTACAGCGGCTACAACACCGAGAGGAATACCGATAAGCGTTGCAATGAACATGGCAGCTACTGCCAGTATCAATGTTCCCGGCAATGCCTGCATCAGTATACTCCACACATCTCTTTTGCTCTGGTAGGATTTACGCAGGTAAGGGATCTTTATTCCAAACTTGTTGTTGCTGCCAATAAAAAAACCTTTCAGTTGTTTTTTAGAAATATCCGTTTTGCTATGAATACAAATTGGCGAAACATCATTGAGGTAATAGAGGAACTGTTTGAATTTGGAAACCGGTTCTCCTTTATCGTTGATCAGGTATAGCTCCTTGCGGATATTAGCCTGTGTCGTTGAATCGCCGGTTTGCCCCATCACCAGCCTGGAGGGATCACCAAATCCCTGGAAAAGAAAAAATACAAGTACCACCACTCCTATTAGAACCAGCAGGCCGTAGAGGAGTTTTTTGGCGATGTATTTTAACATGGGTTACTGGTTACTGGTATCTGGTCGGGATAATGTATCCGGGACAGGTAATATTTCTTTTTGCTGAACTGCGATGCCTTCAACAGTTTTCAGCACCCTATCCATTCTTTTATAACCCTGTTTATCCATTATCGTTCCTTCTTTCAGCAGGAATACTGTGGGATTAGCCCTCGCGGCTGTTCTTACAGCGGTATAGTCGCATTTGAAAAGGGTAATATCTTTGAATGAAGTGGCGGCAAAATTTTTCTTTGCTTCCTCATATTGGGTGGTAATAGCATACACCGGGATATTCTTTGCAATAGCTACAGCGTACAATTTTTCAAAATCATCTTCCCATTTTGATACAGGTATGGAAAAATCTTCGCAGAAGATTATGACAGCATAAGCCTGCGCCAGGACAACCTGCGTTGAATCCTCGTTGGTTATGCCTGACAAAACAAACCCTTTGATCGGCGGCATATTATTTTTCCCCTTTCTTACAATTTTATCATAGCGTTTTACCAGTTCATAAGGCGGGCTGCTGAAATCATCAGGAAACTTATCAGCGGTGAATTCGATCTCTTTGCCGTCTTTTTTATAAACATAAGTGATGACCATGCTGTCAGCGATAGCATCGGCCGGCAACTTCATCTGTTCGCTGATATTATTTTCTTTTTTGTAAGGCAGGCAATCGAATACCGGCAAATAATTCAGCGTGTACCATTGAATGCCAAAGCTGAATATCGTGATCAGCAGCATAACCAGTGTATTGGTTTTGCCCGGGAGTAATGGTTTGATGTTTTTCCGTTGCCAGAAAAGCAAACCGATCAGGGCAGTAAGAACAACATCTTTCAGGAAAGATGTTTTTGCGGTGATCGGGATACAATCGCCAAAGCAACCGCAATTGGCAGGTTTGCCTGTAATATAAGTGTAGCCGGTAAGAAAAGTGAAAAACAGGATAAGTAATAATAGTAACCAACTGAACAAATTAATTCTCCACCCCAGCAGTAAGGCAAACCCTGCAATGATCTCAAACGCATTCATGAGTACAGAGGACAATAAGGTCCATGAATGAAACTGGGCCATATCCCACAGTTCAAAGAATTCCTGCATTTTGTAGCTCAGCCCATGCGGGTCATTTGCCTTTATAAGGCCGGAGAAGATGAACAGGAGACCTACGATGATCCTTGCAATATTTATTACTGTTTTCATTAAGTTATCGTATTAATATCTGTTTACTGGCTCGCTTCAGCCATCAGTATCAGCGCAAACACCGCATAGTTTATAATGTCATCATAGTTGGCATCAATGCCTTCACTCATGATGGTCCTTCCTTCATTGGACAGTATCTGACGGATGCGCTGCAGTTTCATCAGGATCAGGTCCACAAAACTTTCCTGGCTCATGCTGCGCCACGCTTCACCATAGTCGTGGTTCTTATCCTGCATCAGTTTTTTGGCAGCAGTGGCGTACTGGTCGTATAATGAAGAGACTTTTTCCAGTTCCATTTCCTCCGGGGCGCCTGCATGCAGTTCTAATTGTATCAGCCCTATGACGGCATAATTGATAATGCCTTTGAACTCTGCTGCAATATCATCCGCTACTTTTTGCTGCCCTTTTTCCTGTATCGTACGGATACGTTGCGCTTTAATGAATACCTGGTCAACAATAGAAATTGTCCGGAGCACTCTCCAGGCGGTTCCGTAATCTTTTGCTTTCTTCAAAAAGATCTCTTTGCAGGAGGATATTACTGCGTCGTATTGCTGATCGGTAGTGGTCATGGATGTCATTTCGGTCATAAAAGTCAAATGGGTCAAATGGGTCAAATGAGTCAAATGGGTCAAATAAGTCAAATAGGTCAAAGGGGTCAGTGATGTCATATTTGCCGGGTCGTTAGAAAAAACCAAAGCGAAACGGTCATTGTATGACTCATTTGCCTTTTATGACTTACTGACTTCTTAATTACCTTCGCTTCAAAAGTAACGAAACAACCGCTAATGTTTACACTGAATTGTAAGGGACGACTGCTTGTTGTGGATAAACCGCTGGTGATGGGGATCATTAATGCCACACCTGACTCTTTTTTCTCCAAAAGCCGCTATACCGGCGCCGATGCTATCGTGCAACAAGCGGAACAAATGCTGAACGATGGCGCAGCTATTCTTGATATTGGGGGACAAAGTACGAGACCGGGAAGTGAAAAAGTAAGTGCTGGTGAGGAATTGAAAAGAGTGATCGGCGGGATCGAAAAAATTCACCGGGGTTTCCCGGATGCTGTTATTTCCATTGACACTTATTATTCTCTTGTTGCAAAAGAAGCGGTGGATGCAGGTGCTTCCATCGTTAATGATATCAGCGCGGGCAGCATGGATGAATTAATGATCCCGTTGGTGGCCTCGTTGCAAGTGCCATATATATTGATGCACATGAAAGGTACGCCGCAAACAATGCAACAGTCCCCTTCCTATGAGAACGTAACAAAAGAAGTACTTGATTTTTGTATTTATAAAATAGCTGAACTGCGTAAGACGGGTATTAGCGATATTATTATAGACCCGGGATTTGGTTTTGGCAAAACGATTGAGCATAACTTCGAACTGCTTCGTCATCTTTCTGTATTTAAAATGCTTGATTGTCCGCTGTTGCTTGGAATTTCACGCAAGTCAACGATCTATACTACTCTTGGTGTCACTGCCAATGAAGCATTGAACGGGACCACGGTGCTCAATACGATCGGTTTAATGAATGGGGCGGGTATTATCCGTGTACATGATGTAAAAGAAGCCAGGGAAGCAGTGCAATTGGTAACATCCTGTACCGGTACAGGAAACTCATAAGCAGGTATAAATAAAAAAATCCTGTCTTGTTTTAAACCAGACCGGACTTCTTTATTCATTACACAGATCCATCAGACCTTAATGATAGGTTTTTCATACATTTTCCAAAAGGAACAGGATAACTATATCATAAGCTAAAAAGTACGGGGTGACGGTGGCTTATGTTTCAGGCGGGTAACAAATTCTTCTTTGGACTAAAAACGGAGCCTGTAGCACACGGAGATCAAAAAAAACCGTCTCGCTCCTGAGTTTACGAAGGAAAGCGAGACGGTACAAATGTCCTGAATTATCAGCGATCTGCAACCAGGTTATCCTTGAGTTGCATCAATTTTTTATTGGCGTGGGCCCCTTGGCTGTGCTGTTATTACACTGTCAGATACTTCCAGGACCTCAATATCAAAAATCAGGGTTTCAAAGGGTTTACCACCCGGTCCCGGATTTTTTCCATAAGCCAAAAATGCAGGGATATACAGTGTTCCTTTACCTCCTTGCTTAAATAGTAATAAACCTTCATCCCATCCGCTGATAGCCGCCTTTTTTCCAAGCTGAAAGGCATAGGAGTTAGATTGAAACACGCTGTCCGTTGGAAATATCTTCCCTGTATATTTTACGTTGACATACTTATTATTCTCAGCAGCCGGGCCGGTGCCTTGTTCATTAATAACTACATAAGTGCCTTTCCCGGTTTTTTGCGCATTGATCTTTTTCGCGGCCAGCCAGGATTCCAATTCTTTCAGTTCCCTGGCTACTTCACCTGATTTTATCATTTCCTCTTCTTCTTTCAGGCGTTGTTCTTCCTGTTCTTTTTGCATTTTTGCCATTTGCTCCTGTTGCTCTTTTTCCTGGCGGGGCCCGTCTTTTTCCATTTCCTTATTGTAATCAGCCATTGCAATGCTGTCAACTGTAAACACATCAACGATCTTTAGGGTCATGGTCACCCTGTCGCCTTTTTTTGCATTCGGAGGCAACAACTGTGATTGTTGAAGCATCAGCGTATCGGCCATCTGGACGGTAACAGCGCTATCCCCTTTTTTCAACAGGGTTATTAATTCCTGGAAGTCGTAAGAAGGTTTTTGCATTTCCTGCACCTTGATAAAGCCCGGCATTTTGCCATAGCTGTTATAACGATCCATCAGCGAATCATTGAATTTGATCGTGTAATTGAACTTGATTACATCACCGACCTTTATCAGGGAATCTTTCCCTTTTGAGGGGAATATTTTATAGGCAAGACCGCTTTTCGTTTTCTTGTAGGTCACTTTGTTGCAGGCAACTGTTATTGACAAAGCTGCAATGAATACCAGTAAATAATTAAGTCTTTTCATTGTTTGTAGTTATTGTAATATGGATTTGTTTTCTTTTATTGCTTGTTTGAATTTTTGCACAGTTACTTCGAGTGAATCATTGCTTCGGCCGCCGGATGCATTGAAATGGCCACCCCCTTCAAAATATTTGCGGGCAAAGCTATTGCAATCAAAATCACCCTTGCTGCGGAAACTCCACTTTCTCTCCTCGTCACGGTCAATAACAAGGGCGACCAGTTTAATACCCTGTATGGTTTGAGGATAATTGACAAGACCCTCTGTGTCCCCGGTCTTGATATGATATTTAAAAAGATCTGCTTTGGGGATAGCCACCAGCACCGTATTGTATTCGTAAAAAACCTGCATCCGGTTCAGCAGAACGTGTCCGGTAAAGCGCAGTTTATTTTCCAGGAAATTATCAAACAATTCCTCATGCACTTTTGAATGTGCAAGACCCCTTGATTTCAGGTCAGCCACCAGGGTATGAACTGCCGCCCGGGCAGATGGAAAACGAAATGAGCCGGTATCGGCTATCACCCCTGCATAGATACACCTGCTGATGTCATCATCAATTTTATCAGCATGACCGGAACCAGTAATAAAATCATAGATCATTTCGCAGGTAGAGCTTTTGATCACATCACTGGCCCCGTAATCAAAGGAGGATGCATCAGGCTCCTGGTGATGATCAATAAGGATCTTGATACAGGTAAGCTCTTTAAGCTGCTGGGTCATTGTTTTGGTACGATGAAAAATATTGAAGTCAAGACAAAACAACCAATCGGCAGTCTTTAATTTTTCATCAGCCAGTTTGCGGTTAAATTCAAAATCTATCACCTGGTCGCAACCCGGCATCCAGTCGAGCCATTTGGCCCAATTAGTGGGTGATACCACATCAACGGTATGCCCAAATTTTCTCAGGAACTGCGCCAGCGCCAGCGAGGAACCCATCGCGTCAGCATCGGGCTTTTGGTGGGTAGTGATGACGACATTAAGTGGTTTTTGTGTCAGCAGCGGGTATATTTCCTGTAAAGGCTTCATAAAGCGGCTGCGAAGGTAGGGAAATGTGATGATGTGTCAATTAGCTGATTTGCTAATAGTTTAGTGAACTCAGACCCATCATTTTTCTATTAGCAAATTGGCTGATTAGCTAATTGCCGTTACCTTTGCCGCCGCCGCTGAAAGCGGGTAAAAGAAAGAAACATTAAATAAACGACACTATGAGTAACAGGACATTTACGATGATCAAACCCGATGCCATGAAAAGCGGGCATGCCGGGGCAATCATTGACAGGATCATCAAAGAAGGATATAAAATAGTAGCATTGAAAATGACAAAACTCAGCGCTGACAAGGCGGGTGAGTTTTACGCTATTCACAAAGAAAGGCCGTTCTACGGCGAACTGGTTGAGTTCATGAGCAGCGGCCCGATCATAGCCGCTATCCTGGAAAAAGACAATGCGGTTGCCGCATTCCGTACACTGATCGGGGCAACTAACCCTGCGCAGGCTGCTGAAGGCACTATCCGTAAATTGTTTGCAGCATCGGTCGGGGAAAATGCTGTTCACGGCAGCGACAGTGATGAGAATGCTGTTATCGAAGGCAACTTTTTCTTCTCAGGCCTGGAAAGAGTACTATAAAATTATTACTTATAATTTAACGCCGTCTCGCCTTAGGCGAGACGGTTTTTTATTTTAATACTTCAATTTTATTATTATATCCGTTTGCCTGTCATCACCGTGCTGAAAGCTTGCTTTGCTAAAACCCGGGGGACCTAGCAGTCCTGTTACATTGTTGGAAAAGCCATATCCTTCTTTAGGTTTCCCCACCCAGGTCCTGTCCATTATCATATTATTATTTTCATCGTGTAATACTACGGCAGCATATTTTCCTGCCGGAAGACCGGAAAAACTGATCGTAGCTTTATTGCCTGCAATGATCGCCGTTCCTTTTCTTATTGCTTTTCCGGGGTTATCCGGGTACCCGTTTTCATCTTTGAATAAGCTGACAAGCACCTGCCCGTTGCTGTTGCGAAGCCGGGTGATCTCAATGTTGATTCCGCTATCGTGAACGGGTTGCCAGCCAGGTCCTGCGAAAAAAAGAAGAATTAAAAAACTTCTATCATTCAGTTTCATAATATCAGGGGTCAATATAATTACTATCGCCCCAGGTTTCGTAAGGTCAGTTGCTGATGATGCTCTGCATGATAAATAGTGAAGTAAAACATTTCACGCAGGGTCAGTTTGCCTAACAAGGGATGAGGTAAGATATAATAGTCCAGTTGTTTTTCTGTGTATTTATCTATCCTTTTGCAAAGATCGTTTACTGCCCGGCTCAGTTTGTTTTTCAGCTTTATCTTCCGGGCAAGTGTTACCGGCTTTGGAATAAAGCGGCCTCCTGCCCTGCCGCCTCCCTCCAATTTTAGTTTGTATTTTGCCACCAGCCCTTCATAATCCCGGGATGGCCTGTTGGCTTTGCCTGCAATAAGTTTTATGGCAAACTTTGGTAAGATCAATGCCTGTGCCACTGCCGACACACTCCGGTATATATGATCCAACTGCTGGCCTGCTGCCCATTTATTGGCGGGGGCAAATAAAAAATCATCATCATTCAGCGAGAGGATGAGGTTAATAAAACGGTTATGACTATCCTGCAACTTGTTTTTTATTTCCCCGCTGTTCATTGAAGGAACGCCTTTTTTGTAATTATTATTTCTGAATAAGTGTGTTGTACTCCGCCACAACATCAATAAAATCCTGTTCTGATTTCCCGGATAGCTTTTTGCTGCTGATATATTTATTCAGGTCATTTGCTTTGCGGAAAAGTACATCCGGTATCTCCTTTAGCTTTTTAACACGGGTATAGGTTGCATCGGTAAGTATGAAGTACTGGTCCGTGGTAAGTATACTTTGCTCTGTTATCGATGATGCATATGCTTTGCTTTCCATCATTTTTTTATTGGTGCGTTTGTAAAGCGTTGCATTGCCCGTGGTGAGCAACTGGTACCAACCGGCTTCAGCGGGTGCGGCCGGTATCATATAAGAAGAGTGAATAAAGAAGTATTCTTTGCCGGCGAGAGAATCTGTCAGCGTAATATTCCTGATCGGGGTCGAGGCTGTCATTTCAGCGCCATCCAGTGCCAGGTACTGTACTTCATTTTCCAGCAGGTCGAGCCGGAGCACAAGACTGTCGCATATTTTTCCCCCGCTTAATACCACTTTACCATTCATCCATGAATCACTGAAATAAGGTGAGCCGGATACCAGTTGTACATATTTTGTGGCCGGTACAGGAGATCCTCCTGCTAAATAATTAAAAGTATTTCTAATAGTAGTAGTAACTGTACCGGGATTGACATTATTCACATTCACTACACCCTGTGTTGTACCGGTTACGGCCGGCAAAAAGGTTAATATAAACAAAAGCTGTTTCATAGCTGAATGGTTTGTATAAAGTTATTAAAATAAGTCTGTATGACCGGTTCTTTATTTTTAACCATATCCTGCCTGTGGAAAGTAAACGTGAATTAAAAAAAGGCCGCCTGCAGAATTGCAGGCGGCCTTGCGAAAGTAATATGAGCTGATCTATTTCTGGATAATGATCTTCTCGGTTCTTATAATCCTGCCTTTTGCATCCGTTATTTTCAGGATATACAAACCGTTGCCGATAGTAGTTGCATCTATACGTGTTGCCAGGTTGGCCAGGGCTTGTTTTTTCACTACCCTTCCGTTCAGGTCAAACAGTTCGGCACTGCGACCGGGCTCATTTACATAATTGTATACAATAATGTATGAACTGGCCGGGTTAGGATAAATGTCAATGCTTTTATCTTTTATATCAACCGGCAATTTATTAGCAGCTACCAGTTGAGTTATCATTCTCGCACCACCGGAAGGCTGGTAAGTAAACTCTAAAATACTTCCCGGGTTAGCAGGAGTTGTTGTGACGCCACCGGTAGGTCCGGAAGTAGAACCACTTGAATCGCAGGCTACATAGATCTTTAACCCATCAGGTGATACTACTACATCCCTGAACCTGCCTAAGCCACGGAAATAATGAATAGTATCAGAAATAATACTTGCTCCGTCACTGCTTAACTTGAAACGGGTAACTGTTCCGTTTTTCAACTGGGCTACCAGTAATGAATTTTGCCAGCCCGGTATAGCATTGCTTCCATAAAAGTCTGTACCGGATGGTCCTGTAGAAGGCCAGGTCATATTATCTCCTCCTGATGGCGGGTTAGCTGCCGGGAATAATGAACGTAATGGTTCTTTTGCATTAAGCGTTGCACAATTGGTTTGTTCGCTTACAACCGCAAAGCCGCCTATCGTTCTTCCGTTATAGTTGCCATCACAGAAACCGGATACCTGCGGCCATCCATAATTCCTTCCTGCTTCAATAACATTTATCTCATCATCACTGTAAGGGCCATGCTCGCTGCTGTATAAGAAGTCTGTTCCGTTCACATTCCCCCAAACTAATCCCTGGGGATTACGATGTCCTGATGTATATACAGCATTTCCAAATGGATTGTCGGTTGGTATCCATGAACCGCTTACCTGTTCCGTATTCAATCGTAGCACTTTTCCTTCATAGATAGTTAAGTTCTGCGAATTGTTAGGGCGGGTCAGGTTATCAAACTGGCCGGCCCCCATATCTCCTACTGTATAATACAATTTCAGATCGGGGCCTATTGCCAGCCGTGCTGAATTATGATCATTGCTTCCTGGAATATCCTGCAACACCGTTACCGGTTGCCCAAGGGTTTGGGTATTGATGTCATAGGTATACCTTTCAATCCTTGTTTTACGTACAGTAGCGCTGGTTGATTGATAAGTATAAGAAATATAAACATATGGTTTGCCCAACAGCAATTGCGGATGAAGGGCCAGCCCCATCAGTCCATCCTGCCCACCTACCTTTACCATATTTGAGCCCAATGATAACACGACTGTCTTTGCACCTGTAGCAGGATTTACAAAACTTACCGTTCCTGCAAAGCGTTCAGTATACCAGATATTATTATCGGGGCCATATACTAGGTCATGCGGCATGCGTTGATTCCCTATTACAGTTCGTTGTGTAAACAATTCTGAACCCGGGGCAGGCGGTAATGTAGTGACCGGTAAAGCGGCACTGGCTGCACTCGAATTACCTGCAGCATCTTTTGCTATTACAATAAACGAATAAAGCGTGTTTGCTGTAAGACCGGTTACATTATAGCTTGTTCCGCTGACAAGTGATGTTGTGATCTTTATTCCATTCCTGTACACATCATAACCTGCTACGCCAATATTATCTGTTGATGCTGTCCAGGTAAGCAGGAAAGTTGTTTGGCCAACATTTTGTGCTGCCAGGTTTGTTGGTACAGTTGGCGCCTGTGCATCCGGAATAGATGTCAGCAACTGCGAACCGGGTATCACCTCACTTGGTACAGTGGTTGCCTGGCCAGGTTTGGCCCAGCCTACTGCCATATTATCACCCTGCGATCCTTCTTTCATCAATGCTTCTACATAATACAACTGTCCGGCTGTAAGAGTGATTGCAACAGATTTTTGGGTTGCATACTTATTCCACTCCCTTGAATTGGTCCATTGTGTATGATAAGCGATCCTTGTTTTGTTAGCTGAACTGCTGGTAGTACTGAGCCATAGTTCACTATTATCATCACTGGCGATCCAGAAAGTATAGCTGCCTGTTGCAGGCGGGCAAATGTATCCATACACTTTCATTCCGTAGTTATCGCCACTACTGGTAGGTATTTCAAAACTGGTAAGCGTCCCTGAAACAGATGGATTGTTTGGATAATTAGCATTAGATGTAAGGGACGCAACGGTAGTCCCGGTAACACTGTTCCATTTCTGGTAATTAATAGTGCCTGTACCGGTACAACCAACCGGCGCCGGCGTAGTGACGTTGATCGTATTGCTAATGGCTGAAAAATTATTTGCAGCATCAAATGCCTGGACATAAAAACTATAAGCCGTGGATCCTGTCAGCCCTGTTACATTATAAGTTGTAGTGGTAACGGCTGAGCCATTGATCTTAGTCCCATTCCTGTACACATCATACCCTGTTACGCCAACATTATCCGATGAAGCTGTCCAGTTCAATGTCAGGGATGTGGATGTAAGATTGGATGATGCCAATCCTGACGGCGCTGTCGGCGCCTGGATGTCAGGAGTCGTTACATTAATGGTATTGCTGTTACCAGACATATTGCTTGCCCCATCGAATGCTCTTACAAAGAAACTATAGGAGCTTGCCTGTGATAAACCTGTTACATTATAAGTGGTAACAGTTACAGCCGCTGTATTGATCTTTACCCCGTTTTGGTACACATCATACCCGGTTACTGCAATATTATCCGTTGAAGCATTCCAGTTCAGTGTCAGCGATGTTGCGGTAACGCTGGATGATGCCAGGCCTGATGGTGCCGTTGGCGCCTGTGTATCCGGTGTAATTATATTTACTGTATTGCTGTTTGCAGAAATATTGCCTGCAACATCTTTCGCCACTACAAAAAAATCATAGCTGACCAATGCAGATAACCCGGTCACATTGTAAGAGGTCGTAGTGACAATACTGGCATTGATCTTTATTCCGTTGCGGTACACATCGTATCCTGCTACGGCAATATTATCAGTAGACGGATCCCAGTTAAGTGTCAATGTGCTTTG
>DATDIX010000362.1:0-30442 GCA_036520835.1 Chitinophagaceae bacterium | reverse complement strand
AAATAGATGGAAGGCAGCCCGATCTTTTCTTTGCGGATGTAATTCCAGATATCCAGTTCTGTCCAGTTGCTGATCGGGAATACTCTTACATTCTCCCCCTTATGAATACGACCGTTATAAATATTCCAGAGTTCGGGCCGTTGCAGTTTGGGGTTCCACTGGCCAAACTCATCACGAACGGAAAATATTCTTTCCTTCGCTCTTGCTTTTTCTTCATCCCGCCTGGCACCGCCAATACAGCAATCAAACTTGAATTCTTCAATTGTGTCTAACAATGTATACGTCTGTAACCAGTTGCGGCTGGGAAATTTTCCTTTGGGTTCTGTCAGGTTTTTTTGTTTGATCGTATCTTCTACTTTTCTTACTACCAGGGTTGCTTTCACTTCATTGGCCAGCCAGTCACGGAATTCAAGTGCTTCAGGAAAATTATGTCCTGTATCAATATGCACCAGGGGAAATGGGATCTTGCCTGGTGCAAATGCCTTTTTGGCGAGATGAACCAAAGTGATGGAGTCCTTACCACCACTGAAAAGCAAGGCTGTTTTTTCAAACTGCGCCGCCACTTCACGAAAGATGTGAATACTTTCGGCCTCTAATTGTTCGAGATAATCCAAACGATATTGACTGCTCATACGCTGCTGTTCTCTTGTCTGTTTACGTTAATTGCGTTATCGCTGTGCAAACCGCACTCCTTTTGTGATGTTTCCCACCACCATCTTCCTGCCCTCGCATCTTCACCGGGTTCAATAGCTCTTGTGCACGGTGCACAACCAATACTGATAAAACCTTTATCATGTAAAGGATTATACGGGACATTATTTTTTTTGATATAATTCATCATTTCATCATACGTCCAGCGGATAAGCGGATTGAATTTATACAGTTGCTTTTCCTCCGACCATTCGATCACCGGCATATCATGGCGGTTGGCAGATTGCTCAGCTCTTAATCCTGTGATCCAGGCCTGTGCTCCTTTTAATGCCCTGTTCAAAGGTTTTACTTTGCGGATATAACAACAGTCCTTCCTGTTCTCCACTGATTCATAAAAACTGTTGATGCCTTTGGTGGCCACGAACTCTTCCACATCTTTTGCATCAGGAAAAAATACCTGCACCGGCTTTTTATACCGGGCTGTTGTGCGGTCAAGTAATTCGTATGCCTCATTAAATAACCTGCCGGTGTCGATCGTAAAGACCGAAACCGGCAGGTTGTTCTTAAAAATAATATCAGTTAGTACCTGGTCTTCCTGCCCCAGTGAGGAAGAAAAGACTACCCCATGCGGAAACCATTCAGTGACCAGTCTTATCGCGTCAGTTACCGAACTACTCTCAATCTCTTTTATCTGTTCCTGGCTCAGCATTATAAGTTAGGCTGCGGGGTATAACGCAGGTAGGGTTTTACCACTTTCACTCCTTTCGGGAATTTCTTTATCGCATCTTCTGTTGTTACAGCAGGCACCACGATGACATCTTCACCGGCTTTCCAGTCGGCAGGTGTGGCTACGCTGTAATTTGCGGTCAACTGCAATGAATCAATTACACGCAATACTTCCACAAAGTTTCTGCCGGTAGATGCAGGATAAGTGATCATCAGTTTGACGACTTTATCAGGCCCGATCACAAACAGCGATCTTACGGTTGCTGTTGCGGAAGCGTTCGGATGGATCATATCATACAACTCAGCTACTTTCCTGTCTGAGTCTGCGATCAATGGAAAGTTCACGGTAGCGTTCTGTGTTTCATTAATATCTTTTATCCATCCTTCATGTTTATCCATCGGATCAACACTTACCGCCAAAACTTTTACATTGCGTTTAGAAAATTCATCTTTCAGTAAAGCAGTTTTTCCTAATTCTGTTGTACAAACAGGTGTATAATCTGCAGGGTGCGAAAAGAGAATGCCCCAGCCATTACCGAGGTATTCATAAAAATCAATTTCACCTTCTGTGGTCTGTGCTTTAAAATTGGGAGCAACATCCCCAAGACGAAGTGCCATAAAAAATAGGTTTTAAGGTTACAAAAATAAGGCAATACAATTACCCCACCAAAACTGTGGACTAAAATAACCGTTCTTTTACTTCATGGGAAGCAGATCAATTAAAGTCTTCGTTTCCATAACGTTGAGAGTAGCGTCGCGGACCTGGATCATGATGTCGTGGAGGCCGCAGGCGGTTTCATCGCAATTATCGCATCGTTTATAAAAATTAAGGCTTACGCAGGGCAGCATAGCGATCGGGCCGTTCACAATACGGACAATAGCAGCTACTTTCACCTGGGCGGGATCTTTCTTTAAATAATAACCCCCACCCTTTCCTTTTTTACTGTCGAGGATATCTGCTTTTTTTAATTCCAGCAGGATATTCTCCAGGAATTTTAAGGGGACTTTCTTTTTTGCAGATATTTCCGAAATAAGGACGGGCCCCTGGTTGTATTTCTCCGTCAGGTAAGCAAGCGCCTTGAATGCGTACTGTGATTTTTTCGAAAGCATGTTATTTTAATAATTGCAGTTTGTAATTAATGGCCGAATTCTTTTTCAGCATGGCTGATACCCCGCAATATTTTTCTAAAGATAGTTCAATCGCCTTTCTTACTTTTTCTTCGTTGGCAGTGTCTGTCCTGATGTAATAGGTAATAGTGATATCCTTATACACTTTCGGACATTCATCCGTTTGATCCGCTTCCACATCCATAGAGAAATCAGCATAAGCTACACGCATTTTATCCAGTATGTCCAGTACGTCAATACCCGAACAGCCGGCGACGGCTGAAAGCAGTAATGATTTAGGCCCGGGACCCAGTTTCCTGTCGCTATCCATGATGATGGCAGGCGGGTTATTCTCATGTACCATGTGGCTTTCAAAAACCCTGTCATGCTTCCACTTTGTTGTAGTCTTTGTCATATTCTTCGTACCGGTGTTTTTTATCCCGGAGTATATTCTCTACTGTCCAGGATATTTTATTTACAAAATAATGTTGCCGGGCATAGCAATCCTGTTTATCACAAATGCCGCATTGAAAAGGCATACACCCGTCGGAATGAACAAACATTTCAACTGACTCGCCAAATTCCTTTTTAGCAGTGGCGGATAAGGCTTCCACTTCCGCATGCGCCTCCTGCACATTAATATACCAGGGAACGGTCAGGTGGCAATCGAGGTGCAGGACACTGCCATATTTTATCACCCGCAAATTATGAAGATCGATCCAGTTCTCCCGGCGGGCCTTATTCAATACATCAACCATTTTGGCGAGCAATTGTTCATCAGCTTCATCCATAATGCCCGCAATGGATTGCCGGATGATCTTATAACCTGTGTATATTACTAAAGCTCCGAAGAAAATAGCTACGGCACTGTCGATCCAATAATAGTTTGTGAAATATAAAAGCACCAGTCCGGCAATGATGCCAAGTGTCGAATAAGTATCGGTTTGCAAATGCTTGCCGCTGGCTTCTAAGGCAAGAGAATTGTTCTTTTTCCCGATCCGTACACAGGTGTATCCCATGATATAGTTTACAACGGCCGTACCGCCAACCAGCCATATCCCCGTATCTATTTCTTTTAAAACAACCGGGTGAATGATATGCTGAATGGCTTCATAGAGTATGATGGTGCCCGCCACCCCGATCAAAGTACCTTCTACGGCTGCAGAAAGGAATTCTGCTTTTCCATGCCCGTAAGGATGATCCTTATCCCGTGGCTTTGCAGCTACATATAAACTATAGAGACCGATAAAACCTGCAGCAACATTGACAATGCTCTCCAGTGCATCTGTGAGAATGGCAACAGAATGGGTAAAGTAGTAAGCAATGATCTTTACGGCAAGCAAAATAATAGAAATGCCCGCCACCCATTTTTGAACCTGCAAATTTTGATCAGTTGGTTTCAAGAGACAGGCAATTTAGTTAAAACTTTCGTTTAGCTGCCTGACCTTGGGCGCCATTTCCCGGCTTTCGGGTATAGCCGGCTTACAGCATGGCAGTATATCGGTTTTGAATAAACTCCCAGTTCACCACTTTCCACCAATTGTTAATATAATCAGCCCGTTTGTTTTGATAGCGCAAATAGTAAGCATGTTCCCATACATCCAATCCGAGAATAGGAAATCCTTTTATTTCGCTTACATCCATCAGCGGGTTATCCTGGTTGGGTGTAGAGCCGATACGTAGTTTTTTATCCTCGTCTAAAAAAAGCCAGGCCCATCCACTGCCAAACCTGTTCTTGCCGGCATCGCTGAATTGTGTTTTAAAACTGTCAAACGAATTGAAACCTTCTTCCAGTGCCGTTAATAGTTTCCCGGATGGCTTCTCGCTACCGGTAGCTGACATGCTTTTCCAAAAAAGTTCATGATTATAATGACCACCGCCGTTGTTTCTCATTTTGGTGGAATACTTCGATATTTTTCCAAGCACATCTTCCAGGGGCTTTGCTATATCTACTCCTTCATTCTTAGCAGCATCCTGCAGGTTGGTAGCATAGGCAGCTGCATGTTTGGTATAGTGTATTTCCATGGTTGTCCCGTCAATGGCTTTATCTAATGAACCATATGAATAAGGCAAAGGCTCCTGTGCAAACCCTGTATTAAACTTTGCACCCGTAGTTGTTTTTGCTGATCCACATGATTCCAGTAATGATCCCGCCGCTGTTATACCTGCTGTTACGGCTATCGTTGCTTTCGCAGAATTAGTGATAAATGATCTGCGTGAAGTATTTTTATTCATGTCAATATTTTTTAACGGCAATTAAAGTTAGTTCTTCCTTGCACGTATCCGGCCGGAAAAATGACGAATGGAAATACCTGTTTTTTTTGCAAACCGGTAATAGGATTCCTTATTGAACAATTGAGAATCCCTCATGGCTTTGTAGGTAAGAAAAAGCCCCACGGGTACCAGCACAAACGTGGCCAGCCACATACCTGCAAAAGGAGTTAATGTATTTTCTTTGGCAAATTTTTCACCGGTGGTAGTGGCAAAGTAAAAGATCATAAAAAAGACAATGGCAAAAATGAGTGGTGTACCCAATCCTCCTTTGCGAATGATAGAGCCAAGGGGCGCCCCAATAAGGAAAAGTACAAGGCAGGCGATCGAAAGAACGATCTTACGGTGCCATTCTATTTTGTGTTTCCTGAGTGTTCTTTCTTTATCTTTCAGGTTAAGCGCTATTGATTCAACAGTGGATTTTAAAGTGCTAACCTGGCTCAATGTTCTGTCATGCACCGCTTGCCTTGCGGAATCAGGTATCAGTCGGTCAAATCTTTTGGCGGCTTTAAACTGTTTGCTGGTGTCCGTATAAAGTTTTTTTAAACCTGATGTATCAAAAAACTGGGTGAACGGAGACCCCGAATAGATCGTTTTATGCATCTGTGTATACATATTCCTGTTTTCCTTTTGTAAGGAATCAATGGCTTTATCCAGTTGCCGCATACTGTACATCCTTTCATTATTCTTATTTACACTATCCGGGGTACGAAAACTGAACCCGAGGGAACTAAGGTCAAACTGTTTTTTATATTCTTTAAACCCAAGACGGATATAATCGGATCTTTGCCCTCCATATTTATCACCCCGCTCCTGGTATCGCCAGCCATCCCTGAGGTTAAATTCAAGAAATCTTTTGTTGTCTGACACTCTCATTATCCCGCTTTTGGCAATAATGAAATTATCCTGGATCGGATTGTTCTGTTCATAAACGATCACGTCCCGGATGATACTGTCGTTGGCTTCTTTTTTCCCGATCTTGATCGCAAACCCGTCGATCTTGTCATAGAACACCCCTTCTTTCAGATCAAAAGCCGGCTGTGCCTGTACGATATCGGCCAATAAAGTCCGTGATTTGAGATTGGCAACCGGGATAATATAGTTAGAAAACAAAAATGCAATCCCGCATATAAGCAATGAAATGATAAAAAGCGGTCGCATAAATCGTAGTAAAGAAATGCCGGATGATTTGATCGCTACCAGTTCAAAACTTTCTCCGAGGTTGCCAAATGTCATCAGTGAAGAAAGTAATACGGCGAGCGGTAATGCCAGCGGAACAAGGACTGCGCTCTGGTACCAGATGAATTTAAGAACGATACCTGCCCCAAGCCCTTTACCAACAAAGTCATCTATCCATAACCAGAAAAACTGCATGATCAGTACCAGCAGCGTGATAAAAAATGTGGCTACAAAAGGGCCAACAAAAGCTTTAATTACAAGTTTATCTAACTTTTTGAACACTTAACTTTAATTATGGATAAAGCAAAAATAAGGCTTTCACCAGAGGAGGCTGAACTGGTTGCCAATGCTGACTGGATTTTAACAAAGAACGGTATTTTACAAAAAGTAAATTACATGCTGGGTGAATTGCAATCCGTTCAGCAGGAGTTTTTGCAATCATATTTGAAAAAACTTCCGGGTGAGGTGATAATGACCTCTCCCAAGATATCAAAAGGAGAGAATTATAAAGGGCTGCCCTGGCTGGTACTTGATTATCCCCGTTATTTTGACAAAGACGACCAGTTTGCTATACGATGCCTGTTCTGGTGGGGAAATTTTTTCAGTATTACACTGCAGTTGTCGGGTCATTATAAAAAGATCTACGAAAAAAAGATCGGGGATTCTTTCACACAACTAAAAGAAGAGGGCTTTTCTATTTGTATCAGCGATGATAAATGGGAACATCATTTTGAAGCCGGCAATTATTCTCCCCTGAAGGAAATAAATATGGATACATTCAGAAAACATCTGAATGATAAAGAGTTTATAAAGCTGGCAAAAATGTACCCGTTGGCTCAATGGGATGAAGCCGGTGATCTTTTATTGGCCTCCTTTGCTGCAATGATAAAATGGCTGGCTGATTAATTGCCCAAACGGTGAAACAGGTCTTTTACCTGGTGATCCCATAAAAGACTCTGGTCTTTGATATCTTTTTTCTCAGCAAAATCTCTTACGATCAGAATAGTCTGGTTAGTGATCTCAGATTTTTCTATCCGGAATTCGAAGTATTCTTCTTTAGGCGCTTCCAGCCAGTGAAATTTGATATATTTATCCAATTCACTTTCCATTACTTCCGCTTTTTCATAAGCCCCGTTCCAACCGAAATAAAATATATTATCCCGCTCATCTACCTTATCGGCAAACCACTCTCCAAGACCTGCGGGGGTGGATAGAAATTCATATAAAATGGAAGGCGAACACCTGACCGGGAACTCCAACATGTATAATTGCTTACTCATCTTTGCATTTGGTATTAAAAATCCTGCTGTCCTGTGCAATAATAAAAAAATAATGTTTCAGGAAACTATTTTTCTTGTTTATTTTTTCCTTTTACGGCCTGCCCGGATTTATATGTGAAATAAATCATATTGCCCAGCGTTAAAGAAAAGCAAAGTTTTTTTGGCGGATATTAGATAAATCCGTTAAATTGCCTTGAAGTCCAATATATTCTGAAGAAAACCGAAACCGTGCTGGGTGCTTTTTAAGGGCTAACCTAACCAAAACATTCAATCTAAAACCCTTTAAATAACCCTAAATCAACCCCATACCTATGAGCATGAGACAGTTGAAGATCACGAAGTCCATTACGAATCGTGAATCTCAAAGCCTGGAAAAATATCTCCAGGAGATCGGCAAAGTAGAGCTGATCACTCCCGAAGAAGAAGTCAAATTAGCCACACTCATCAAGCAAGGCGATCAACGTGCTTTGGACCGCTTGACCAAGGCCAATCTTCGTTTTGTGGTATCTGTTGCCAAACAGTATCAAAACCAGGGACTTTCCCTTCCTGACCTGATCAATGAAGGCAATCTTGGCCTTATCAAAGCTGCCCAGCGTTTTGACGAAACACGTGGTTTCAAATTCATTTCCTATGCTGTGTGGTGGATCCGCCAGAGCATTTTACAGGCATTGGCCGAACAATCCCGTATTGTCCGTTTGCCCCTGAACAAAGTAGGGCTTACCAACCGGGTTCAAAAAGCTTTTTCACTACTTGAACAGCAATTTGAGAGGGAACCCTCTGCTGAAGAGCTGGCCGAATTGCTTGAAATGGACCTGGAAGAGGTTTCAGCTACACTGGGCATATCTTCCCGTCACGTAAGCATGGACACCCCGCTTTCTGAAGGTGAAGACAATACCCTGCTGGATGTACTGGAAAATCCCAACGCCGAAAAAACAGATAACGAACTGGATCATAAAGAGTCGCTGAAAACAGAAATCGACCGGTCACTTAAAACCCTGACCGAAAGACAAAAAGAAGTGATTTGTTTCTTCTTTGGTATCGGTGTGGATCACCCGATGAGCCTGGAAGATATCGGCGAAAAATTCAACCTGACCCGGGAACGTGTACGGCAGATCAAAGACAAAGCGATCACTAAACTCAGAGCTACTAATCGTTGTAAACTTTTAAGAACCTATTTAGGCGCATGAAATAATTTATACACTCGTATCTTTGCAATTCCTTAAAAAGTGAACATGATGATGTTCACTTTTTATTTTTGTAACCAATCATAACCATTCAATCATGTTTTCGTCGCTCCAGGAGAAATTGGAAAGTGCCTTTAAAGGTTTAAAAGGACAAAGCAGGATCACCGAGCTGAATATTGCTACTACACTTAAAGAGATCCGCCGTGCATTGGTAGATGCAGATGTCAATTATAAAATTGCCAAGGAGTTTACCGACAAGGTAAAAGACAAAGCCATTGGTGAAAAAGTGATCAATGCGATCAGCCCCGGGCAGTTGATGACTAAAATCGTAAAAGATGAGCTGACGGACCTGATGGGCGGACTGGAAGCGGTTTTTAATGCTAAAGGAAACCCGGCTGTTATTTTGATCGCAGGCTTACAGGGTAGTGGTAAAACCACGTTTAGCGGCAAGCTGGCTAATTACCTGAAAACAAAAAAGGGACTTTCGCCCATGCTGGTTGCGGCAGATATTTATCGCCCGGCAGCGATGGAGCAGTTAAGAGTATTAGGAGAGCAGATCGGCGTTGATGTACATATTGAACTGGATAGTAAAGACGCTGTAGCTATTGCCCAGAATGCTGTTAAAGAAGCAAAAAGTAAAAACAAGAATGTTGTAATCATAGATACTGCAGGTCGTCTTGCTATTGATGAAGCAATGATGACCGAAGTGGCCAATATCCGCAGTGCTGTTAAACCACAGGAAATATTGTTTGTGGTTGATAGCATGACCGGCCAGGATGCGGTCAATACGGCAAAATCTTTCAATGACCGTTTGGATTTCAGCGGCGTTGTACTCACAAAATTAGATGGCGATACAAGAGGTGGTGCCGCCCTGTCTATTAAATACACGGTAAATAAGCCCATCAAGTTTGTCAGCAGCGGCGAAAAGATGGAAACACTGGATGTATTCTATCCGGAACGAATGGCCCAGCGTATCCTTGGCATGGGTGATATTACCACGCTGGTAGAAAAAGCCCAGGAACAGTTTGATGAAGAGCAGGCTAAAAAACTGGAAGGCAAGATCCGCAAGAACAAATTTGATTTTGCCGATTTTAAAATGCAATTAGAGCAGATCAAAAAAATGGGTAACATGAAAGACCTCCTTGGCATGATACCCGGTGTTGGGAATAAGATCAAAGATCTTGATGTCAATGAAGATTCTTTCAAAGGCATTGAGGCCATGATCAACTCCATGACACCTGCTGAAAGAACTGACCCCGATCTGATAGATGGTAGCCGCCGTAAACGCATTGCCAAAGGTGCGGGCAAAGAGATCAGTGAAGTAAATGCCTTTATGAAGCAATTTGAACAGATGCGGGATATGATGAAAGGCATGAATAAAATGGGCATGTTTGGTAAAATGATGCCCGGGATGAAGAAATAATGACAATAAACAGGAATTGGCATATGCTACAGGCAAAAAATATAGTAATCTTCCCATAAAAGACTATAAACAACAGGAGCTGTGAAGAGCCTGGTACTTTGTCCATTACATATTGCCAATTTCGGTGTCATCCTGTTTGGCAATTTAACTTCCCCGTCATATCTTCGTCGTCCGGTGTCAACCGGGAACTTAACAATTATTGTTTAACGCCTTTAAATGTCTATTTAAAATGGCAGCAAAAATCCGACTGCAACGTCACGGGTCCAAAAAGAGACCCTTCTACTTCATCGTAGTGGCCGATTCACGTAGCCCACGTGATGGCAAATTCATCCAGAAATTAGGTACTTACAATCCACTGACTGTTCCGGCTACTATTCAGCTTGATCGTCAGAAGGCTTTGGAATGGCTGAACAAAGGTGCTACACCTACAGATACCGTTCGCCGCATCCTTAGCTTTAAAGGAGTATTATACCTGAAACACCTGCTCCGTGGTGTGGGGCTGGGGCTGTTTGATGATGCTACAGCAATGGAAAAATTCACCAAATGGAGCTCAGAACATGATGCCCAGGTGAAAAAACGCCAGGAAGATGCTTACCGCAACAAAAGAGCCAGACGTCCGATGCCGGGTCGCAGACCTGAAAGAAGGACAGAAGGCGGCGGTAATGAAGGATAAAATATTATCCGCCACGGCGGACTAAGTCCGCGTCCTGAAAGTTCATGAGGCGATCCGCCGGCCAGCGGATCGCCTTTTTTGTTGCACAAATTTTTACGAATAGATCAATGACCGAGTATTTCAAAATAGGAAAACTGGTTGCCGCAGCAGGATTGAAGGGAGAGCTCTTGCTCAAACATACCCTTGGCAAAAAAACTTCACTCAAAGGCTTGCAGGCGATTTTCATAGAAGAAAAAAAAGATTCATTTATTCCGTGGTTTATTGAAACAACAAAGATCAAAACTGAAGAAGAAACCTATATTAAACTGGAAGGCATAGAAACAAGAGAAACAGCCGGCAAACTGGCTCAAAAAGAAGTATGGCTCCCGGAAGCTGATTTTAAAAAATTTGCAGCGAAGACGGCCCCTGTCAGTTTACTTGGTTATACTGTTATCAACGATGGTGAATCACTCAGTGAGATACTGGAAGTGATCGAACAGCCGCACCAGATTTTATGCCGGCTTGAAATAAAAGATAAAGAAGTGTTGATACCGCTTAATGAAAGCACACTTCAAAAAATTGATCATAAAAAAAAGCAGGTGGTTGTGGAATTACCAGAGGGTTTGCTGGATATCTATCTTACTTAGGCCCTTTAATGAAATCAGCCAGCAATTTCATCCTGTAATAAAGATTACTCAGCATCAGCGATATATTATTCTTTACTTTCTCCACGCTGTTGCCATTCATCTTTTTTATGTTCTTCAATTCTTCGATCTTCTCATCGATCTTTTCTATTAACTTTTCCGCATCCCAGCCAATGTATTTTTTATTGCGGTCATCAAATACATGGTAGGGTTCAATACTGCCGGGTTTGAGTTTTTTAAACCTGAAGTTGTTCTTAATGGCATCCTTGATCGCTTCATTACCCAGCATGTCGATCATCACATCCGGCTTAACATTATTCAAAAAAGCATTGTGGAAAATATTCAGGTTGTTTCGCAGTTCACGGATCACCTGTTTTTTTACAATATCATTGGTCTTGCCTTCCTTATTCAGAAAGGTGAGCAGATCTTTCAGCGGCCCTATGCCTGTTTTCAGCCATTCTAATTGCATAAGCTAAAATAATCATTCAGCTTCATACCCTGAACAGTGTTCTTCCAGGTTATCTTACCTGAATATAAGCTGTTCCCTTGCAACCGTTGTCCCATATTTTACTTCGATGATATAATGTGTATCTCTTGAAAAAGTAGGCGGCACCCTGAAACTGATCAGCGTTGACCTGTCATTGAAACGGTTGTAATAAACTTTAGCACCTATCAGGTCATAGATAGTTACATCCACCCACACTGACGGGATTTCAAACAACTTAATGTTGACCTGGTTATTTACTACCGGGTTAGGGTAAACACTGATGAGTTGCTGTCGTTCATTCGAACGAAGCAATAAAGTATTTGAATACTTGATCCTTCCTCCCTGCAGCAACTGTCCCTTTATGCGATAAAACATTTTTGGAGCAGTCACCGTATGTGTATACAGGTAGTATTCAATATCATTCAGGCTGGTATTGTTTATCCTTTGCAGTTCACTAAAGGATGTTCCATCAGCTGAAAACTCTATCGTAAATTTTTCATAATGGGTATTATCCTCTACCTGGAAGCTGAGCCTTGATTGTCCGTCATAATATTGACCGGAAAGCGTAATGTCTTCTAGTGGTAATGCAACAGATGAAAAGATAGGTAGTTTACCAAATGGGCTACCTAAAACAATTTGTGATTCTGAGGTGGACATACAGAACCAGTCCTGCATCACTGTAGAATATAATTGCCTGAAGTCATGTTGCATGGGCACCTGGTCATTCACGGTTGGATTAAGCGGGATATTAGGTGATGACCCGATCATGCCGCCATTGACGGCGGCGCCAAAGAACATTACAGGTGCACCAACCCCATGGTCTGTTCCCATGCTTCCATTATTGATGATACGGCGTCCAAATTCACTAAAGGTCATACCGGTTACATTCAGGGCTTTGCCCATCAGGGTAATATCATTCTGAAAAGCGCCGATGGCTTTCGAGAGTATGCTTAAAATATTCGCATGTGTGCCCGTGGTGGTATCACCTGCTACTACCTGGTTAACGTGTGTATCATGGGAATTAGGATGATTAACGATATAAACCGGCGTTTGCAGACCTCCGCCGATCAGCCGGGCAACGATCTTTAATTGATCCGCCAGCGAATTACCTGACGCCGGGTATAAAGTGGAAAGTGTTGCCTGCGCATTATAGGCAGTCTGTATCCTGCCTGTATACGCATTACTCTGGTCTTTCATCAACCGTAAAAAAGTAAGTTCTCTTCCATAATCATTATTAGGGGCCGGGTCAGTAGTGGCGTTAATAACATTCAGTAAAGAAGCAGGGTTGGAAACATTATACCCCATATTAACGGTTGGTCCCTGCAGGGAAAACGGAAGCGTAGAACCTATCTGCACAGCCAGCGGGTCGGGCATATCTGTATTAGGAAAGTTTGCCGGGTAATTAGTGTATTGCGTATCCAGCGAACGTCCCAGCCAGCCTGTCTCCAGCGTAGTATTGCTGTCCGATGCCGAAAACCATATATCAGTGGCACGGAAATGACTGAAGTTAGGATTAGGGTATGAAACACCCTGTACGATAACCATCTTCCCATCATTATACAGATCCCTGAGTTCCGTCATTGAGGGGTGCAGACCCGTTGTAGGATTATTGTTCAGAGGAAGAATGGAGTTTTGCGGGAGAATGATATTGGGTCTTGCATTATTGAGGTTGGTGTACTTATCAACAGGTATTACTGTATTCAGACCATCATTACCTCCATTCATCTGGATGATCACCAGGATCTTTCCACAGCCATAAGTTGTCTGCGCCAAAAAATCGAAGAAAGCATTACCCGTAGTGGTTTCAGCATATACAGGCACCCCATTTAGTAAAAGCGGCGTCGCCACCAGGGATGCTTTTTTTATAAATGATCTTCTTTTCATAAATTATTTTTCAAGTGTGAAATCATTTTCAGCGAAACTTGTTTTGCAATTACATAAGCTGGTATTCGGCCAGTTGAACAATAGTTGTCAGCAGGGATTTCAGCCGGTTGGTAACTGTATTGATATTTGTTGTATTGGTCGGGTTGGCGATATAATTATTCCAGGCCGTCGTCCAGTAACTATCGGTGGTCTGCCCGCTCAATAATGTATTCAGTTTAATACTGCTTTGCTGTGCCGGGCTGAGATCAAGAGGCAACAGGTATTTGATAAAGGCGGTTATTAAAAGATTGGGATCAGCGCAGGTAGCATTGTCAAACTGCTGGGCAAAAGCTATCACATTTACCTTGATGTTCGTGGTAAGACCGTTATAGTTCAGGTTATACCCGTTAAAGACATCCTGTAAGAACTTGAACCGTTTCTGGATGGTGTTCGTGTTTATCCAGTACTGGTGATAAGCAGGTGTCTGGTAAAAAGGATTCCAACCCGCCACGTTAGGAATAGAACCTGCATACTGTTCTATCGCATTGCAAATTGTGTTATTGAAATAATGCCATACTTTGTATTGCGCTTCGTAATTAGAAGGATCGGATACATTTGTATTGACATTAAAAGTTCTCAAACTTCCGACTACTACATCAAAAGGCGTTTTGATATAAACACCGCGGTTCGCCGGGTCAAAGAAATGCTGGCTTTTGAATAATTGTTTCAGTACCGGCAAAATATCCCAGTTGTTGCTGACAAAAGTCTGCGCCAGCGGCGTTATCACATTCGCTTCAACATTGGCATCAATATCATAATAAACAAAATAACGGTACAAACGGCGGCAGATATATTTCGAAACCACATCTGATTTGCTGAATATCATATTGATCAGGAGGTCGAGCTCATTGGCCCCATTAGCGCCGGACTGATAGTTGATCGCTGTATTGTTGAAAAAAGCAGAGAATTGTTTATTGGCAGTACTATGTGATCCCGGAACAAAGTTGGTGACTATATTGGCTGTGTTGAGATTTTGCACCCGCCAACCGGTAAGTACTTTGGCTGCTTCTACTACGTCGCTTTGTGTATACTGGCTATCCGCTCCTTTACCAAGAGTAAATAATTCCATTAATTCACGGGCATAATTTTCGTCAGGGGCTGAAGCGGAATTCTGCTGGTTGTTCAGGTAATACATCATACCGGGTTCTGTTGAAAGTTGCCGGATAAGTGTTTTAAAATTTCCCAGTGAATTATCCCTGAAAAGCTTGAAATAACGGTAAAATACCCTGGCGCTGTTGGATTTGATATACGAATTAGACGTCTGGTAGATATCATCAAAATCGATCGGCAGGAAATGATACCAGAACCAGACCATTTTTTCCCGGATAGTATGATCGCTGTTCAGCATCAGCCCGTATAACCAGCGTCTCATACCCTGGTTTCTTTGCACATTGGTATCCTGGCCCGCTGCATTAGTGGCAAAAAAACTATTGGTCACATCACTTCCGTAAGGTACAAGATCCTGGTCGGGCTGAATATTCTCATACCAGTTAACAGGAGGAGAAGGCGGGGTTGTATCAATGTTCATTAAATGATCCACGGCTGCATCCGGCGTCATAGCAAGAAGCGTATCCACATAATTTTTTTTGAAACCAAATCCTGTACGGCGCAACAGGTGCAGCACTTCCCATTCAGTCCATGCACCGGCATAAGGCGCAACCCCACTGGTGACATTACCTACCCGCAGCGAATCATCCATCACTCTTGCGGCCTCATAACTTATTTCCCCGGTTCCATATTCCCGCGGACCCAGTTTCTTTCTTGAATATCGCCGGAACAACGGATCATTATCGTCAAATCCATTACCGGCAAAATCTTCTGCAAGGTTATTTTTTTGTTTTTGTCGGAGTGAGTCGAAAAATTTTCTCCTTGATACTTTGTGATGTCCCATATTCAACGTTTTAATTAGACCAGTTTATTTAGTACCACCCGGAATGATAGTTTATATTCATTCCGATATGCAGCGGACAACAGAGCAATTTGACTTATTTAAAGGAATTGGATGCAGTTAAATGGTAAATGAAACAGGGGATATTGCATTCAGGGCTTTCCTGCTGCGATTAAACAGCAATTACAGGTTTGAAAATTCATAGAATGTTCAGGGGAATAGAAAGGTCGTAAATTCGGGGTTCGGATGAGTAATAACAATATACGACATATTGCCCATTTTGACCTCGATTCTTTTTTTGTTTCTGTCGAGATCATCAACAATCCCTCCCTGAAGGGAAAACCCGTGCTGGTAGGGGGTTATGAACGGGGCGTGGTAGCCGCCTGCAGTTATGAAGCCAGGAAATTCGGCATCCATTCCGCCATGCCGATGAAAAAAGCCATGCAGCTTTGCCCCCATGCTATCGTTACCAACAGCAGCCGGGCTGACTATAGTAAATATTCGAGGTGGGTGACAGAGATCATTGCATCTAAAGTACCGCTGTTTGAAAAAGCAAGCATTGATGAATTCTATATTGACCTGACAGGCATGGATAAATTCTTTGGGGTAAGTCAATATGCCAAAGAATTGCGGCAGCATATAAAAAATGAAACGGGCTTACCTATTTCCTGTGGCTTATCCTCGGCCAGGTTCATCAGTAAAATTGCCACCAATGAAGCAAAGCCGAATGGTTTTTTAGAAGTGCCGCATGGAAAAGAAAAAGAATTCTTATGGCCATTGGGCATTGAAAAAATAAATGGCGTTGGCAAACAAACCGAACAGCAATTAAAAAGCTTTGGTCTTTATACGATCGAAGATATTGCCAAAACTCCCATTGAACTGATGGAACGATATGCAGGTAAATGGGGTGAGTCTCTCTGGCATAAAGCGAATGGTATTGGCAGTGCAGAGATCACCACTGACTGGGAGCAAAAAAGCATGAGCCATGAGAATACTTTTGATAAAGATTATAATGATGTAGAATTCTTACACAGTGAACTGGTTCGCCTGACAGAAAAAACCGCTTATTCATTAAGGGACGATGAAAAACTGACCGGCTGCGTGACCGTGAAGATCCGTTATTCCGATTTTGAAACCACTTCACGGCAGGAAACCGTTGACTATACCGCACTGGATGATGTATTGATAGCGAAAGTAAAAGACCTTTTTAATAAAAGTTACCAGAAAGGAAGACCCGTAAGGCTACTCGGTGTACGCTTCAGCCAGATGATACCTTTTACGATGCAGATGAGTTTGTTTGATAACAACGTTGAAAAGCTCAACCTGTATAAAGCTGTTGACGATATTAAAGAACGTTTTGGAAGCAAAACAGTGACCAAAGCAGTTACCCTGCGTAATAAACAGGAAGAGTAAAAGCATAACCCGGCTTCTCCTTATCTTCGTTTCCCCAAAAACAATTCATTATGTCAAAAGCCTGGAATACTTACCTCGAAAAAAATAAAGACCGTTTCTTAAATGAAATGCTGGACCTTCTCCGCATTCCTTCCGTAAGCGCTAAAAGCGAACATAAAGCCGATATGCTGAAATGTGCCGATGCCGTAAAAAATAGTTTGCTGGCAGCCGGCGCTGACAAAGCAGAAGTAATGGCAACCGATGGCCATCCTGTTGTATATGGTGAAAAGATCATTGACCCGTCAAAACCAACTGTGCTTGTTTATGGTCATTACGATGTACAGCCGGCTGAACCATTAGAACTCTGGACACATCCTCCTTTCGAACCAACCATTGTTGACGGAAAAATATTTGCCCGTGGCTCTGCAGATGACAAAGGACAATTTTATATGCATGTAAAAGCACTGGAAACACTGGTAAAGACAAATACGATGACGACCAATATCAAATTCCTGATAGAAGGTGAAGAAGAAGTAGGCTCTCCCAATTTGGGAAAATTTGTGGCGGCTCATAAAGACCTTTTAAAAACCGATGTGATACTGATCAGTGACAGTTCATTATTAAGTATGGAGAATCCTTCATTGGATATCGGCGTTCGTGGTTTATCCTATATACAGGTAGAAGTAACCGGGGCCAATCGTGATCTGCATAGCGGCACCTATGGCGGAGCAGTAGCCAATCCAATAACTATTCTTGCAAAAATGATCGCCAGCTGCCATGACAAAAAGAATCATATAACCATTCCCGGTTTTTATGATGATGTAGCCGTAGCAACAAAAGAAGAAAGAAAGTTGTTGAAAAAAGCGCCTTACAACGAACAGGAATACATGGATGAACTTGGAGTAAAGGAACTCTGGGGCGAAAAAGGATTTACCACCTATGAAAGAACAGGCATCCGCCCAACACTGGAAGTGAACGGTATCTGGGGCGGGTACCAGGGCGAAGGAGCAAAAACCGTTTTGCCTTCTAAAGCTTATGCAAAAATATCTGCCAGGCTGGTGCCTAATCAATCTTCCCATAAGATCACAGAAATATTATTGAACTACTTCCGGTCAATAGCACCTCCGTCGGTGACAGTAAAAGCTGAACTGCATCATGGTGGCGAACCTTATATGACACCTATAGACAGCAAGGGCTACCAGGCGGCTGCCAAAGCGGTGAAAACAACATTTAAGAAAAAACCGATCCCGGTTCGTGGTGGTGGCAGTATCCCGATCTGTTCTATCCTGGAAAAAGAACTGGGAGTAAAGATCATCTTCATGGGTTTTGGACTGGATAACGACAACCTGCATTCACCCAACGAGAAGTATAATATTGAGAATTATTATAAGGGAATTGAAACGATCCCTTATTTCCATAAGTTTTTTGCTGAAGATACCCTCTAAATCTCCCTAAAGGGAGACTTTAGACTCCGATAGTTTACAACCTCACTTCTTTTGGGTGAGGTTTTTTTAATTTTGAGCAATGCCTCCAAAAGAAAAATTACGATTAGATAAATACCTCTGGGCCATCCGTCTTTTTAAAACAAGATCGATGGCAGCTGATGCCTGTGAGGGCGGCAAAGTAAAATTTGATGGTTCACAGGCTAAGCCTTCCCGGAATGTACATATGGGGGATGAATATGAAGTAAAGACAGAAGCCAAAAGATGGCGTATCAAAGTAACCGGGCTCCTGGAGAAAAGAGTGGCTGCTTCTGAAGCTGTAAAAAACTATATTGACATCACGCCGGAAGATGAACTGCAACGGCTCCGCTACCAGGCTGCCAGTTTTCATACAGGCAAAAGGCAAAGCAAGATCGGCCGGCCGACCAAGAAAGAAAGAAGGGAATTGGATGATTTCCTGGATGAAGACTGATTCCACTGATTTAATACTGCCAGGGTTTCTTCATTCCCCTTTATTTTTAATAAATTTACAGGCTCATCATACTTCAATGAGAAGATCATTTTTACCATACCTGCTTTTTTTATTGACGGCCTGTTCCAAGGGATCCGAGAAAGAAAAAGACTACGAGGCCCCGGTTGTTACACTCAATACACCCGCCAATAACCAGGTCTTTACCGGCGGGCAAAGTATTATGATCTCAGGTACGGTCACCGATAATAAATACATTGAGCAAATACATATTGAAATCAGCAACCTTGCTACTGCTGCGGCATACCAGGATATACATATTCATCCGGGTGCGGCCTCTTTCAATTTCAACCAGGCATATACCATACAGGCAGGTATTGCGTATAAAATAAAAGTGATCGCTGACGATGCCTCCACTAATTCTGCTGCGAAATCAGCCGAGATCACTTGCAACTGATATCTTTTTCACTTGACCCCTGTGGTAATACTATTGATAAACCCGGGTTTATCTTCCTTTAACAGATCTCCAATGGTCGTTTGACCATAAATATTCTGCAGGCCGTTCCTGAACTCCTGTACCCTGTTATGCATCGGACATGGATTGTCCGCGTTGCATTGCCGCAAACTAAGCAGGCAGGTGCTGAAATAGTTTTTTCCTTCCGTTAATAAAATAATGGCCCCGATGGATGTGCCCAGTGTTCTTTCATTGATAAAAAAACCTCCCTGCTGCCCTCTTACAGAACTTAGTATTCCCGCTTTTACCATGGCCTTCATGATCTTACCGAGAAAATGACGGGGTACCGATAAACGGCTTGCGATCTCATCAATGGAGACATTCCTGCCCTCATCCTTTAATAAGGCCACATACAAAATTCCCCTGAGGGCATAGCCGAATGATTTTGATAAAACCATATCCTATTTAATCGTTAGCTTTAAATATACTTTCGCAATACCCGGCATTTCCTGATCAATGTCATCTTTTTCTTTGATGGATGTCATTAACCACTATGCAGACCGGGAATACTTTTGGATCCTTAAAAAGACATAAATGTCCTTTTACTAAATCATACAAAAAAACACATTATGAAACTCTTAAAATTCTTTTCTGCCCTACTATTCGTCGCAGGACTGGTATGGCTGACCTCCTGCGGAAGTGAGGGTGTTAAAAAAGATGAGAAACCTGTCGATGTTCAGGAAATAGCTGCAAAACAACCTGAAGTACATGGTACGGAATTGAAAGAAGGAGATATTACGGTTTCTACTCCCCTGGATCAGAAAATGGTAAGCACCGGCAAAAGCATTTATGAGATGAAATGCCAGTCCTGTCATCGTCTGACCGGAGAAAAATTAGTTGGCCCAGGATGGAAAGATGTAACCAAAAGAAGGCAGCCCGTCTGGATCATGAACATGATCACCAATGTGGAAATGATGCTGGAAACCGATCCGGAAGCACAAAAACTGCTGGAGCAATGTATGGTGAGAATGCCCAACCAGAATATTTCCAAAGATGAAGCCCGGAATGTGCTGGAGTACATGCGCAATAATGATGGTGAAAAATAAATACCTGCTATATCACCGGCCAATCAACATAGACGAGCTTTTTGAACTGTAAAAAAATTAATATGAAACATTCTCTTTCCAAATCATTGCTGGCCCTGTCATTGATAGTGGCCGGTTTCATCCTGGTGCAGGGATGTAAACCCAAAGGAACCCAGTCGGCTGTAGGTGGTGATGCCGCTGCTAAAGTATATGTTGCTCCGGGCAAATATGATGAATTCTACAGTTTTGTTTCCGGTGGTTTCAGCGGACAAATGTCCGTATATGGCTTACCATCGGGTCGTTTGCTCCGCGTTATACCGGTCTTTTCTGTAGATCCTGAAAAAAGTTACGGTTACAGCGAAGAAAGCAAGCCTATGCTGAATACCTCCAATGGCATGGTTCCCTGGGATGATCTGCACCACATTGCTTTATCACAGACGGACGGTATACACGATGGGCGCTGGGTTTTTGGCAATGCTAATAATACGCCGCGTATTGCCCGAATTGACTTAAAGACTTTTCGCACTGCAGAGATACTTGAGATCCCGAACAGTGCAGGTAACCATTCCTCTCCTTTTATTACAGAAAACTCAGAGTATGTAGTTGCAGGCACCCGTTTTAGTGTGCCCATTGGCGATAAGCAGGATGTACCCATCAATACATACAAAGAAAACTTTAAAGGCACTATTAGTTTTATTGGTATTGATAAAACTACCGGAGGCATGAATATAAGTTTCCAGATACTGACACCAGGGATCAACTTCGACCTGGCCCGTGCAGGAAAAGGAAAATCACATGGCTGGTTTTTCTTTAGCTGTTATAACTCAGAAAAGGCCAATACACTCCTGGAAGTAAACGCATCCCAGAAAGACAAGGATTTTATTATGGCCGTCAACTGGAAGAAAGCAGAAGAATATGTAAAAGCGGGTAAAGGTCAAAAAAAATCTGTGAGGTATGCACACAATGTCTATGATGAAAAAAAACACATGGGCACTTCGACCATAGTAACTGAAGTATTATTGCTGGATCCAAAAGATTGCCCGGATATGATCTATTTTATGCCTTGCCCCAAATCACCGCACGGTTGTGATACCGACCCAACCGGTGAATACATTGTAGGCAGTGGTAAACTGGCTGCCACCATACCTGTATTTTCTTTCACCAAAATCCAGGCTGCTATTGCTGCTAAGAATTATGACGGCGAATACGATGGTATCCCGGTCCTCAAATACGAAGCGGTGCTTCATGGTGAAGTAACTAAGCCCGGTCTGGGGCCTTTACACACTGAATTTGATGATAAAGGAAATGCCTACACCTCTTTCTTTGTTTCATCAGAAATCGTAAAATGGAACATAAAAGACCTGAAAGTACTGGATAGGGTACCTACCTATTATTCTATCGGCCACTTAAGTGTGCCAGGCGGCTCTACTAAAAAACCATGGGGTAAATATGTCATTGCGTACAACAAAATCACGAAAGACCGCTACCTGCCAACAGGCCCGGAACTGTCCCAGAGTGCACAATTATATTCTATTGAAGGAGACAAGATGAAATTGCTGCTTGACTTTCCTACTATAGGGGAGCCACACTATGCCGAAGCTATCCCTGCCTCCCTCATCATGAAAAATAGTCAGAAGATATTTAAGATCGAAGAGAACGAAAATCCTTATGCCGCTAAAGGGGACAATTTTGCAAGAGTTGAGCGTAAAGGAAACGACATCCATGTTTACATGACTACTATCCGTTCTCACTTCACTCCGGATAATATTGAAGGTGTAAAACTGGGCGAAACAGTTTATTTCCATGTTACTAACCTGGAACAGGATTGGGATGTACCACATGGTTTTGCTATTAAAGGAGCCAACAATGCAGAATTACTTATTATGCCCGGGGAAACACAAACCCTGAAATGGATACCTGAAAAAGTAGGTGTGTTCCCAATGTATTGCACTGACTTCTGTTCAGCACTGCACCAGGAAATGCAGGGATATATAAGAGTAAGCTCCGCAGGTTCAAATGTGCCGATCAGTTTCAGCACAGGAAAGTCTGAGCCTGCTGCACCAGCACCTGCAGCCGAAAAATAAACACCAAAGTGCCACTCCTGAAATATCAGGAGTGACACTTTTTAATAAGACTTTCACGCTTAAATCATAGGTTATGAAAAAAGTATTAAGCCTCGCTATAATCCTCTTTTCCCTGCTTATTATCAGCTGCAATAATGATAAACAAGCTTCAGAACAAACCTCTGCTGCTGATGCCGCTACAACAGAAGGCGGCCAGGAGGCGGTAAAAGATGATGAATCAGCAAAAGATGTGGTAAAGATCGCTGTGGGTTCCAAAGATCATTCAACATTAGTGGCCGCTTTGAAGCAGGCAGAACTGGTAACAGCTCTTTCCAATGCAGGGCCATTTACCGTCTTTGCCCCCACCAATGCGGCTTTTGATAAACTGCCTGCAGGCACCGTAGAGGGGTTGATGAAGGATGATAAGAAAGCCGATCTGCAGAATATCTTACAGTACCACGTAGCAGTAGCAGTGTATAAGACCGAAAACATGAAAGATGGGCAGGTGATTGGCCAGGCAAACGGGGACAATATCACATTGAATGTAAAGGAAGGCAAAGTTATGGTGAACGGAACTGCCAATATCATAGCCTCGGTTCCTGCTTCCAATGGTATCATTCATGTAATCGATGCAGTATTACTGCCTCCTGCAAAAAAATAGTTTGGGTTTAGTCGCTTTTTTCATTTGTGAATTTTCTTCCGGGGCGGCCAGCCCCGGAAATTGTTAAAAGAACCATCATGAACAACAAACTAAGCGTCACATCAAGGATACTGGTTGCCTTTGCCTCCGGCGCATTGATCGCTGTGTTCTTTTTACCGGCCTGGCGAATCGACCTGTTTGCTCCGCAATACCCCGAAGGATTAACGATGAATATCTGGATCAACGGGCTGTCAGGTGATGTGGACATTATCAACGGACTGAACCATTACATAGGCATGAAGCATATTACGGTAGACATGTTCCCGGAATTTAAATTTCTCCCCTATGTAGTTGCCTTTTTCATGCTGCTGGGAATGATAGTGGCCATCACAGGCAAAAGAAAGTTTCTTTTCATCTATCTTGTACTGAGCGCCATTGGTGGCCTGTTAGCCATGTATGATTTTTACTCCTGGGGATATGATTACGGACACAATCTTGATCCCAAAGCGCCGATACAGGTTCCCGGCCTGTCATACCAGCCTCCCCTGATCGGTCATAAAAGGTTGTTGAATTTTGATTCTTATTCCTTTCCTGATGTCGGTGGATGGATAGTGATAGCAGCCGGTTCATTGGCCTTCCTTGTGTGGTTTGTTGAATGGTATCGCCATCGCAAAACAGTCAGTAAAACAAAAACCGCTTCAGCATTCGCTGCTTCAGTTGTTTTGTTACTCCTTATTTCATGTAATACAAATCCTGAACCTTTTCAACCCGGGAAAGACGTTTGCCAGTTCTGCAAAATGGGTATTACCGATACAAGGTTCGGTGGTGAAATAATTACAAAAAAAGGAAAGGTTCTTAAATTCGATGATCTGCACTGCATGATCAGCTTTCTGAAAATGGGTGGTGAAGCGGAAAAAGATATTGCGAAAAAAGTAACATTGGATTTCGGAAAACCAAATGAATTTATTGATGTGCAGTCCGCAACGTTTGTGGCAAGCCCCGAACTGAAAAGCCCTATGGGGAGCAATACGGCAGGATTTCCTGGTAAGCAGGAAGCCGAAAACTATGCAAAAGGCAAACAGGCCGAATTAATGAACTGGCTGCAGCTATACAACAAAGTACAGTAAGAGATGCGTTATGCGTTCATCATATTATTCCTTTTTATTCTCGTTAATAGTTATGGACGCATCATCATAGTGGGCCACGGACAAACTATTACCAGTTTAAAAAATGCACTGGGCATTGCGAAACAAGGTGACACTATCCTGCTTAAGAATGGCGTATACAAAGAAGGGAATGTCCTGATCACAAGATCTGTCACGCTACTGGGCGAGGGTAATACTATACTGGATGGTGAGAATAAACATGAACAGCTAACGATCAGCGGAAAGAATATTACTGTAAAAAATATCCGGTTCCGAAACGCCGGCTATTCAGCATTAAATGATTTTGCCGCTATTAAGATCATTGACGCTTCCGGTATTCTTTTAGAGGCCAATGATATTTCAAATTCTTACTTCGCCATTCATGTGTCCAATTCCACTTACTGCACTATCCGTAATAATCATATTGCGGGTGATCCCAAAACAGAACAATTAACAGGCAACGGTATTCATTTGTGGAAATGCGATCATGCACTGATAGAGAATAACCATATACAGGGTCACCGTGACGGGATCTACTTTGAGTTCGTTACTGAGTCTGTCATCCGGAAAAACCTGAGTGAAAAGAATATCCGTTACGGGCTGCATTTTATGTTCTCCCACAACGATCACTATATCAATAACACTTTCAGGAACAACGGGGCCGGTGTGGCCGTCATGTATTCCAAAAAGGTCAGGATGGAGCAAAATCATTTTGAAGAGAACTGGGGGCCTTCTGCTTACGGTATTTTATTGAAAGAGATCACCGACAGTTATGTCAGTAATAACACGTTCCTGAAAAATACAGTAGCCCTCTACATGGAAGGCAGCAGCCGGATGGAAATTCAGCAAAATGTTTTTAATAACAATGGATGGGCAATGAAAGTACAGGCCAGTTGCGATGACAATAATTTTCACCATAATAATTTTAACGGCAACAGCTTTGATGTAGCCACCAATGGCACGATGATGCTGAATAAATTCTACAATAACTACTGGGATAAATATGAAGGTTATGATATCAACAAGGATGGTATCGGGGATATTCCTTATCATCCTGTTAGTATGTATGCCATGATCGTAGAACAAAACCCCCATACACTGATCCTGATGAGAAGTTTTATGGTATCCCTTTTAGACAAAGCGGAGAAAGCCATACCCAGCCTGACCCCGGAAAATCTGGTAGATGATAAACCCTTTATGAAACCAAACAAACTATGATACGGATAGAGAACCTGGCAAAACGTTTTAAAAAGCTACAGGCGCTGAATGATATCAATGCCTTTTTCAGCAAAGGCCAGGTTGTATCATTGATCGGACCTAATGGTTCGGGTAAAACCACTCTTATCAAATGCATACTAGGCATGGTAAAAGCAGGCAACGGGGCTATTTATATGAATGGAAAAAAAATAAATGGCGATCCCTCTTATCGCGGACAGATCGGGTATATGCCGCAGATAGGCCGTTATCCTGACAATATGAAAGTCGGTCAACTGTTTAAAATGATGAAAGATATCAGGCGGGTACCCGACACAGAACTGGATACTGACCTGCTGGTAAAGTTTAACCTTGTTTCCATTTTTGATAAACCGATGCGGACACTCAGCGGGGGTACAAGGCAAAAGGTCAGCGCCGCATTTGCCTTTTATTTTAACCCGGAAATATTGATACTGGATGAACCTACTGCCGGGCTTGACCCGCTTTCTTCAGAGATACTGAAAGAAAAGATCATGCAGGAAAAGAAAAAGAACAAACTGATACTGATCACCTCTCATATCCTCAGTGACCTGGACGAACTGACCACACATGTAATGTACCTGCAGGAAGGAAAGATGATCTTCTTAAAAGATATTGAAACCTTGCGTAAGGAAACCGGGCAGGATAAACTGGGCAAAGCTATCGCACAGGTGATGAAAGGAGGAAAAAAAGAAGCGCTATGGGTGGATGAGGTGCTGGCAATGAAGGAAACAGAAAATAAGGGCAGAAAATAAATATATGCTGAAATTATCACGATACGTTTTGTATGATATTCTCAGGAGTAAAGTCGTAATTGCTTATACCCTTTTCTTATTCGCTGTATCTATGAGTCTTTTCCAACTGGAAGAAAATAGCAGCAAAGCCATCCTGGGCCTGCTGAATATCGTACTGATCGTTGTCCCGCTGATCAGCATGATATTCACTACGATCCATTATTATAATTCGTATGAATTCATAGAACTGATGTCTTCGCAGCCATTGAGCCGTACCCGGATATTGTTCAGTGAATATGCGGGTGTTGCTTTATCGCTGTTAAGCGCATTTTTTATCGGTGTTGGCATTCCTGTATTTTTATTTGCATTTGATGAAACAGGAATGGCTTTACTGTTTACCGGTTGCGCTTTGACGCTTGTTTTTACATCAATCGCATTCCTTGCTTCTGTAAAAGCGAGAGATAAGGCCAGGGGTATAGGCGCAGCACTATTGCTTTGGTTCTATTTCGCATTGATCTTCGATGGCCTGGTATTGCTGATCCTCTTTTCTTTTAGTGATTACCCGATGGAAAAAATTACCCTGGCCCTTTCCGCCCTCAACCCGATTGACCTGGGTCGCATTTTTATTATGCTGAAAATGGATATCAGCGCATTGATGGGTTATACCGGCGCTTTATATAAAGATTTCTTTGGCAGCGGAACCGGTATTCTTTTCACAGCAGGCATCATGCTGCTGTGGATACTGCTGCCACTTTGGTGGGCATTGCGTGTTTTCAAACGTAAAGATCTCTGACAATTATTTACTCATTATAAAAAAAGAATATCATGAATGAATCAGCATCCCGTACACTGGCACAGATAGTGACCGGCAACCATCGTACAGCTTCCGTTTTTGAAAAATATAACCTGGACTTTTGCTGCAAAGGAAAACGTTCATTGCAGCAGGCCTGTACCGAACAAGGCATCCCTGTTGACGAGTTGCTGAAAGAACTGGAAGAAGTGGTATCATCGCCTGATCTGAAAACTTTTCCTTTCGATAAACTTTCATTAGCGCAACTGGCAGACTATATTGTGACAACGCACCACGACTATGTAAAAAAAGAGCTGCCGCAATTATTTGCATATGCAGAAAAAGTAGCTTCTAAACACGGACAACGCCACCCGGAACTATTCAAAATATTTGAAGCAGTGGCGGCAGTAAAAGAAGAAATGACAATGCATATGCAAAAGGAAGAAGTGGTTCTCTTTCCCCGCATCAAAGAACTGGAAAACTTTATGAATCATGAACACGGACAAGCAGCCCTGAGTGTTACTTACCTGCAGGCACCGATCAGTATGATGGAACAAGAGCATGATCATGCAGGTTCCTTGCTGGAAGAAATAAGGCAACTGTCGGACAACTATACGCCGCCACAGGATGCCTGTACTACTTATAAGCTATTATTTGCCGCTTTACAGGCTTTTGAAATGGATCTGCACCAGCATGTGCACCTGGAGAATAATATACTTTTTCCAAAAGCTATCTCATTAGCCGGGGCAAGATTGAATTGAACTAAATCCGGTGCAGCAATTACCTGCGGCAGAGACCGGCTCAAACAGGGCCGGTCTTTTTCTTTAATAGCTATCTTTGACACATGCGGATAGACATTCTCACTGTTTTACCTGAATTGCTAAAAAGCCCTTTTGAGCACAGCATCATGAAAAGGGCGCAGGAAAAAAGCTTATTGGAAGTACATGTGCACCACTTACGCAAATGGGCGGTAAATGAATACGGGCAGATAGACGACTACCAGTATGGCGGTGGCGCCGGCATGGTGATGATGCCGGAACCGTTGGCGAAAGCCATCGAAGAATTATCGGTTGAAAGAAAATACGATGAGATCATTTATTTAACACCGGATGGCGAAACGCTGAACCAGAAAATAGCCAATACGCTTTCCCTGAAAGAAAATATCCTGATGATCTGCGGCCATTACAAAGGCATAGATGACAGGATAAGACAGCATTTTGTTACCAGGGAGATCTCTATCGGCGATTATGTACTCAGTGGCGGCGAGCTGGCAGCAGCTGTACTGGTAGATTCAATAGGAAGGCTATTGCCGGGGGTATTGAATGATGAAACCTCTGCCTTGTTTGATTCCTTCCAGGATAATTTACTGGCTCCGCCTGTCTATACAAGACCTGAAGATTTCCGTGGATGGAAAGTACCGGATATATTAATGAGCGGGGATCACAAAAAGATAGAAGAGTGGCGGCATGAGCAGTCACTGCAGCGAACCAAAGAAAGAAGGCCTGATATCCTTGAGTAGCTTTTTATTTTCAGAAAGGAAGCATTAACCTTAACAGAAAATAATACAGCAGGATCATCAGCAGGTTCATGGTAAATGTAGTAGTCATTTTCATAAGGCATAGTTTGGATCTGCTATATAGTTGCATGCGCCATGCCAAAGGCCAGTTATCCACATAGGAGAAATACAAAGACTGGCTGAAAATACAACAGGTAAAACGTGTCCTTACCACCGATCGGTAAAGATGGTTTGGATGAATAAGACAACTGCGGTAATATTGATATTGAATCTATCTCAGTGACACTCCGCTACAAACAACAATTAGACAAATACCTTGGTAATTTCCTCATAGCCGTCAATCTCATTGCGGCCAGGACACTTGGGTTCATTATAAGAAGAAATCACTCGTTACTGCCGGCTCCGCAGCATATACTCTTTATTAAAATAATGGGCATTGGCAGTGTACTGATGGCGGCTGATGGAATCCTTGCTATCAAACAAAAATACCCGGCCGCTAAGCTGATCCTGCTGGCCAATCGTTCTGTAACAAATGGAATTCAACCAACAGGTTTGTTTGATGAGTACTGGGAATATGATGATACAACACTTTTAAACGCAATGGGCAGCGCTATAAAGAATCTTTTTCGTTCATGGCGGAAAAAGAAACTCTGGATCTGCAACCTTGAAGTGTATTCAAAGCTTACTACCCTCTTTTCTTTATGGACCTGTGCCCGCAACCGCTTTGATTTTTTCTTTAACGAGGTTTCTTTCAGAAAAAATATTAATACGCACCCTGTTTATTTCAACCAGTTCTCCCTTGCGCATGAAAATTATGAACGGATGGCTGAAGCATTAGGCGCTGAAGTAAAAGACCGGTTTACTTTTCCCGGTTTTCCTGTAGTATCCGGGAAAAATGAAACCAAAAAACATATCCTTATCAGCAATACCTGCAGTGAACTGGCGAGGGAAAGGCTGTATCCTGAAGATCTTTTGATCCGTTTATGCCGTGAATTGAATGCAACTTATAATTGCACTATTCTCCTGTCCGGGACAAATACAGATATTGATTATTATGAAAAGATCAGGCAAAATGATGGACTGAAAGGAATAGCTGTTCAGAATATTGCCGGCAAATATTCCATCGAAGACTTTATTTCCCTTTTATATAATGACACAGTTTTGCTAATTACAGTTGACAGTGCCCCTTTACATTACGCATACAGGCTTGGCGTTCCGGCCGTTTCTTTATGGGGACCTACTAACCCTAAGACAAGGATGAAAGAATCCGACCTGTTCAAAGCCGTATATCTTTCCGTGCATTGCTCGCCCTGCACTCATCATACTACGGTACTTCCCTGCGGCGGCGATAATTTTTGTATGAAGCGGATGGATACGACATTAGTAATGAAAAAAGTTGCAGAAGTAATGAATAATTTTGGCTGATGTCAAAACGACTTATTACCATACTTGTCTTTATTCTTTGCTATAGCCTTATTATTTTCCGGTGGATATATATGCCGATTGCTGATACGACTACAGAAGCCCGGACAGGTGTGTATGGCGATGCCTTCAGCAGCCGTAATGTTCATTCATCTGCCATGTGGTTCAAAGACATTGGGTATTCAAAGACCAAAGCTTTACCTGTGTTCAATTATACAGGCAATTTTAATCAAACTGGTGTGGAAGTATATACTCACTATCCGCCATTGCCTGATATGCTGGGCGGGCTGTATGCAAGAATATTGAATACGAAAGATCCTTACCGGATTGCCATTTTCCCTATTGCTTTATCCGTTCTATTCTTTTTCTTTTTACAAATAGCCTTAAAAAAATTAGTTCCTGATCCTGCATCTGCTTTTATTTCCTGGGTGCTCCTGGTAATAAGCTGTTATTTTATTTGCTGGGCCGATGATCTTCACCAGCATGTATATACTGAATTTTTAAAATGGGCATACATCTATATTCTTTACCGCTACTTCACCGAAACCAAAAGGCAATGGATGCTGCCTGCCCTTTGCGCCATTTATTTCACTCAATCATGGCTGACATTTGAAGCTATTCCTTTCCTGGCTATTGTTACGG
>DATDIX010000361.1:0-10310 GCA_036520835.1 Chitinophagaceae bacterium | reverse complement strand
TGCAGCCGCATTATCTGTAAGACAAGAGAATTTTGTTGCAGGATATTTTTGGATCAAAGAGACAAAACGCCGAAGTTTCGGTCCCAAAGGCTGGTATGCGAGTAAAACATCCTTCGCCTTGCATTGAGCCAGCATCTCAGCTTCTGCTATCGTGGCACATTTAAACCTACTGATACCTGCCTGCATCATCAACTGTGCAACGGCACCGGATTTATGGGTCTTGACATGCGGTCTTAATTTTTTCACATCACCCACCATACTGATAGCAAGCTGAATATTATGTTTTACCCTTTTAGGAAAAACAACCAATGCCGGAGAATCCAGTTCATCAATATTGCTGATGCTGTACCAATTTTCGTTTTCAGATTTCATACAACTAAACTCTGTGATGAAGTTTCTATTTGCAGTGATCTTCTTAAGCCCCTTTAGGGGTTTGGGGTTCTATTTCGAACAATGCCTCAATCTCTACAGCCACATTACCGGGTAAAGACCCCATGCCCACAGCGCTTCTTACACCAATTCCATTTTCCTCTCCCCACAGTGCGGCAAACAGTTCACTGCAACCGTTGATAACAACCGGGTGCTTTTCATATTCTGGTATGGCATTCACCATGCCCAGTATTTTGATCACTCTTTTCACTTTATCCAGGTTTCCGAAATGATCTCTGATAGAGCTCAGTATAGCCAGCCCGCATTGGCGGGCCGCTGCCTTGCCCTGATCTTCATCAAGGTCTTTACCCAGTTTCCCGGTAATTGCTTTTCCGTCTGTATTCACTGAAATATGTCCTGAAACATATAAATGGTTGCCATCAACCAGGCAACGTTTATAAATACCTTTCGATACGGGTAAAACAGGTAAAACCAACCCAAGTTCCTGTAGTTTATCTTCTATAGTTTTTTGTGGCATACAATCAAATGAATTTAACTCAATATAAATAAAATCGCAGCAACAATACCCGGTTTGGGCAATGACTGTTATTCAGGTATTTTTGCGACTACCAAAGACTGGAATTATACATGACCGATCCCAAACGATATTTAATCACTTCAGCCCTGCCTTATGCTAACGGGTTAAAACATGTTGGTCACCTGGCAGGCGCCTATATCCCTGCTGACATTTATGTCCGTTACCTGCGGGCACAAAAAAGAGATGTGGTGTTCGTATGCGGCAGTGATGAACATGGCACAGCCATTCCGATACAGGCCACCAAAGAAGGCACTACACCGCGGGCTATTATTGATAAGTATCACCAGGCGATGAAGGAGGATTTTGATGACCTGGATATCAGCTTCGATATCTACCATCGTACCAGCGACCCGCTTCATCACGAAACGGCGCAGGAATTTTTTACTTACCTGAATGACCGGAATGAACTCGAAGTAAAAGAAACCGAACAATACTATGATGAGGAAGCCAAAACATTCCTGGCCGATCGTTATATAAAAGGCACCTGTCCCAATTGCGGCAGCGACCGTGCTTTTGGCGATCAGTGTGAGAACTGCGGCAGAACATTAAGCCCTGATGAACTCATTAACCCGGTAAGTACCTTAAGCGGTAAGACGCCGGTAAAGAAAAAAACATCACATTGGTATTTACCGTTGGGCAAACATGAACAGTTTTTAAGAGAATGGATACTGGAGCAACATAAAGATGACTGGAGAACAACTGTAGTTGGTCAGTGTAAGAGTTGGATAGAAGGTGGTTTGCAATCAAGGGCAGTAACAAGGGATCTTGAATGGGGCATTAAAGTGCCAACCTCCCCAAACCCCTCCAAAGGAGGGGCTTCCGAGGCCGCCGTTAGGGGTAAAGTTTTGTATGTATGGTTTGATGCTCCCATTGGTTATATCAGCGCCACCAAACAATGGGCCATTGATAATAAAAAAGACTGGAAGCCTTACTGGCATGACAAGGATACAAAACTGGTTCACTTTGTCGGCAAAGACAATATTGTGTTCCATTGCATCATTTTTCCGGTCATGCTGAAGTTGCATGGGAATATTTTACCGGACAATGTACCTGCCAATGAATTCCTGAACCTGGAAGGTGATAAAATGAGTACCAGCCGCAACTGGAAGCTGGATATGAGGGATTATATCAATGATTTTGTAAAAAAGGAAAATGGCGGCGGCCAGTGTGTGGATATGCTCCGCTATTACCTGACGCAAATAGCCCCGGAAACAAAGGATAGTGAATTTATGTGGAAAGGTTTCCAGGATGCGGTGAACAGTGAACTGGTGAGCATATTCGGGAACTTTGTGAACAGGACATGGGTGCTGATGCATAAATTATGCGGTGGTAAAGTACCAAAACTGCATACAGATACTCTTGATGATAATGACAAAGGATTGATCGTTGAGATCGAAAGTGCAAAAGCGAAAGTTGAAAATTTGCTGGAACAATATAAGTTCAGGGAAGCTTTGTATGAAGTGATTGATCTTTCCCGTAAAGGGAATCAGTACATGCAAAAAAAAGAACCCTGGATAGTTGCAAAGCAGTTGACGGAAAACGCTGCCTCGCAAAAAAGCATTGACAATACCATGCATTTGTGTTTACAGTTAACCGCCAACCTGGCTGTGCTGATCAACCCGTTTTTACCCAATACTGCCAAAAGCATGTTGCAAATGATGAAAGTGGTGGACAAGATGCTGGACTGGGATAATGCCGGTAAGTTGAAACTATTGAGTGTTGGATACAGTTTAAGGGAACCGCAATTATTATTCAGGAAGATCGAGGATGCAGAGATAAGTTTACAAATCGAAAAGTTGAAAAGTAATATTGTTATGACCGAATCCGAAAAGACATCACAGCAAGAAGCCGGTTCCGTGTCAACCGGTCAGCCAGTTAACAAGTCAACCATCCAATATGATGACTTTGCCAAACTCGATCTGAAAGTTGCTACCATCACCGCTGCAGAAAAAGTAGCTAAAGCAGACAAGCTCTTAAAGCTGGAAGTGGACCTGGGTTTTGAAAAAAGAACCATTGTTTCGGGCATAGCGTTACACTTTAAGCCGGAAGACATCATTGGCAGGCAGGTAGTGATCGTTGCCAACCTGGCGCCGAGAAAGATGAAAGGCATCGAAAGTAATGGCATGATCCTGATGGCGGAGGATAAAGATGGCAAACTCAAATTTATTAACCCGGATGAGGCGATTGCCAATGGTTCACCCGTTAGTTAGTTTCATCAAATATTTCAGCTACAGCAAATGACAGCAGCGGAAAGAATAAAAGATTACCTGCATCGCCTTTGCACTGATATGGGTGTGGAGGAAAAAAAAGTGTATAATCCAAAGACCGGCGCCTGGTATTTTGCACAGGGGTCTTCTACTATCGAGGTATTTTTGACCACACAGAAAAACCTGCAGCAGCAACCACAAACATTTATCCGGTGCATGGCGCCATTATGCGGGATCCCGAAGGATACAAATAAACAACTTGCACTATATAAAACGGCGCTGGCCATCAACGCCACTTACCTCGGCTATAAAATAAGCGCTGAAGAAGAAAGGGACCTGGTTTGCATTATTGCCGAACGAAATATATCCGGTATGGATTATGACGAAATGATCACGCTGATAAACGATCTCAGTCACTGGGCAGATAAGCTGGATGATTTCCTGAAAAATGAATTCAGGTGATACTGTATGGGAAACACTTCTTACCTGTTATACCCCCCGGTGAACCGTCAAATACTTCTTATTTTATAATTACAGATTTGGCTGCTTCAAATCACATATTTTCGGTAAATTTCCATATTAATTTTCTCCGCCCTTGATAATAAGCCCCTTTAAAAAAAGGATCCTAAAGATAACCGCTTACATTCTTGGCAGCCTTGTTGTGCTGCTGACCATCTTTCATTTCTGGTTTATCAACCAGGCCGAAGAACTTTTAGCAGAACTGGTAGAATCGAGGTCAAACGGTAGGCTTAAACTCAAAGTAAAAAAATTCAGCTTCAACTGGTTCAGCAATAACATGCAGCTGCGCAATGCGGTCTTTTATTCTGCCGATAGCACTACCGCCGCCACTTCTTATCGTTTCGCTGTTGACCGCATCGATGTTCGTGTAAAAGAAATACTGCCCCTTGTTTTCGAAAAAAAAATAGTATTTGATTCACTGAATCTTTTCAATCCTGATATACAGGTTTCAAGACTTCGTTCACCAAAGGATGCTGACACCACTAAAGCCAGCAAGGTGTCCCTCCCCCAGGAAATGGGAAGAGTTTATAAGTCAATCCAGGATGCTTTGAAGTTATTACGGGTTAATAGCTTCCGGATAAATAACGGGAAGTTTACCCTGGTCAATAAAATGGCCCCGGAGGAACTTCCGGTTACGATCACCAATATCCAGTTCCACCTGGACAACCTTCGGGTAGACACCGGTAATACTGCCGGCAGCCGCAAAATACTTTTCAGTGATAATGTCGCCCTGCAAACACATAACCAGAACATTTACTTCCCGGATGGCCGGCACCGGTTAAGCTTCAGCAATTTTCGTATCAATATCCGGAACAAGATGGTGGAGTTTGACAGTTGCACGATAGCTGCCAGCAAGGGAGACAGCTCCAAAAGTTCTTTCCTGATCTTTTTTGATAAGCTTCAGATGACCAATATTGATTTTGACACGCTATATCAAAAAGAGATCATTAAAGCAGATTCCGTTTATTGCATTAACCCGCAGTTCAGGTTAGATGTAGAACTGGAAAAAAAAACCGGCGTGCCGAAGCCGACACCCAAACTAAATGAACTGATCCAACAACTGACCGGGGACCTGCAGGTAGGGTTTGTTGTTGTAAAAAACGGCTCCTTTGATATTAATACATTGCGGGAAGGACGGCCCAGTTCTTTTACTTCTGATCATAATAATTTTGAATTACAGGGTCTTCGTATTCAAAAGAATTCTCCAAAACCGCTTACGGTCAGAACATTTGCGATGGCCATTCGTAACTACGAAAATTTTTTACGTGACAGCACTTACGCATTGCGGTTTGACAGCATATTGCTCAACACCAACGGCATTTATTTGAGCAATTTCTCTTTAAGTCAAATCCAGGGCGGCAAAACGATCAATAGTTTCAGCATGCCGCAGTTTATCCTTAATGGCTTTTCCTGGGATGACCTGGTCTTTGAGCAAAAATTGTCAGCAGAAAGAGCAACATTATATCGCCCCGTAATCAATTATTCTTTTATTGAAAAGCCTGATAATAAAAATAAAAACCAGGATGTTTTCCAGGTGCTCGCCGGTATCGGCGATGTCATTCAGCTTAATAACCTTGATATTACGGATGGCCAGATCAACGTGGATTTCAAAGACAAAACCCGGTTGCAACTGGAAAATGCCAGCATGTCTTTATTAAGCCAGCGTATCATTGAATCAAGCCGCATCAGTACACTGCAAAGATCTGTAAGCTGGCTTCGTTTTAAGAAAGGATCACTCCGGTCAGGCAACCTGACAGCAGAAATGGAAGATGTTGACTTTACAGGAAAGGATGGCCGGTTCACAGCAGGAAAAGTATTTGTCACCAACAAAGAAAAAAACCTGGGTGTTGATGCAAAAAATGTATCTGTCCGAAATATGCAGATGGATAATAATTCTTTTATCACGGAGATAAACGGTATTGAGTGGCAGGAAGCAAATGTATTGATAACAGGCGTGCAGGGAAAAAAGGATATCATTCCTGACTTTGTGATCAGGGATATCCGGGGGACAAATACAAAACTGGCTACTTTAACCGGCGGCAGGCAGTTATCCGTTTTTTTTGAAACAATATCGGCTGATGAATTTGCACCGGTAAAGAACAATAACCCCCGCATAACAAACCTGCGTGCAACAGGAAATAATTTTTCCCTGGCCGGTAAGGGTTTGCAGTTGACCGCCAGGCAATTTCTTTTTAAGGATCATCAGCCTTCAACAATAAGTGATGCCCGGTTTGAAGAGAAAACGGCTCTTGATTCTGTCGTTGCCATTATTCCTTCTATTGATTTTACAACTGATCTGAATGCTATTATCAATGGCTCAATAAAAGCAGATGAAGTTAGCATAACACGTCCTTATATCCGGCGCAGAAGTTTGCCAAAAGATAATGCAGTCGTCTATAAAAAAACACAGTTCCCGGAAGTCTCCTTCAGCAAAGTGACTATCCGCCAACCTGATCTTCTTTTGGAACAACCCGGGCACAGCGGGTTCACCCGGATAGAATGGCGGGGGCAGGAGGAAAAAAACAGTTTGCTGGAGCTACGGGGTCTTCGGATCACCGGCCAATCAGTTGTTTCCGTTAATGAACTGCTTCTTTTGCTTCATCATTTTTCATTTACTGCCGGTGGCAGGAACTTTAATGCAGGAAACGGGACGATCAATACACAGATTAATAACTTTTCGCTACAGCCAAACGATGCCGGTGAATGGGACTGGCAGGGAACGATCCGTAATCTGCAGGCAAATAATTTTTTATTCGATAACCTGAACAAACAGGCTGGCAGGCTTGAAATAACCACGGCAAAATTGAATAACCTGGCCATCAGTGCTGCTTCGCTGTTAAACATCCGGCAACTGGCAAAGGACAATGGTTCTTTTAGCCTGCAGGAAATAACCGGCAGTTATGCTGATGCAAAAAAGCAGATTGACTGGCAAAATGCGGGCTATAACAGGGCAACAAAAACATTCACGGTTAATTCATTTAGTTATCATCCGACACAGACCCTGGAAGATTTCAAGAACAGCCAGCAATTCCAGGCAGATTATTTGACACTGAAAACCGGCCCGATAACCGCCGGCCCGATCAACCTAACCAAATACCTGGAAGATACCATACTGAATGCCGGCACAGTTACTATCAGTGATCCAGTCATTACGGGTTTCCGTGATAAGCGCCTGCCCTTGCAAAAAAGTATTATTAAACCATTACCGGTCAACTTCCTGAAAAAAATACCGACACGCCTGAACATCGGTCTTATCAATGTCAATAACGGGAATGTTGAGTACACTGAAATAAATGAGAAAACAAACCAGCCCGGCAGGATAACTGTAAGCAAGCTGAATGTAAATGTGTTGTCGGCCGGTAATTATGATCTTCAGCCGGGAGACAGTTTGCAATTAAATGCGGGCTTTTTACTGATGGATTCGATCCCTGTCCGACTAGCCGTAAAAGAATCTTACGCAGATTCGCTTGCCGGGTTTTTAATGAGGGTATCCGCCTCTTCAGCTGATACCAGGATATTAAATCCCGTGTTGATCCCATTGGCGTCGGTAAAATTAGAATCAGGCATGGCGGATACCTTATATATGGAGGTAACCGGTAATGAATATATAGCTATCGGTGAGATGACATTTCATTATCGCAACCTGAAAATAAAACTGCTGAACAATAAAGCCGGTTCAAAAAAAGGATCAGTAAAAGGTTTGGCAAGCTTTTTAGCCAATGTGGCTATAAAAAAGAACAACAGGTCAGGAAAAGATGCTGTGATATTTGAACGGGCAAGGGGAAGATCAGCCTTGCATTACCTGGTAAAGATCACACTGAGCGGCGTCAGCAGCAGCATTGGCCTGAAGAATAATAAAAAGCTGGTACGCCAGTATAAAAAAGAACAAAGAAAACGCAACCCTTAACCGATTAATAACGATTAAAACTCCGGAAACTATGTTTATTATCCGCTTCATTAAAAAGTATACTAATTTCTGTGAGCAGGAAAAAGATAATATGGCTGATCATTTTGCTCGTAATGGCTGGTGGCGCATGGTATGGATACAGGGAATTCACCCGTTCTAACAGGAACTACCAGCATGTAAAACCTGATTTCACTTTATCCGCAACGGATCTCATCCGTTCCTATGAAGCGGATGATTCGGCTGCGAACCGGAAATACAATGGTAAAGCTATCGAGGTCAGCGGTTCTGTTAAAAATATAGAGAAAGATGAAAGGGGATTTTATACAATAATCCTGGGGGACAGTACCAGCCTGTCTTCCGTCAGGTGCTCCATGGACACTATTCACAAAGATGATGCAGCCGGATTGACATCGGGATCGTCTGTTACTTTGCGGGGAGCCTGTACCGGCTATTATAAAGACGAAATGGGGCTTGGCTCCGATGTGATCATGAACTTATGCGCCGTAATTACCAAAAAAGATTAATCATTATAGTATGAAGAAACTGACAATTATGATTGCCGGCTGTTTACTCCTGTTTTCATTGACGACAATAGCCCAGGGAAAATTTTATACAAAAACCGGCAAAATATCTTTCTTTTCTTCTACATCCGTTGAAGATATTGAAGCGATCAACAAAAGCGTGGTAACCCTGCTCGATACAAAAACCGGTGACCTGCAGTTCGCTGTACTCATGAAAGGCTTCGAATTCAAAAAAGGATTGATGCAGGAACATTTTAACAGGGACTATGTGGAAAGTGATAAGTTTCCCAAAGCTGAATTCAAGGGACAGATCACGAACAACAGCGAGATAAACTATACTACCAATGGAACTTATACAGCCAAAGCAAATGGCAAACTTACCATCCATGGTATAACAAAAGATATAGAAACTACCGGCACTATTACCATTAAAGACGGAAAACTCACACTAAATTCCGTTTTCACTGCATTGGTAGCCGATTATAAGATCTCCATTCCTAAAATATACAGGGACAATATTTCCAAAAGCATCCGGGTTACGGTTGATTGTGCATTGACTGCATTGTAAAACCTCACCTGATCCCCTGTTTCTTTATACCAGACGATTTTATGCAATGCCGGGTCTGACCGACTTGACCAAAATCCCTTAACTTCGATTCCGGAATAGTTGCATAACTAACTAATTTCATCGTATGAAAAGATCAATCAAAAAAGTTGCTGTTTTAGGCTCCGGGGTAATGGGTTCAAGGATCGCTTGCCACTTTGCAGGCATTGGTGTGCAGGTATTATTATTAGATATTGCGGCCCCCCCACCCCCCGAAGGGGGGATTAAAAAAGCCCCCGATAAAAACAAGATCGTTAATGATGCGCTGGCAGCGGCCATTAAATCAAACCCCTCACCTGTTTACCACAAAGACGTACTAAAGAAAATAACTACCGGGAACTTTGATGACAATATGAAAGATATTGCCGGCTGCGACTGGATCATTGAAGTAGTGGTGGAAAGGCTGGATATAAAAAAATCAGTGTATGAAAAAGTGGAACAATTCCGGAAAGCCGGAACATTGATCACTTCCAATACTTCCGGGATTCCCATACACATGCTGAGTGAAGGAAGAAGTGAAGATTTTAAAAAGAACTTTTGCGGCACCCATTTCTTTAATCCACCCCGTTATTTAAGATTACTGGAAATTATTCCGACACCCTCTACTGATCCTGCCGTGGTTGATTTCCTGATGAACTATGGTGATCTCTATCTTGGAAAAACAACCGTGCTTTGTAAAGACACCCCAGCTTTTATTGCCAATCGCATCGGTGTATATGGCATTATGGCCATCTTTGGTTTGGTTGACAAACTGGGACTGACCATTGATGAAGTGGATGCATTGACAGGCCCGATCATTGGCCGACCCAAATCCGCCACTTTCCGCACAGCAGATGTGGTGGGAATTGATACATTGGTAAAAGTGGCAAAAGGCGTTCATGATAATTGCCCCAACGATGAAGCGAAAGATTCATTCAATATACCGGGCTGGCTAAATAAACTGGTGGAGAATAACTGGCTCGGCGATAAGACCGGCCAGGGATTTTTTAAAAAGATGCCCCCAACCCCTAAAGGGGAAAAAGAAATTCATGTGTTGAATTTGAAAACCCTGGAGTATGAGGCCCGCAAGAAACCAAAGTTCACAACGATTGAAACTGCTAAGCCCATTGATGACCTGAACCAGCGTTTGAAAATGCTGGTGGCCGGCCAGGATAAAGCCGGTGAATTCTATCGTCATTTTCATTATGGCCTTTTCTCTTACATCTCTCATCGCATTCCTGAAATAAGCGATGAGATATACCGCGTCGATGACGCAATGATGGCGGGCTTTGGCTGGGAGATCGGCGCCTTTGAAAGCTGGGATGTGCTGGGAATTGGCAAAACTACAGAAGCAATGAAAGCGGCGGGATATAAAGTAGCCGGGTGGGTAGAAGAAATGATCGCTGCCGGTAACAAATCATTTTATAAAGTTGAAAGTGGAAAAAAATATAGTTATGATCCTGCCTCGAAAACATATAAACCATTACCCGGTGGTGATACATTTATTGTAATGAGCAATTACCAGGACAAACTGGTCTGGAAAAACGGTAGCTGCAAATTATATGATCTCGGTAATGATGTATTGGGTCTCCAATGGTTCACTAAA
>DATDIX010000360.1:0-2835 GCA_036520835.1 Chitinophagaceae bacterium | reverse complement strand
CAGTGGGATGGGTGAATTGCTTTTCATAAATGTATTCACCTGTAGAAGCGAGCAGTATATCCCTTACACTTTCCCAACTTTGAACAGGGTAGGTTGGCGCCGGGTCGGTTGTGTTTATTTTCTCCACCTGGGATCTGACCGTGACTGTTAATTCTTCATGCTCCTGTTCAATGACGAAATAATAAAGTTTATTACCAAAAAAGTCCACATGCTCTTCCAGCACTTCCGGCAGGGGAGAAATAATAATGTTGAATGCCCTGCAGGTTTGTGTATCCGTGTTGCGGGGCGCTAAGGCGGCTATATTATGACAAAGGCTTACCTGCTCGTGGTATTGGTATTTGGTAGTATGTTCAACAGAATAGAGCATGGTGATCAGAGAAGGTTAGCTGTAAATAATTGTTTTTGCGTCTGGCTGTGTTTAAAATAGGTTTTGGATATAAGTAATGACGTATCGGAAACCAGTGTGTATAGTTTATCCAGGAATTTATTCAGCTCAGTGTATTCCATTGTATGAGGATCATGCTTCGTTAACTTTATTACATCTGCCAGTTTTAATAAAGAGTCGGCCTCTTCAATATTGCGTTTTTTATTGCTTAATGGTATTTCCTTTCCTTCCTTCGGTAAAAGCGAGATATAACGTTTTATCTTTTTTACCAGGTAAGCTAATGACTTTGGGTAATTGGTATCAAGCATTAGTAATTCAAGCGCCATCGGTAATTGCAGGTGATCGCGGTAGGTATAGCGATAAGTAATCAGGCTCTGGCTGGCGATCATGACTGATTCCAGCAGCTCATGTTCCACCTGTTCTTCCTGTTTGGATTGAACAACACTTTTTAATAAGGTAATGATATAAAGGGTTTGCTCCAGCTTTCTGCCAAGGTCCATAATATTCCATCCCTGTTCCCTGCGCACACTTTCCCGGTTCATTCCCAGGAAAGCGAACATGGAAGTATTCAATGCATCAATACTGCTGATCATCCGGAGATGATCCCCATGGGCATCCCTTTTTGCTTTGTTCCATTCTTCTTCCATTTGCCGCAGCACACGCCAGGTATCCAGCGCCCAGAAATTGCGGACACTATATACTGCGCTTTTTAATAGAGAAAGATTATGACTGAGACTGCCGTTTCTTTTTTCATTGTATAAAATATCGGTCAGTTCGGACCACGGCCTTGCATAGATATCATTTCTTTTCACCAGGTCATTATTTTCAAAGAACCCCGGGAAAGTATAAGTGCATTGTGTTACTGTTTGCAGCAATACAGGTTCTGTGCCTGTGCTGTCAGCATTAAAAGGTTTATTGCTTTGCAGCATTCGTTGCATCACCGTCCGCTGCAGCCTTGCATTGTAAATAACTCTTTCTGTATACCGGCCTACCCAAAAAAGATTTTCGGCTGTATGACTCGGCAGTGATCGTTTAAGTGTTTTATGTTGTAAAGCATCTGTATTCAACTGCAGGCTTACCGGTTGTTCCTGTTCTTCATCAGCAGACAAGACCCAGGTGTCTTTACTGATGCCTCCAAGCTGGTTGGAAATAATAAAACTATTTTTCTGGGTGCTGCTGCGGGTCAGCCCGCCGGGCATAGCGATATAACTGTTGTTATGACTGACCAAAAAACTCCTGAAAAGTGAATGACCGGCTTCAATTTTTCCATTGACCCAGGAAGGGGTGGAGGAGAAATTGATCTTCTCCTGGCCGACATACAGGTAAGGATTCGCTTTTATCTGGTGGATCAGTTCTTCTGCATATGATGATGACAAAGAAGCCCCGTCAATAGCCGAACGGGTGCCGGCTTCATTCCGGAATATCTTTCTTATGACCAGCGTTTTTAAATTGGCTATTACATAATTCATTTCTTTGGGTTGCCCGCACCACCAGGTGGCGATAGAAGGCATGATCAGTTCTGTTCCGAAAAAATGTTTGGCGATAGCTGGTAAAAAAGGAACAAGACCTGCACTCTCGACAATGCTGCTGCCAAGCGGGTTGGCTATTGCTACATTTCCTTTTCTTACTACCTGTACCAAACCTGGAATGCCCAGCAGCGAATCACTTTTTAATTCCAATGGGTCACAATAACTGTCATCAACTCTTCGCAGGATGACATCTACTTTTTCCAACCCATCAATGGTCTTCAGCCATACATAATTATCTTTTACCATCAGGTCATTACCCTGCACCAGGGTAAGCCCGAGATAAGCAGCGAGATAGGAATGTTCGAAATAGGTTTCGTTATCAGGGCCGGGTGTAAGGATCACCACTCTCGGGTTATCTGTATTGCGGGGCGCCATATTTGTCAGCGCATATTGCAGCGAATCAAAATAGGGTGATAATCTTTTTACATTCAGGTTGGAAAATAATTCAGGCAACACGCTTGACATCGCAAACCTGTTTTCCAGTGCATAACCGGAACCGGATGGCGCCTGTGTACGGTCGCTGATGATCCAAAGCCGGCCATCATCGCCGCGGGCCATATCCGCTGCATATAAAACCAAATGTTGCTGCCCCGGTAATTTAATGTTGACACAGGAACGGATAAAACCGGGGTGCAGGTAAATTAATTCCTGCGGGATGATACCATTTTTAATAAGTGTTTGCGGGCCATAAATGTCTTTTAATACGAGATCAAACAATTCGGCACGTTGTATCAACCCGGCATTGATGGTTTCCCATTCATGGGCAGTTATCAATTGCGGTACCGGGTCCAGTTCCCAGGGACGTGTTTGCCCGGAAGGATCATTATAAATATTATAGGCGACACCATTTTCTTTCAGCAGGCGCAGGATATCAACGTTGCGGTTCTGTAATTCTTCATATCCTAATTGATGAAGCGAGGA
>DATDIX010000359.1:0-26690 GCA_036520835.1 Chitinophagaceae bacterium | reverse complement strand
GATAAACAGCCATTGCTGTCTTTTACTTTGATCCTGTATTGTGTATTGGCAACAAGCCCTCCATAGGTATAAGGAGAAGCATGCGTTGCAGGCGTCCATGATGCGCCGTTATCTACTGAATAGAAATAGGGAGATGTTCCGCCTGTCACTGATATAGTGACAGAGCCATCACTTCCGGCAAAACAGCTTATATCACTTTGGCCAGTAACAGCAGTAACAGGCGTTCCATTAATAGTAACTAACGCAGTTGCGTTTATAGCCGAACAACCGCCGCCACCAGCGAGTTGGTAAGACACTGTATAAGTTCCGGCTGTACTTGTTGAAGGATTAATTTCCCCGGTCAAACTGTTTATGGTTAATCCGGGAGTTGATGAAAATGTTCCGCCTGTCACGCCTGTAAGTGTAGATGTTGCTGATGTAACAGATCTGCAAAAAGATGAGAAATCGTAGGAAATTGTCGCTGTCGGACATGTCCATGTAATCCTGACTTGTCCTGCTGCTCCTGAAGCCGATGTTCCTCCATTGTCACCTCTTCCACCGCCACCACCACCAGGTGCTGTTCCGGCAACTGCACCCCCTGAAACACCATTGTTTCCACCAGCTCCACCATCTCCATCGGGGCCATTACCACCTGCTCCTCCGGTAGCACCTGAAAAATTAGAGCCATTAACACCATTTCCACTGGCGCTTGCAGAACTGCCTCCGCCACTTCCACCAACACCTGTAGTACCACCACTACCAACTCCACCATTGCCACCGGAAAATTTTATATCCCCTATGGATCCGGAAGCTTGCCCGCCTGTACCGGCTGTGCTTGTGGTTGAAGAACCCCCACCTAAAGCGATGACAAATATTCCAAAACTGGATTGTCCCCCGGCAACAGTAGCTGCCCCGCCGGCACCAACAGTAACAGATATAACCTGTCCCGGCGTAACTGTCAAAACACTGCTTGCATAGGCCCCACCACCACCACCGGGTCCTCCATTATTATTACCCGCATCTGTACCGCCACCGCCACCACCGCCCCAGCATTGAACGGTAATGCTCGTAACGCCCGCAGGAACGATAAACCCATTGGCAAAAGTTCCGGGAGTAGAGAAAGTTTGCGATACCTGTCCAAAACTTTGCACGGCAAAGAGTGTGGCTACAAAAATTAAGAAAAGCACAAGGCCCGATTTTTTAAAGCACTGAAATAATGTTTTCATAAATAAATTCTTATTAGTGGAGGAAAGGGGTATATGCAAAAAAGCAAATGACCCTGCAGTGGCAGAGTCATTGTTATAATTTTTCCTGACGGTTGTAGTGGTTGCAATACAGCAAATAACAGTTACATTATTAATAACTGTAGATATACGGACAGATGCTGTAATTCTTTTTACCAGGGTAAAAATTTTCATCATCGCAGTTCCATTAGTCCCGGCAGCTACCGGGATTTGCCTGTGGTTTAATGCTGATCTTCACAAAAATGGATTCCCGAACACGTTGAGGAAGCTGAATAAAAAAAACTAAAAGCCTTTCAATGCAGTACATTAATCATCCTGCATTTTTCAAAAAAATGGATTTGCGAATGCTGAAGGTTTGAAAATACTAAGGGGGTTCTCAGAAATATCAGGAATAAAACTTACAGGTCTTTCAACGCAGATACATAATAAATATAAGCTGGTAATTGTTCTGTCCGTACGGGATTAATGAGAGAAGTTGTATAGGTGGAAAGAGAAAACAAAAATCAGTGGAATGAAGCTAAGAGGAATTTATTTAATATCCAAGCAATTCGTAGATTTACGATTCGACTATTTTTCTTTTCTCAAAGAATGTCATTGTACTATTTGATCAATTATATCACTCCGGCTTATGTCGCGGGCAGGCAACTATATTAATAGACTAAGCGGATAAATGACAAAACTGGTATCACTTTGCTAACCTACCTGCTATCCGGAAATAGACAAAATATCTGATTTCTCCCTGGTAATTGCTTAAGCCTTTTATTCTATACTCGTCTATTTTTTGTATCAATCATTGACATCAGCTATACAATGATGAATTGAAGGCATTTCATTATGCATCGATGTGCAGGCTTACTGAAAATCAAAGACCTGCTGATTGATGATCAGCAGGTCTTTGCACTTTCTTGCATCGATTATAAGAGGTCCCGACCAGATTCGAACTGGTGTAGGGGCTTTTGCAGAGCCATGCCTAGCCACTCGGCCACAGGACCAATAAAATGAGAAATAAAGAACGTAAAATAAGAAATGTAAAAGGAAGCCCGTCGTTTTGCATTTTGGTTCCCGGGTCATTTCTAAAACCGGTGCGAAAATAGCTATTTTCGCACAATCTTTATAATCGATTGATAATTGAATAGTGAACAATGTTATTAAACCCTTCCATATGAGCCGTATTGCTGAGTCTGAACTGATCATCAACCAACGGGGCGCCGTTTACCACCTTGACCTGCGGCCGGAAGAGATTGCCGGTACAGTTATCACCGTTGGCGATCCTGACCGGGTAAAAGAGATCAGCAAGTATTTTGATGCTATCGAGGTGAAAGCGCAGCACCGGGAGTTTATTACACATACAGGACGTATCGGTAAAAAAAGATTGACCGTACTATCTTCCGGTATCGGCCCCGACAATATTGATATTGTGATCAACGAACTGGATGCCCTGGCCAATATCAACTTTGAAACAAGAGAAATAAAAAAACAACTCACTTCCCTTAATATCATCCGTGTCGGCACTTCCGGCTCCCTGCAGGCTGATGTACCTGTTGATAGTTTTGTAGCGTCAACACATGGTCTCGGCGTTGACAACCTGCTGAACTTTTACCGGCATGAGCAGAATGATGAAGAAAAACTTTTGCTGCAGTCTTTTGTTACTCATACACAGATGCACGGGCAAATGAGCTATCCCTATATCAGCGGTGCCGCCGCTTCCCTGCTTAAGCATTTTGTTAAAGATTTTCACCAGGGGATCACGGTCACCTGCCCGGGTTTTTATGGACCGCAGGGCCGGATACTGCGGTTAGGCATCCGCAATCCTGAATTAATAAACCGTCTTACAGATTTTCGTTATGGTCAGCACCGGATCACTAACTTTGAAATGGAGACCTCCGCTATTTACGGGCTGGGTAAATTAATGGCCCATAATTGCCTTGCCGTAAATGCGATCGTTGCTAACCGGGTGAAAAAAGAATTTTCAAAAGACGGGAAAGCAGCAGTAGAAAACCTTATTAAAAAATTCATAGCTATCTTTTCGGAAAATATATGACTGTAGTTTTTTATAAATACCAGGGAACAGGAAACGATTTTATCATATTGGACAACCGGAAACATGAATATGCTTCCCTTCATTCGGACCAGATCCGCCGCTTATGCGACCGCCGCTTTGGCATAGGCGCCGACGGCCTGATGCTGCTAAATGAAAAAGCGGGCTATGATTTCGAGATGAAATATTATAACTCCAACGGTCGGGAAGGCAGTATGTGCGGCAATGGCGGACGCTGCATTACAAAATTTGCTTACCACCTGGGTATTCACCGGGTTGATTACAAATTCTGGGCCATTGACGGCGACCATGAATCAGAGATAGACCCTGACGGATCTGTTTCACTGAAAATGAAAAACGTAGATAAAGTGACCAAAAAGCATGGTGACTTTATTCTCGATACCGGTTCTCCTCACTACATCAAACTGGTGAACGACGTCATGAATGAAGATGTATATAAAAAAGGAAGGGATATACGCTACAGCAAGGACTTTGAACAGGAAGGTATCAATGTCAATTTCGTAGAGCAGGCCGGCGACGACGAAATAATCGTACGGACATACGAAAGAGGCGTGGAAGATGAAACCTATTCATGCGGCACGGGTGTTACCGCCGCTGCACTGGTATGCTATCACAACGAAAATGGATTTAATGAAGTGGAAGTAAAGACCCTCGGCGGTACGCTTTCAGTAGAATTTGACCGCAGGGATGATGACAGCTACGAAAACATCTGGCTGAGCGGACCCGCTGAAAAGATATTTGAAGGGAAGGTGGATGTGAAGTGAGGGTACTGGTTGCTGGATACTGGATACTGGTTGCTGGTTAAAGAAGCTTACCTTTAATAATTGCACCTTTCTAACAGCTAACAGCTAACAGCTAACAGCTAACAGCTAACAGCTAACAGCTAACAGCTAACAGCTAACAGCTAACAGCTAACAGCTAACAGCTAACAGCTAACAGCTAACAACTTCCAACTCCTCCCCCTACCTTTACGCCGTCATGATCCAGTATTTCAAAAATATTGACCACAAAACAGTAGCCATAGACAAGCCGGATAATGGCGCCTGGGTAAACGTATTGCCACCGCTTAAGCAGGAAGAGTTTTCTGAATTGTCAGGTGGACTGGAGATACCTATTGACTTCCTGACCGATTCCCTGGATATTGATGAAAGAAGCCGTTTCGAGGAGGAGGATAATGTAAAGCTGATCGTTATCAAAACACCTACAGAGAATAATTCTTTCAACGAAAGCGATGCCTATTATATAACGATCCCGATCTGTATCATCCTTACGCATAACCAGATCGTCACGGTCAATTCATTTGAGAACCCCGCTATCAAAAAATTCCTGAGTACATTCCAGAACCGTCACCCGGATAAAAAGAATATGATGGTGCTGAAGGTTTTTGAAAAGATCGTTCAGAATTTTATGGAATACCTCAAACAGATCAACCAGCGGAGGAATTTGATAGAGCAAAAATTGTATGTTTCCAGCCAGAATGAACAACTGCTCCAACTGATGCGGATACAGAAAAGCCTGGTGTACTTTGTAACGGCCCTGCGATCCAATGAAATGCTGCTGATGAAACTGGAACGGACAAATTTCCTGGGATTGAACGAAGAAGAAAAAGAATTCCTGAATGACCTTGTCGTTGACAATTCACAGGCATTGGAAATGGCGAATATCTATACCAATATCCTGAGCAGTACACTGGATGCGTTTGCCAGTATCATTGCCAACAACCAGAACCAGGTTTTGAAGCGCCTTGCTGTCATCACCGTTGTGCTTACTTTCCCGGTACTGATCGCCAGCATATTCGGCATGAATGTAAAAAGCGGGTTTGAAGACTCCCGTTATGCGTTTTATATTGTCGTATCCCTTTCCCTGATCATTGCCGGCGTTATCGGCTGGCTTTTCTTACGTAAAAAAATATTCTGATCTTCTATGCATCGTTTTAATCTCCGTGTTTACGGCATTCTTATCAATGAAAAAAAACAGGTGCTTGTCAGCGATGAATATATCCGTGGCAGCTATTACACAAAATTCCCTGGAGGCGGCCTGGAATTTGGCGAGGGAACCAGAGATTGCCTGGCAAGAGAGTTCATTGAAGAAATGAATTTGCGTGTGGAAGTCGGGGGTCATATTTACACGACCGATTATTTCCAGCTATCTGCTTTCCGGCCCGACCACCAGATCATTTCCATTTATTACTATGCAAAAGCGCTGGAAGAAATAAAAGCCCCGTTAAGGACCAAACCATTTGATTTTGACGAAGAGCAAATGGCCGTGTACGAACAAAAGAAGGAAGTAGAGACTTTCCGGTTCATCGACTGGCCGGATTTCTCCCCGGAAAGTGTGACCCTGCCTATTGATAAAATAGTATCAAAAATGGTAAAAGAGAATTTTATTCATCCCGCATAGCCGCTTGTTTCATTTCAGCAGCCACTTCATGCCCCAGGTATTTTTCTATCCGGTTATGAACAAAATAGATCACCGGCGTTAATAAGATCGCCATACAGAACTTGTAGATATAATTGACAATACAAATGGCAATGACCTGGTCAAATGGCCATGGGCTTCCCTGTCCACGCACCCATTTGGGATAAAAATAAAAAGCGATCAGTAAGACGATAAAGCTATCGATCAGTTGCGAGATCAGCGTTGAGCCTGTCGCCCTTAACCATATTTTCTTCTCCCCTGTTGCTTTTTTGATCTTATGAAAAACAAAAACATCCACCAGCTGTGCAACCAGGAAAGCAGTGATAGAGGCAATAATGATTCCCAGCCCCTGGCCAAACACAGCATTGTAAGCTGTACTCATATTATCGATCCCCGATTCTTTTTTACTGGTTATCCACCAACTGTTCGGTTCCGTCCGGATAGCGCCGAAGACCATGATAAACCCGAATGCGATCAGGCCGATGGTCAGCCAGCTCAGGAACCTCACTCCTTTCATGCCATAGTATTCATTGATGATATCCGTCATCACGAAGACAACAGGCCAGAGCAGTACACCACATGTCAGGTTAAACGAATATGTATTGCCAAACAAATGGATCGTTGCGGGTTTCCAGCCAAGGGTGCTTTCCAGTGAAAATATCTTTACCCCAATGAATTCAGCTATCAGCGCATTAGCGATAAAGAAACCGGCGAGGATAAGAAACAGCCGTGTCGGTTTATGGTGTATAATGGCCTTCAACATTGATAAAAAGCAGGTAAAACATTAAAACGAACATGAAAATAATATTGCATATCACCAGCCATAAAGGTACTGGGATCTTTTTCCGGCTTGCCAGTATCACAAGGTAACAAAGAAGCGTAAACGGAACAACGATCAGCCCGATAACAAAACCGATAATAATAATGGTTTGGGAGATTACTTCATCATTTCCTCTTTTCCAGAGGAGGAATGACAATGAAAGTAAAAAGCAGAATCCGCAGATAAATGCCAGTCGTGATAAAAATAAAAGCCAGCGCATAATCCATAAATTTATTAACTATTTGTAATATTAACGGGATGAAAAATTTCCTGAGCATAGTTTGGTACCGTGTGCTGCCACCGGCATACGGCGGGCAAAAGGGAATAGCTGATTTTAATGATCATTTGGGCAGATCTGTCCCGTTAACCTGTTTATGTTCCCGCAATAATAATGCAGATACTGCACTTTCGTACAAACTACTGAATGTTCTCCCTGTTTCGAGGTCGCAATCCTGGAACCCTTTTGTTAGAAATCAAATACTTTCATTTATAAAGAAACGGTCATTCTCGCATATCATTATTGAACACCCTTACCATGCCTGGCTTGGAAAATACAGGAAAAAAATTGGTTTCCGGTTCATCGTTCATGCACATAATATAGAACACCTGCGTATGAAAGCCCGGGGCAAACTATGGTGGCGGTGGATAAGAAGAACAGAACAGTTTGCCTTTTCATCAGCGGATCATATTCTTTTTAAAACGGAAGCAGACAAGGCCGTTGCCATATCCGTTTTCAACATTGACCCGGCAAAATGTTTGATCGTACCCTACGGCATAAAGGAAACCGGCCAGCCTGTCATAAACACAGCAGCAAAAGAACAACTAAAGAAGAAGTACAATATCTCCGCAGACGAAAAAGTGCTGCTGTTTGCCGGCACGCTGGATTATGAGCCGAATGCAAAAGCAGTTGAAATGATCCTGCATCATATCGTCCCGTCATTGCAAAAAAAGAAATTTCAGTTTCGCTTGCTTATTTGCGGCGCATTGCACAAAGAAAAAGCGGCTGAACTAAATGCAATACCAGGTGTAACGGCCACAGGTTTTGTTGCTTCCATACAGCATCATTTCCAGTTGGCCGATGTTTTTATCAATCCTGTTACAAAAGGGTCAGGCATACAAACAAAGAATATTGAAGCGATCGCAAACGGGTGTACTGTGGTCAGCACTTCTTTTGCCGCTATCGGTTTGCCCGGCTATCTTTTGGAAAAGAAACTGTTTATTTCCCATGGTGATGACTGGGAGCAGTTTACCGGCAATATCATTAAAGCGGCCAGCCTGCAAAATGATGTACCGGAACAATTTTACCAGGATTATAACTGGCAAAACATCATTGACCGCCTGCTATCTGAGATCGGGTAAAGCCAAATCACAAAAAACCTTTATTTTGCCCCATTAAATCATTCTTCATGAAGGCCCTGAACTGGAAAAAGATCCTGCCGCATATCATTGCCATCCTCATTTTTATTGTCATTGCTGCTATATTCAGCAAACCCGCCCTGGAAGGCAAGACGCTTTATCAACATGACATCATTCAATATGAAGGCGGCAGTAAGGACATTGCCAACTATGCAGAAAAACATGGAGAAGCTCCCTTATGGACAAACGGGATGTTCAGCGGCATGCCTACTTACCAGATATGGATGCCAAGTAATAATTTGTTACCGCACTATGTAAATAAAGTGTTGACCCTTGGATTGCCCCAGCCCATGCAATTCTTTTTTCTGGCCTGTATCTTATTTTATTTCCTGTCGCAGGTAGCAGGGGTAAATCCTTATGTCGGCATTTTCGGAGCACTGGCTTTTGGTTATTCCACGTATAACCCGGTCATCATTGCCGCAGGACACGTTACCAAAATGTGGTGCATTGCCTATATGCCGGCTATGCTGGCTTCGCTGATGCTGATCTACAAGAAAAATTATTTATTAGGCGCAGGTTTGCTTTCCTTATTTACCGCCACCATTATCGGGCTCAATCACCTGCAGATAGCTTACTATACCATTTTTGTATTAGGCTTCTTTACTATTGCATGCCTTATCAGGTGGATAAAAAATAAAGAATATGCTCATCTTGTAAAATCCCTTGTCTTTACAGGCGTAGCAGCATTGATTGGCATTTTGGTAAATTCAGTTACTTTATTAACAACGTATGAATATTCAAAAGAAACCATCCGGGGAGGTTCATTATCATTAAAAGATTCCACTGCTTCAAAAGGAACCGGGCTGACGAAAGACTATGCCTTTAACTATAGCTACAAACCAATGGAAACATTCACCGTTATGTTTCCCAGGATTTATGGCGGCAGTGGCGGAATAAGAGAAACAGGTGAGGACACAAAAGTAAAGGAAGCATTTTCGGAGATACCCCAGCAACTTGCCCAGCAATTGCCCAATGAAATCGTACAGGAATTAAATGGTTTGCAAAGTAACTATTGGGGAGGATTATACAGCACTTCCGGCCCTCCCTATATCGGCTCCATTATTTGTTTCCTGTTCATTGCTTTCCTTTTCCTGGGCAAGGGTGATACAAAATGGTGGATACTCGCTGTCAGTATTTTTGCTATCCTTTTATCCTGGGGCAAATTCTTCCCGGAATTTAATTATTTCATTTTCGATCATTTGCCGGTATACAATAAGTTCAGGGCGCCGGTTGTAAGCATTGTGATACTTGAATTGTTATGGCCCTTTGCCGCTATTCTTGCCCTGCAACAGGTAATAAACGGTGTAAATGATCCTGATACGTGGAAAAAATTAAAACGTTCAGGTATTGCCATTGCAGGTGTATTTGTTATTGCTTTTATGGCTTATTTGTCATTCAGCTATATGACGGCTGAAACAGAGCAACTGAAATCCCAGATATCTTCTCAAAAACCGGAGATCAGTACACCTCTCCTTAACGTGATCAATGCTTCTGCGGAAGATAAAAAAGCGATTTTCCTCCAGGATATCCTCAAGGCGCTCGCTATCGTGGGTATCTTCTTTTTTATTCTTTCGTTGTACGCAAGGAAAAAGATCAAAAAGGAAACATGGGTATTGGCAGCAGCCATTATTTTATTGCTGATCGACTTGTTGCCTGTAGATAATATGTATTTGAATAAAACAGCAATGGGAGAAAGTCCATGGTCGGATGCCGATGAAGCTAAAAGTGAACTGACCATGGGAAAAGCCGACCAGTTAATTTTGGGCGACCACAGTTCGTACCGGGTATTGAATCTTGCTGTTTCCCCTTTTAATGATGCTACCACTTCTTATTTTCATAAATCCATCGGTGGATACCATGCAGCCAAAATAGGCCGCTACCAGGACCTGATTGAAAACAAAATATCCCCGGAAATTGGCCAGCTCAACAGCGATACTACATTTGGAAGAGGAGGCGGTTTGGATCAATCAAGATATACTGCACTAAACATGCTCAATACAAAGTATATCATTGGCTCCAATCCTCCGCAGTACTCCAATGAACGGCCTTTTGTCATTGCAAATCCCAATGCACTGGGCCCGGTCTGGTTTGTAAGGGTAGTTCGTTTTGCCGGAACGCTGCAGGATGAAATGAAATTCCTGAACGGGCTGGATGCTTCCCAAGTGGCCATCGTGCCTGCCAGCGAAGAAAGCAAGATAACCCAGCCGGTTTATGATTCCACTGCCACCATTAAATTGGACACAAACGATAACAACACCATAAAATATAGTTCGTCCTCAAAGACTACACAGTTTGCTGTATTCAGCGAAGTGTATTACTCCGAAGGATGGAATGCCTACATTGATGGGAAAAAAATGGATTATGTAAAGACCAATTATGCTATCCGCGGCATGAATGTGCCTGCCGGTAATCATACCATTGAATTTAAGTTTGAACCTGCTTCCTATAAAAAAGGAAGCCAGCTGACCATGATCGGGCAAATTGCTGTGCTCTTGTTGCTCGCCACCGGTATTTTTATTGAAGTGAAGAACAGGAAGAAAGAATAAGGGTTTTCTCGCTGCGGCGCAACGGCGCAAAGAATACTGCCCATTGTTCTAACGTTGCGTCGCTGCGCCTTTGCGTGATACTTTCCGGCGGCATTCTTTTTATTTTTTCTTACCTGTTAACCGCCAGTAAAGATTTTTAAGAAGCACAGTAGTGCTTTCCGGGTTTCGCAGATCAATGATCTTTCTTTGAATGACAGCGTCTTTCAATTGTTGCCAGTAAAGCGCCTTATGTTTTTCCATGATATAATTCACGATCGCTTCTCTTTTGGGCTCTGATTGTGTTAGCAGCATTGACTTCTCAGTGACCCGGTAATCCAGCAATTGCTCTTTCAGCACATACACCTTCCACCCTGCCGCCGTCAGCCGTATCCAGAATTCCCAGTCCTCGTAGCCGCTTTTCATTTGTTCATCGTATCCACCGATCTTATCCCAGCATTCCTTCCTGAACATAGCGCTGGCACAGCTTTCCTGCCGGAATAAAAAATTCTTTATATCGCCGCCGAGGGGTTTCCAGCTGTATTTCTTTAAACCAAAGCTTTTTAAATAACAGGTAACAGCGCCGGCAGATGCATCCTGCTGCAATATGGCCACTCCTTTTTCGATAAACGTTTTATCAAACTTATCATCCGCATCAAGCGTAACAATGAACTGTCCTTTGGCATGACGGATACCATGGTTACGGGCAGAGGACAAATGCCCGTTCTCTTTATGCAAAACGGTGATCAAAGGGTCATTGAATGATTTCAGTTTTTGAATAGTTGCCTCTTCGGTAGAACCATCATTCACAATAATGATCTCCATATCACTGAATGTTTGCGCTTTGACAGAGCCCACAGCATCATCCAGGTAATGCCCGTCATTGTAACAGGGTATGATAACACTTACCAGCGGCATGGTCTTTTTTTTGTTATTTTGCAAACTAAGTTAAAAATCACATACAGCCATAAAAGCAGCAGTATTGAAACCCCTGAGTTTTATTATCATAACCTATAACCGGCCCGATGATGCGCTGGAACTGCTGCAGAATATTGCCGGGCTGGATGAAGCAGGCAGCCTTCTGGAAGAGATCATTCTTGTCAATAACTGCTCAACGGTTAGTTATAGTAAGGTGGAAGATTACGTAAGGTCACAACCCTCTTTCCCTTTTAAATACATAAATGCGCCGGACAATCTCGGCGTAGCCAAAGGCCGCAACTTTGCCCTGAAGTTTGCCGCAGCGCCTATCCTTATATTACTGGATGATGATGCCGTATTACAAAATAAAGATGCCCTGAAACAAACCCTGCAGGCGTTTGAACACAGGGCTGCCGGTGACCCGGATCGGCAAAGAGAGACAGCCATCGTTTCTTTTAAAGTTTTGTATTATGACACATTGGATATGCAGCAAAATGGCCTGCCCCATAAAAAATACAATAACTACAAAGACAAACATTCATTTTTCACTTACTACTATGCCGGCGGAGCCCACGCCATAAAAAGAAAAGTGCTGGAACAGATCGGTTACTACCCTGAAGACTTTTTTTATGGTATGGAAGAATATGATCTTGGCTATCGCATTTTGGATAAAGGTTATTCTATCCAGTACAATGACAGTATTGTGATGCTGCATAAGGAATCGCCCCTCGGCAGAAAGCCCGCCAGTGAAAAATTAAAAATGATGTGGGTCAACAAATCAAAAGTGGCGTGGCGCTATTTGCCTAAGATATATTTCTACAGCACAGCCTTCCTGTGGTCATTTCAATACCTCAGGGTAACAGGGTTTAATCTTAAACACTATTTTCGCGGCTGGAAAGCAATATTCGCTATCCCAAAAAATGAGAAAAGAAAGAAAATCTCAGCAGCTACTATGGCTTATTTGAGAAAAGTAGAAGCAAGATTATATTATTAAACAATTTTTGCATGAAGCAGTTACTGGAAAAAATATTACCGCAGGCACTTATTGATAGTTATAAAAAATACCAGAATAAACAGGCTGCCGGTAACCGGAAAAAATGGGAGCAGGATGGTAAACCTCTTCCTCCTCCGCATACAGTTAAGCAGGAGGCAATACAGTATTATCAGAAAAGATCTGGTTATAATGTACTGGTAGAAACAGGTACCTATAAAGGGGATATGATATTTGCACAAAAAGAATTTTTTAAAAAAATATATTCTATTGAACTGAGCCAGGCATTGTTTGAAAGAGCCAAAAAAAGATTCAGCGGACAGGCCAGCGTCAGTTTAAAGCAAGGCAATAGCGGTGATGTTATAGCAACAGTATTAGCAGAACTGCAGGAACCGGCTATCTTTTGGCTGGATGGCCATTACTCCGGGGGTATTACAGCTACTATCGAAAAACACTCTCCCATCAACGAAGAGATCCAGGCCCTTATAGCCAACAACCGGCTACAACATATTATACTTATTGATGATGCCCGGATCTTTGTGGGTGAGCAGGGATACCCCACTATTGAAGAAATGAAAGAGCTGACCGCCAAATACTTTCCCAGCTATTATTTCAGCGTGGATGAAGATATTATCCGGTTAGTCCCCGGAAAGTTCTCGTGACCCGCGAAAGAGTTCCGGCAAAGCATGTTCTTCTTTGCTTTGTAAATGACCCGCGGCACCCTGATGCACGACACCATGTCTCCCCTGACCAGTTGCCGTTTTGTACCCTACAGGTTTATTCGCCAGTTTCCCTATATTTAATAAATTTAAATGCAAGCATATTGCATCAGGGCCAATACAGCAATAAACAATCACCGGCTTATGATGAGGTTATTTATCCTGCTAATTCTAGGCATACCGGGTATCTGCCTGAACCCATTGCAGGCCCAATCTTACAGTTCTGTTCATTACGATACTAAAGACGGCCTGCCCAGTGCCACCGTATATGATATTTCGCAGGACAAAGACGGTTTTATCTGGTTTGCTACAGAAAACGGCTTGTCCCGTTTTGATGGAAAGAATTTTAAGACCTTCACTACCAAAGATGGATTGCCGGACAATTCAGTACTGAAAGTACATGGCGACAATTCTGGCAGGGTTTATTTAACTCCTTTTACACATAGCCTCCACTATTACCAGAATGACAGTTTCTATAAGGTCCCAATACCGGATAAGTATAAACTGGACCTTTCAACGATCACTTATCTTACAAACAAAAGGGACAAAGTGATCCTTTCTGGTGTTGCCAAACCTTATTTACTGGAGAATAACCGCCTGATTTCATTTTCTGATAAATATCAAGACCTGCCTGCGGATGCCTATCTCATCAGGGTATTTGATACATTGGCAATAGCCATATCTGGTTTCACTACTTATTTCATACCCGATTCAGGAAAAATCCGGGCATATACAAGTGAGAAAGAAAAAGCTGGCGTGATCATCAGTGAAAAGGGTGAAAGGGTAATAGTAGATATTGGGGAAAGACCGGCTGCTGATTTTGGAGCAGGAGGCCAGACCTTTAATTTAACAGACGATTTGTCTAAAGATCTTATCTATGAGAACCTGGGTAATTTTGTTAATATTTATAATTCTTCTACCGGTAACCTGGTCCATAGAATCAAAGTTGATAAGCCCAGCAGTGCATTCATGGACAATGAAAACAATCTATGGGTATCCACTCTGGGTAATGGTGTGTTCCGGTTCCCTTCCTTTAGTTTCAGGAATATGAACTTCGACGGGAATAGTGAAATTTTCTCCCTTTTAAAAATTGATCAGCAGTTCATAGCCGGAACTGACTTCAGTAAAATGTATAGTATTCCCGTTAACAATACCCGGCCCGGTTATTCCATTATAAATCTTTCGGAATTCATAACGGCATCAGGCAATCCTGTGACACAGTTCACCAAGAGAAACAGGATATATGTACTCCGCTCCGAAGGGAAGGATCTTTATATCGGAACCGACGCCTTCCTGCTAAAAAAAACAGGATCGTCTGCACCGGTTTCCAGGAATATTTTCCCCGTAAAGGATATCGATGTGGCGGATAAAACGGTACTGGTTTGTACTGGTCACTGTGTGTTGCTGTTGGATAAAGAAGATATGTTCATTAAAGATACGCTGCTGAAACAAAGAGCAACCTGCGGCATTGAATACCATAATGATTATTATATCGGCACTCTTGGTGGCCTGATCAAAATAAACTCAGCTACCAAAAAAATCACAGAATTGTTCACCCTGTTTCCTCCTTTCAAAGGGCGGATCACCACACTCAAAAGAGGAATAAATGATGACTTGTGGGTTGCCACCAGCGGTTCCGGCCTGGTCCATTTTAAAAATGATAAAATAGTCCGGGTACTGAAAGAAGAAGATGGATTAACCAGTGATATCTGTACCAGTCTTTTTATTGACAGTAACCTGGTCTGGCTCGGAACCAATAATGGCCTTAACAGGATCGAAAACGGGAAAGAAAAACCATCTGTCACCCGGTTCACATCAGCCAACGGGCTGGGAGCTGATTTTATTAACGCAGTATTTGCAACAGACAGTAATATTTATTCAGGTACTGCCGCAGGACTTACCACTTTCAGCAAAAATATCCTGGCAGAGAAATCCATATGCGTATTGCATATCCTGCATGTGTCAGAAAACAATATGCTGCTGAAAAAAGACAGTAATTATTCGTTCCCGCATAATGCACTTAATATCCGGATTGATTTCACCGCTATTTCATTTAAATCTGCCGGTGATATTACCTACTATTATAAATTGGAAGGTCTCGATAAAAACTGGAATACGACTACCGCCAATTTTATCAATTTCTCCTCTCTCCAGCCGGACAACTACAGTTTATACCTGAAAGCTGTCAATAAATTTGGCGTGGAAAGTAATACCAAAACGATCAGGATCACCATACAACCGCCCTGGTGGCAAACCTGGCTTTTCAGAATAATCGCTTTTGCCACACTTGGTCTGTTCGTTCTGTTTATATACTGGTACAATATCCGTAACATCAAGCGTAAAGAAGAAACGAAAAGAGAGATTGAAACAAGGTTTGCTGCGCTCGAACAAAAGGCCCTGCAAGCCCAGATGAACCCGCATTTTATTTTTAATTCCCTCAACTCGATACAGACATTCATCCTCAATCTTGATGTGGAGGGTGCCAACAACTATCTTACAAACTTTGCCAGCCTTATCCGGCAGACATTGGACAATTCCATGCACCCATTAATTACGGTTGCCAGTGAATTAAAATACCTGGAAACCTACCTGGGCCTGGAAAAATTACGCTTCAGGGATAAATTCAGATACGAAATCCATATGGATGAGACCATTGATCAAAATAATACAGTATTACCGGGAATGCTCTTGCAGCCTTACATTGAAAATTCACTCCGGCACGGTATCCAGCAACGCAAGGATAATAATGGCTTAATTTCATTGATAATCAGTAAAACTCCTGATAACTGTATTCTTTATACCATAACGGATAATGGGGTGGGTCGCAAAAAAGCTGAAGAGTTGAGATCTTCCCGGCATATTGAATACCAGTCAAGGGGAACTTCGATAAATGAAAAAAGAATTGCCGCCATCAATAACCAGTTTAAAACAAATATCCGCGTAAACACAGAGGATATATTGGATGAAAAGGGAATGGTGGCTGGGACAAAAGTAACGGTACGGATTCCTCCGTTTCATAAATGATAAACTATGATATCTGCTGTAATTATTGATGATGAACCGGGAAATATCGATGTTTTAAAAAAAATGATCACGGATTTCTGTGAGGGTATTACCATATGCGGTACAGCATCTTCTGTTGATGAAGGAATCACAGTTATCAGGGAAAGAAAACCAGACCTGGTCTTCCTGGATATTGAGATGCCCGGCAAAAATGGATTTGACCTGATTGATCAACTGACACTGGTTGGGTTTGAGATCATTTTTGTTACCGCTTTTGAACATTATGCCCTCAGGGCATTCCGGTATAGTGCGATTGATTACCTGCTAAAACCGATCAACATCAGGGAACTACGGGAAGCAGTTGAAAAAACAGGGAAACGTATAAAAGAAAGAAATTTTCAGGACCGGCTCAACAACTTTTTCAATATTGAAACCAGAAAAGAAACCAAAATTGCCATCCAGCTGAAAGATGGTTACAGTTTTATTAATTATAATGATATCGTCTGCTGCTCTTCAGAAGGAGCTTATACTGCCATTGCACTGGTAAATGGCAGTAAGTTGTTATCGAGTAATAACCTGAAACATTTTGCCGATCTGCTTCCTGAAGATATTTTCTGCCGCATCCATAACTCACACCTCGTTAACCTCGACCATGCCATCAGTTATTCAAAAGGGAGAGGCGGCACCCTGGAAATGGCTAATAAAATGATACTGGAAGTATCCCAGCGGAAAAAGGATGAGTTGTTGGGTCGGTTTAAAAAATGATCCCGCCAGTCAGTTCTGGCCAGAACCGGGGATCTTTCGATTGCAGAAAAAGGCAGTTTTAACTCACTTAACCCCCAAAATGACTCACTTATAAAACTCCTTTCAACAGATTAGGTTATGCCCCGGTAATTAGTAATTTCAACAACTAATTATCACCATTAACCATTACAACCTTATTTCACTTTAATATCTGATCCTGCATGACATACCGCCCCCTCAAATGAAATTAAGAATCCTGCATATTTTGTTCATCGGGTCAGTTTTTCTTGAAATTCCTGTTCAGGCACAAAGATTGGTAAACACTACAGGTAACACGATTGGCAATAACAACATAACTATAGAATATTCCGTCGGGGAAATTGCTATCACCACCCTGGTGGGGCCTAACAATACCAATTATGTAACGCAGGGACTGCTTCAGCCGACAGTCAAGATCACTGAACCTTCCTGCGAGATCATTAATGATACACTTAACTTTTTTCCAAATCCTACAGAAAATATACTGAGCGTCATAGCAAGATCTGACTGGATAACCGGTTACCATATTTATGCGACCGATGGTAAACTGGTAAGGGTAGCCCCGTTTATCAGCAACCAGATCAATATGTATAATCTTCCCGGCGGAGCTTACTTCATTAAACTATTTCCCGGTTGTAATAACAAATACAGGATACTTAAAGTAATAAAGCAATGAAAAAATCAGCCCTTATCCTCGTACTCTTTGTAGCTTTTAAAAGCGCATGGGCGCAGATGCCCCAGGCATTAAACTACCAGGCAATAGCCAGGAATTCGATGGGACAAATTGTGCCTTCCCAGAGTATAGGTGTCCGGTTTACGGTGCTGGACCTGACGGGTACGAATATCCTTTACCAGGAAACATACAATACAACCACCAATAATTTTGGTTTGTTCACCCTTGCCATAGGAAAAGGCACTCCTGTAAGCGGAACATTTGCCGGGATAGACTGGGCGGCGGCAGGTGATAAATACCTGAGAGTGGAAATTGCACCACTGGGCGGTACCAATTATACGATACAGGGAATCTCGCAACTTCTCAGCGTTCCCTATGCATTATATTCAGAAAAAACAAAACTGATCGGGGGTAATGCTATTACGATCACTAACGGTAACACTATTAATGCAAACTACCTCGCAGGCAATGCCATTACAATTAATAGCAACACCATTTCAGGCAATTACCAGCCAGGCACCGCGATAAACATTAATGGAAATATCATTTCAGGAAATTACCAGGCCGGGCCGGGTATAACAATTAACGGCAATACTATTTCCGCAACAGCCGGAAACTCCTGGTTGTTGAACGGAAATGCTGGAACTTCTGCATCCAATTTCCTGGGAACTACAGACGATCAACGTCTCTATTTCAGAACAAATAATAAAGCGAGAATGTTCCTGGAAAAATCAATTATTAGTTCTGGCTCAGATGTAGCACTCCTTTCTTTATCTGATGAAGCGGGATCTCAGACAAACCCTGCCCAATTATCTATCTGGGGAAGAGAGATTGTGGGAATATCTGCCAATATGCTTATTGTCAATAATGTGGTTGGGCAAACCTGGGGAACAGCTGTAGGGAATACGCTGGGAAGAATGATCCGCTTTTCACAAATGACTACACCATCAATTATGCAAAGTCATTTTTATGATTTGGGTATCAGCCAGGACTCTTCCTTTTATATCAGCGATAACTGGTTGCAAAACGGAGGGCCCAATATTCCCAAAAAGATGATTACTATTTCACCCCAAAACCGTGTAGGTATTAATCTTAATAATTCAGAAAAACCTACTGCCAGCTTTCATACTAAAGGCTCGTTACGATTTGAAGGAGTTAATACCAATAATGCTTTGTCAAGGATACTGGTTATGGATGTCAATGGTAATGTCGCCAGCAGGGATGCCAGCACGATCGGCAGTGGAAGTAGCTTTTGGGTAGCCGATGCTAATGGCATTCATAACAGCAATACAGGTCATGTGGGTATCGGGGGTCTATCCAGCAATCTTCATGCTTTAACAATATCCATGATGGAAAATAACATAGACGGAAGAGCTATGGTGAAGTTTGTTTCCAATGATAGCTGGCAAACCAATTTAAGGGTAGACAATACCACGTCTGACAAATCTTTTAACCTGATTGTAGGGGGAACAGCTAATACATTTCCAAACTATGGTGTGGGACCCGGAAATTTTGGTATTGCAAACAGTACGATAAGCAGTTCGGTAAGTACAATTCCACTTATTATAACCAGCGATAATAAAGTTGGCATCAGTGCAAGTAATGGAGGCTCAGATAACCTCCCGAAATCAAGGCTGCATGTACGCGATGGTGATGTTTACATAGATCAGATCGGTGCCGGTGTTATCATGAAATCTCCTAACGGACAATGTTGGAGAATGACCGTGAGCAATGCAGGATCCCCTGTTTTTACCTCCATTCCATGCCCGTAACACAAATTACAGCCGTCATTAAAGATGTAATATATTTGTGCCCCTAAAGGGCACTTTTTATTTAATTACCTAGTATGAATATTCCAAGGCTGGCTCTCATCCAATCGCTTATCAATAAAAATCAATACAGCAATTACCTTGAGATAGGGGTTAGCATCGGTACTGTTTTTTTCCGGGTACATTGCAGGAACAAGATCGCTGTTGATCCGGCATTTGGCTTTAACAGGTTCAAAATACTCACACGGAGTATGAGACTTGGTAATTTTTCCAATCTTTCTGCTGGTTATTTTGAAAAAACCAGTGACGATTTTTTCAAAGACAATGCTGGCAAAGCAATAAAAGGAAAGCTTGATATCAGTCTTGTTGACGGCATGCATGAATATGCTTATGCCCTGAATGATATACAAAACACATTGAACTACCTGTCAGACGATGGTGTTATCATCATACATGATTGCAACCCGGCCAAAGCTGAAAATGCCTGTACTTACGAAGAGTGGAAAAAAAGAGGCTATACCGGTGAATGGAACGGGGATGTATGGAAATCCATTGTCTTCCTGCGATCGATGAGACCGGAACTAAATGTATTTGTAGCGGATACGGACTATGGGCTCGGGATCGTAACAAAAAAACCGGTGACCCCGAATCAAGTTCGGGACAGGCTCGGCAGCGGGCCGCTTCCGTTTAAAAGCTTTGAAGAAATAAAAGCGATTGACTTCAGTGATTTTGATAAGAAAAGGAAAGAATGGTTAAACCTGAAACCTGCTTCTTACCTTAATGATTGCTTTGGCCTGAACCTTCAATTTTCATGAGTATCACAACAGCATGGTAACAGATCAATTACCCAAAGTTTCTATTTGCATACCTGCATATAATCAAACAGTTTATTTAAATATATTACTGCGATCCATCGCCAGCCAAACCTTTACCGGTTACGAGATCATTCTAAGCGATGATTCATCCACAGAAGATGTAAAAAACCTGGTTGACACTTTTTCTTTCGGTCCAAAACTGAAATACTACAGGAACCGGCCTCCCCTCGGGTCGCCTTCCAACTGGAACGCAGCTATTCAAAAAGCTACGGGCAAGTATGTAAAAATAATGCACCATGATGATGCATTTACCCATGATACATCCTTAGCCGAGATGGTCAATTGCATAGAATCAAGCAACTATGACTATGTTTTCAGTAATACAACAATTGAAATAGTTACACAACCGGGCCAAAACAGGATACATACTATTCAAAAACTCAACGAGCTCATAAAAAAACCTTATTTACTTTTCTTTGGCAACAGTATCGGGTCGCCAAGTACATTATTACACAAACGGGAACAGTTTGCTACCCTGCATTATGACCCTTCTTTTATCTGGCTGGTTGACATAGAATATTATACCCGGTTGTTTGCCGCATCATCCAATGGCGGCCTGGTGACAGAACCTCACATCCTCACACATGGATCAGCAGAGCACCAGCTGACATCGAAGATCGTTACTGATTTTGACCTGCAGGTAAAAGAACAGGTATTGCTATACAACAACCTTGCACACAAAGCTCCTGCGATCTACCGGTTCTTTATCCAGGTTTGCCTGGTAAGGTTGTTTTTCAAAGCAGGAACAGAAAATAAAGAATTGACAAAAGCGTTTGCCCCGGTTCCTTCGCTGGTAAAGACCTATTTTGCCCTGGTAAAGTATAAACCTCTTTACTTTGCTTACCATCTGTTCATCCGGCTGGCTGATATAATAAGAAAAGTATTATTTTAATGATTGATTAACCGAAAATGTATATCCTTTCAGTTATAAAACGTTTTGTCAAAACAGTGATCGGTATTCCGAAGAGAATTGGCTCTTTCATTTCATTTGTTGGTCAATGGTTCAGCTTCAGAAGTAAAAATGATAAACGATTCCCCCTGCGGCACCGGGATATCCACCCTTGCCTGAAAGACAGGGTGACCACCACTCCTTTTGACCAGCACTATACCTATCACCCGGCATGGGCTGCAAGGGTATTGGCAAAGACACAACCGAAATTGCATATTGACATTTCATCCATATTAAATTTCAGCGCCGTTACATCAGCTTTCATCCCGATGAAATTTTATGATTACAGGCCTGCACATCTTCAGCTTAACAACTATGCGTCTGACTTTGCCGACCTGAAACAGCTTCCCTTTGAAAGTAATTCTGTCGAATCGGTCTCCTGTATGCACACTATTGAACATATTGGACTGGGCAGGTATGGCGATGAGTTAGATGTACAGGGTGATATTAAAGCTATTGAAGAATTAAAAAGAGTTGCCCGGCCAAATGGCACAATACTGTTTGTAACACCGGTTGGTAAGCCAAAGATCGAATTCAATGCCCACCGCATTTATAGTTTTGAACAGATCAGTGAGTATTTTAAAGGCTGTGAGCTTATAGAATTTGCGTTGATCCCTGATGCGGGAGGATTGATCCTCAATGCAGATCCGGCATTGGTCAAAGAGCAAAAATATGGATGTGGATGCTTCTGGTTTAAAAAGAAACCCGCATGATCATCGCACGACTCCAGGGAGGATTGGGCAACCAGTTGTTTCAATATGCAGCCGCCAAAGCATTATCCCTTAAGCTGAATACCCCTTTCAAATTAGAAACAATTACATCATTGCAAAAAGACAGGCAGCGTCAAATTGCATTGAATGATCTCCATGCAAAATTTGAACTGGCAACCAAAAAGGAAATAAAGCAATTCCTTTATTTCCCGGCTTTGTACAGGCATCAGCCGGCATTCTTTGCAAATCTTGGCAAACATATTTACCGGGAGCCGCATTTTCATTTTGATCCAAATTTTTTCCGGCTTGATGACCCGGTCTTCCTTGATGGTTTCTGGCAAAGCCCCGAGTATTTTAAAGATATTGAAGACATCATCCGGCAGGATTTCACTGTAAAAGAAGAGTTAATAAAAAATGTAAAAGAAAAAGGGAAAGAACTGGAAAGCAAGGCATCTGTTGCTGTGCATATACGCAGGGGCGATTTTCTGAATTCCAAAGCCGCTACCTATCATGGAGTAATGAATGCAGAATATTATTTAAATGGTCTTAGATTAATACAAGAAAAAATTCCCGGCGCATCCATTCACTATTTCTCTGATGATATTGAATGGGTAAAAACGAATTTACCGGCTGATAATGCAGAATTCGTCTCTTCTTATACTAAATCCGCTATCGAAGATTTTTACCTGATGACAAAATGCAGGCACAATATTATTGCTAACAGCAGCTTTAGCTGGTGGCCGGCCTGGTTAAATAATAATTCCGGGAAAATTATTGTGGCACCGAAAAACTGGCTTGCTGATAGCCGTATCAATACCAATGACCTTATTTCGCCAGGGTGGATACGGATCTAAGTTGCTGGTTACTGGTTACTGGTTGCTGGTTACCGGTAACTAGTAACCGGTAACAACTTATTTACCGTTCGCTTCGAGGAAAAAGGGATATGTTTTTCTTAATCCTTCTTTAAGCGAAACAGCATGCTTCCATCCCATATTGTGCAGGCGGGAGCTATCCATCAGTTTGCGGGGGGTGCCATCAGGTTTACTGGTATCGAATTTAATATCGCCGGGAAAGCCCACCACGTCCTTAACCAGCAATGCAAGTTCTTTTATCGTTACTTCTTCTCCGGTACCGATATTCACAAATAATTTATCATTGTAGTTCTTCATTAAAAAAACACAGGCATTGGCTACATCATCAGCATACATGAATTCACGAAGGGGTGATCCGGTTCCCCATATTTCGACAAAAGAAGACTTATCCTGCTTTGCTTCATGAAACTTTCTTATGAGTGCGGGGATCACATGCGAATTCTGTAAATGATAATTATCACCGGGACCATAAAGGTTTGTTGGCATTGCGGAGATAAAATTGCAGCCATACTGGTCACGGTAGGCTTCGCATAGTTTTATGCCGGTGATCTTGGCAACAGCATATGGTTCGTTGGTTGACTCTAACAAACCGGTAAGCAAATATTCCTCCTTCAATGGCTGTGGCGCCAGTTTGGGATAAATACAGGAACTGCCTAAGAATAAAAGTTTACTTACTTTATTGACATAGGCTGCATGAATGATATTTGACTCGATCAGCAGGTTATCATACAAAAAATCGGCACGGTAAGTATTATTGGCAACGATACCTCCCACTTTCGCTGCGGCAAGAAAAACATATTCCGGCTTTTCCTTTGCAAAAAAATCATTGACTGCCTGCTGGTTCCTGAGATCAAGTTCTGAAGAAGTACGGAGAATGAGGTTAGCGAAACCTTCCTGTTTTAATTGTCTCAAAATAGCAGAGCCAACCATCCCCCTGTGCCCCGCTACATAGATCTTACTGTTCTTTTCCATTATTCAAATTGCCTTAAGGTATGATAACCGGATTCTTTAAGAATAACATCTTTGCGGAAATGTTCAATATCAGCATGTACCATTTCTTTTACCAGGTCATGCAGTGTGTATTTTGGCGACCAGCCTAATTTTTGCTTTGCTTTTGTGGCATCACCAAGCAGGAGATCAACTTCTGTGGGGCGAAAATAACGTTTATCCACTTCTACCACCACATCACCTTTCACCAGTTTTATTTCCGGGTCGGCTACTTTTGTTACGATCGCTTTTTCATTTTCCTCTTTTCCATCAAAAGCTACTTCCACACCTGCATGTGCAAAAGCCATTTTTACAAAATCCCTGACATAAGTAGTAGTGCCGGTAGCGATCACAAAATCTTCTGCTTCCTTTTGCTGCAGCATCAGCCACATCGCCTCCACGTAATCTTTGGCATGGCCCCAGTCACGCTGCGCAGAAAGATTGCCCAGGAATAATTTTTTCTTTAACCCTAAAACAATTTCCGCTACTCCCCTTGTGATCTTACGGGTAACAAATGTTTCGCCACGCAAAGGACTTTCATGATTAAAAAGTATTCCGTTACAGGCATACATGCCATAAGCTTCGCGGTAATTCACCGTTATCCAGTATGCATATAATTTAGCTACCCCATAAGGCGATCTTGGGTAAAAAGGAGTAGTTTCATTCTGCGGGATAGCCTGCGCTTTACCATACAACTCTGATGTAGAGGCCTGGTAGATCTTTGTTTTCTTCTCCAGCCCAAGTATCCGGATAGCTTCCAGCAAACGCAACATACCCACTGCATCTGTATTCGCCACATACTCGGGCTCCTCAAAACTTACATGCACATGGCTCATGGCGCCCAAATTATATATTTCATCCGGCTGTACCTGCTGAACGATACGGATAATATTAGTGGAGTCTGTCAGATCGCCATAATGCAGGAACATTTTTACATTCTTCTCATGAGGGTCCTGGTAAAGATGGTCAACCCGCTGTGTATTGATCAGCGAAGTACGCCTCTTGATGCCATGTACCTCGTATCCTTTGCTCAGCAGTAACTCAGCAAGGTAGGCTCCATCCTGCCCGGTAATGCCTGTGATAAGGGCTTTCTTCATGGTAAGAATAAATTTGACGCAAAAGTAACGGGTTTATCGCAATGTTACCGGTTACTGGTTGCCGGTTACTGGTAACTGGTGGCTGGCGATCGCCTGCAGGAACCTGTTCATCCCCTGTTTTTTTCTTTCATCCAGATGATAGCTCAGGTGGAGTGTATAATACTTTTTCAGGTTATATAACTCAAATGGATTTTCCGCCACTATCTCATCAATATGTTCCAATCCCATTGCATTGGCCTCATTGAATAATTTTATAAAATCATCCGGTAGTTTCTGCGTGCTTACCCATGCAGCAAACACGAATGGCAGCCCCGTAATAGCTCTCCACTCCGAACCAAGATCATAAATGAAAGTGGAAATGCGACGCTGCTCCAGTGCACGGTCGCCTATTACAAGTCCCGCCGTTGTTCCCTTTATTTCCTGCCTGTAGGCTTCATCGGTCGCCTCTATTATCTCCGGGTCAATGCCCCAGTATTCTTTCATCAGCCATTTTAATAACGCTACTGAAGACCGGCTTTGGTAATCGAGAAACACTTTCTTTACCTCACTCATCGGCACTTCACTGAATAAACACACGGAGGCGATCTCTCCTTCAGCGCCGATGCAATAATCGCCGACTATATGGTAAGACGGGAGTTCAGGAATTGCCGCAACGGGTATCAGGCCAAGGTCTATTTCGTTATTCTTCAGCATCTCTGCAAGTTTCGCCGGGTAGTCCGCCACTAATTCGATATGCTCATTGATAGGCGGACGCTGAAGGCCATAGATCAGCGGTTTTGTATTGAGATAATTAACTATCCCTACTTTTATCTTCTTCAATTAAGTTACTTTTGCGGCAGCAAAGGTAATCGAACCGGGTTATTTAAAACAAGATCATGGAACTAAATCCGCTTACTGCCATTTCTGCCATTGACGGCCGCTATCGTAAACAGGTGCAGCATCTTGATGAATATTTTTCTGAGTATGCCCTGATGAAATACCGGGTAATGATAGAAGTGGAATACCTCCTTTTCCTCGAAAAGAAAAAATTTTTCTCCCTTTCCAATAAAACAATAAAGAACCTGCAAAGATTGGTGGAAGAGTTCGGACCGGAGGATGCGCAGGAGATCAAACAGATCGAGTATATCACCAACCACGATGTAAAAGCAGTAGAGTATTTCTTGAAAAATGAGGTGGGCAAAGCAGGTGGCAAAGAAATTAAAGAGTGGATACATTTTGGGCTGACCTCGCAGGATATCAATAACACGGCTATCCCTTTACTCTGGAAACATGCGATAGAATATGAATACCTGCCTTCGCTGCTGAACCTGAACACTGAATTAAAATTGCTGGCAAAAGCATGGAAGGACATCCCGATGCTGGCTCATACACATGGTCAGCCGGCCAGTCCCACTACCCTTGGAAAAGAAATAATGGTTTTTACTGAAAGGATACACAACCAGGTGGAACAATTCATCGGCATCCCCTTCACGGCTAAGTTTGGCGGTGCCACCGGCAACTTCAATGCGCACCATGTGGCGTTTCCGAAAACCAACTGGGTGAAAATGGGAAATGATTTTGTAGCGCAGCTTGGATTAAGCCGCCAGCAGTTTACCACGCAAATAGAACACTACGATAACCTGGCTGCTCATTTCGACTGTATCAAGCGTATCAACAATATACTTATTGACCTCTGCAGGGATGTATGGACCTATGTTTCGATGGAATACTTCAAACAGAAAACTAAAAAAGGAGAAGTAGGTTCATCCGCCATGCCGCATAAAGTAAATCCTATTGATTTTGAAAATGCAGAAGGAAATTTTGGCGTTGCCAATGCATTGCTTGAGCACCTTGCTTCTAAATTGCCGATATCCCGCCTGCAAAGAGACCTGACCGATTCAACGGTA
>DATDIX010000358.1:0-5297 GCA_036520835.1 Chitinophagaceae bacterium | reverse complement strand
AATAGTGTACTCAATATCGGGATGGATATACTGGGTGTGGGCGGCCCCTCTTCCAGCATGTATTATGTACAAATTTTTGCTTCACCCAATGATGACAGGCCATGGGAACTGGCATTCGATAACCAGCAGTCGCAGGCGGCGCCCCGAAAATACATTGGCTACCTCGCCAAGGGCAGGAATGAATACTATACCATCGTGCCGGTAACTAAAATGGAAAAGAACGGTAAATCAGGTAACACACTGATGGGCGCTGTGGGTTTTGAATTCCGCAATAAAGATGGAAAAACAGTAGCTGCCGTTTCGCTGATGGATAAGGGCATGGTCTATCTTGGAAAGACAACGGCTGAAGAGCGGTTCTTATTAGCTAATGCCTGCACGGCTTTGTTGCTGCAGGAGCAGATCGGTTAAATGTATTTCAACACTGAGATACAGAGTAACAGAGAAGCACAGAGTCTTAAATTTCTTTTCTCTGTGTAACTCAAATCCTCAGTTACTCTGTGTTGAAATTTCGATCTTTTGAGACAGCCGCTTCATTTGTATCAGCCATATTTTGTACTTTTCTTTTAGTATGTTCCAAAATGGAACCCACTGCCGGCTTTCGGTGCTAGTTAAGTAATTTTAAATATGAACCAGGTAGAGATATACCAGACAAAGGATAAGCAGACTCAAATTGAGGTGAGGTTTGAAGAGGAAACAGTATGGATCACCCAGCAACAAATGGCTGACCTATTTAAACAAACCAAACAAAACATCAGTTTGCATATTAACAACTGTTTCAAAGAGAAAGAGTTGAACAAGAAATCAGTTGTCAAGGAATCCTTGACAACTGCCAGAGACGGGAAGGCTTATAGAACGCAAAACTACAATCTTGATGTAATCATCTCCGTCGGCTACCGGGTAAAATCCAAACGGGGCACGCAATTTCGCCAGTGGGCCACCCAACGGCTGAAAGATCATTTGGTAAAAGGTTATACCCTCAATGAAAAACGGCTGCAACAGGTAGCACAAAATATGCAGCAATTAGAGCGGGCCATAAATCTTATTCAGCGATCCGGTAGTTCCGGGGAACTGAATATAGTCGAGGCCAAAGGCCTGCTCGACATTATTGCCAATTATACACAAAGCTTTATTTTATTAAACCAGTTTGACAGCAATACTCTGCCAGATGCAAAACTGGATGAGAACATCACTTATGAAATTGAATACAAGGAAGCGGTAAAAGCTATTGCTGAACTGAAAAAACAATTGATCAAAAAGAAAGAAGCGTCAGAACTGTTCGGCAACGAAAGAGATCAGGGTTTTGTAAGTACACTGAACTCCATTGTTCAAACTTTTGGCGGCAAATACCTGTACAAAAGCATCGAAGAGCAGGCGGCACACCTGTTGTACTTCGTTATTAAAAATCATTCGTTCACCGATGGGAATAAACGCATCGGCGCATTCCTGTTTATATGGTTCCTGGAAAAGAATAAACATCGCTTTAAAAGATCAGGCGAGCTGAAAATAAATGATAATGCTTTAGTGGCACTGGCACTACTCGTGGCGCAAAGCAATCCTGACGATAAAGAGATAATGATCAAACTCATCATTAATCTTATACGCAGTTAATAATTGTTCCGGTATCATAAAAAAACCCCCGCCATCCGGCAGGGGTTTTATCTATGGTGTTTTCGGGATCATTTTTTTCTTGTATGGCGGTCATACTGCAGTAACATATCTGCTTTGCCATCTTTATTGATACGCCAGGTTTCCATCAGCTCTACCGTATCGGTCTTGCCCTTGCTGTCCGTATTGATCTCTTTTGCCCATACCAGCACCCAGTTCTCTTTTTTATCGGTGCTGTACGTTGCTATCACCGCATGCACGGTATCGATCACATTAGTATAGCCGGCCCTGCCTCTTTTCCAGCGTGCTATCATGCTGTCAGCGCCCATTATCATGGTATTATCACTATGAAAAGCAACAATGGTATCGGCGACCCAGCTTTTCATATTATCCAGTGTATTTTTTTCCCAGTCTTTCCAGGATCCCTGTAATATCATAGCGCTGTATTCAGGATTACCCGCTTCAAAAGAAGAAGAGTAAGCGGCGGTATAAGGCAGCGTCACAGCCGGTTTATCTGTTTTTGTTTCAGCAGCGGTCTCATCAGTTTTTTTCTCATCGTTGCAGGCCGCCAGTACCAAAGCGGCAGTGAGGCATAGAAAGATCTGTTTCATTATGTGTGTGTGTTGGTTAAATACCCGGGGAACGATTGCGTTCAGTAAAATGTTTTGACGGGATGCGGGAAGGGAACAGAGCAGGAAACAAGGTTATAAAGAAAAGATAGGTTATTTAAGGCGGGATAAGGCCGGGGTTCCGGAAGCCAGGCAAATTCATATCAAAAGTCAATTGCTATCGCCTGTACCGGACTTTATTTATTACCAATCAATTTTTCCGGGGAAAGCGGTAAATAAATAAATATTCACCGCATAATATGCGTTTAATATTTGCACTTGCGTCAAATAAACCCTATATTCGACGCATAACTTGCGAAGAATGGCTGTTTTTATCTATCAATTACCCGGCTGGCCTTCCTTTACATGGAATGCTGAAAAGATCAACCTTTTGCTGACCGAAGTGCGGCACCAGCAGGGAAAACTGCTCGGCAGGATGGAAAGGCTGGGTTTTACCCTGCAGTCAGAAGCCACCCTGCAAACACTTACACTGGATGTTTTGAAGAGCAGTGAAATTGAGGGGGAGTTGCTGGATGCAGAACAGGTTCGTTCATCCATTGCCCTCCGCCTGGGTATTGATATAGCCGGAATGGTAACTGCTGACCGGCATGTGGAAGGCGTAGTGGAAATGATGCTCGATGCAACGCAGCATTTTGATCAACCGCTTACGGAAGAAAGATTGTTTGGCTGGCATGCCGCATTATTTCCCACTGGCAGAAGCGGCATGCATAAAATTGTAACAGGTGCATGGCGTAATAATCCTTCGCATGACCCGATGCAGGTAGTGTCCGGCCCGATGGGCAGGGAAACGATACATTATGAAGCGCCGGCCGCTGAATTATTGCCGGATGAAATGAACCATTTTTTACACTGGTTCAATACATCAATGAATACAGACCCGGTTTTGAAAGCAGCCATTGCTCATGTATGGTTTGTAACCATTCATCCTTTTGATGATGGCAACGGACGTGTTGCAAGGGCTGTTGCCGACCTGCAACTTTCCCGTGCAGACGGAACAGCCCAACGATTTTACAGTATGAGTGCGCAGGTACGAAAGGAACGAAATGCCTACTATACTATCCTGGAAAAAACACAGCGGGGCAACCTGGATATTACAGAATGGCTGGAATGGTTTCTTCAATGTCTTGGCCGTGCATTAAATGCATCGGAAGAAACGCTGGCATTGGTGTTGAAAAAAGCAGCTTTCTGGAAAGCACAGGAGAAAACTATTTTTAATCCCCGCCAGGTTTTAATGCTGAATAAATTACTTGATAAGTTTGAAGGCAAGCTTACTACATCCAAATGGGCAAAGATCGCAAAATGCTCACACGATACGGCGCTTCGGGATATCAATGACCTGATAGAAAAAAAAGTATTGACAAAAGAAGAAGCGGGAGGAAGAAGCAGCAGTTATATACTTGTTGTTGCCAATAAGAATTAATTGTTCTCAAAATTATCCCCCTACTCTGTTTTGTATTTCGCCTCACTGGCCACTTCCACATCCCTTGCTACATCCGCCCTTAGTTTCTCCCAGTGAAAGGTAAAGTAGAAATTCTCTTTGGTCTCTTTACCGCCCTGCTGGCTGAGATGTACCAGCGGCATATCCTTATATAATGGCCGGGTAATGCGGATCACTTCATCCCAGTATTGCAGCGCCTGCTGTAAATGTTTTACCGCATTTTGTTTATTGACATCGCCGCCTTTGATGCGATAGGTTTGCAGGGCAACAGCTCCTTTTATTTTTTCGGCAAAATGCAATCCCAAAAAGGCCCATGTTTGTATATCGGCCACTTCATAGATCAGGGCTTTGTTATTTTTGGTATCGATACTTTGCACCAACTTCAGCGCCTGCTTACAATCCGATTCCAGCAGGCCTGCCAGTATGGGCGGCGTAATTTGATTGGAAAAAATGGTTTCCAGCGATCTGCCGGCATAATCAGCTATTGACATATAATCAGGATCCAATGGTGGCCGGTGAATGAGCCGGTCAACAGAAATATAATCCACCCGTTTGGTGGCAGTATCCAATGCCATCATCCCTTCGGTGTACAAGGTAAAATCCCAGCCGCAATCAAATGCAGATGCAATGCGCAAAGCCGTTTTGCCTGCCGATTCAGAGGCGTCCAGTAAGTTTTTTCCCCTTGTTCCATACCGTTGCAGGAATTCAGCATTGAATATTTGAAGGGGTGTATTGGGATCATACAAATACCTTCCCCATAATTTATAAAACAACCATTGCCGCTCAAATGCATATTGCCATGGAAGACCCACACTGTCTTTGGTAAAATAATCTTTGGCGGGTATATAAGTTTCAGAACCGATGATATAGCCGCCGGAATAAGAACGTTTATTAAAGACGATATGACTGCTGATAAATGACGGCACTCCCCAGCGCAGGCAAAAGAAATCTTCATTGCGTGCTGTCCAGACGATCTTATAGTCAGTAGGCTCCGGTTTAAAATAGGTATCGTATAATTTTCCGCCATGCACTTTTACCAGTTTGATGGTGGAGTGTGCATGCGACCAGTTGAATTTCAGGTCGGCCCATATAAGTCCTTCCGTAAAACCCATGGCCGCTTCTTTCTCGATGCCAGTACGGGTAAGCTTTTCCGTTTCGATACTGGTAATACCCAGTGAGCCTGTAGTGCTGGAAAATGGAATGCGGTGAATGAGTTTTGATTTCCGGTTGGCCAGCCGCATGCCTTCGATGATGGTGGCTGTCATCCAGTCTTCCCGCTGCTGCGGCGTCATGCCGGCCATGCCTTCGCCCAATGTCAATCCCATACCGGTGATACCCGGATATTCATTGAGCATCTGCGTGACACATTCCCTGGTATACCGCTTAATGATCTCCGATGTATCGCCTCTTACAAAATAATCATGATCAAGATTATCCATTGCCACATTATGAGCTTTGGCAAATTCAGGAGTCACAAAAATGTTGAAAGGAACGATGTACACGTCAACGGCCCTTTCCTGCGCCATGCGGGTAATAGAATGAAAAAGCGTTTGCCATTCTTTCATTGCCGCATCATTCCAGGGGCTTGCTTCGGGAAAGTTTTTGGGTTTGATAAGAAAAGTATA
>DATDIX010000357.1:0-3720 GCA_036520835.1 Chitinophagaceae bacterium | reverse complement strand
AATCTGGCGGATAAAAATGAAAATTGAAGGGGGTAATAACGACTTTTTGGAAGGGGAGTAGCGACAGAGCCGGCTTCACAAGAGGAATATATCACGCAAAGGCGCAGCGGCGCTAAGAAGAATATCCACCGCTGCGTCTTTGCGCCTTTGCGTGAAAATTTAATACCTCGATGCCGGGCACCCTGATCTTTTTTGTTTTTTACCGGATGGTATCCCGGCTATTTCTTTGTACTGGTCAAGCACCAGCCGCACAGTATAGGTGATGGCGATATAATAATAAGCGTCATTGTGTTTTGCATTGCCGCGGGTGGTGCCGGCCACAGGATAAGGCCCTCCGCCTTTTTCATCACCGCGCCAGGCCAGGTCAACCGCTGTTTGTCCCCTTGCCGCCAGCAGCGACGCTTCGTCAACATATTCCCCGCTTACATCATCCAGGTAGTCGTTAAAAATTTTACGGTAACCGAACTCGAGGCCCAGCCGCATATCTTCATTGAGTGAATACTCGGCGCCCATGCCAAGGGGAATACTGAACCGGGTGAGCTTATAATTTTTAACCCCGGGCATAAAACCCTGTCCTTCGGTACTCAGTGGTTGCAGGTACACTTTATTACCGTTAGGGTCCTCGGTATAGGGTTTGAAATGATAAATACCGATACCGGCAAATACATAAGGCGTCCACCATTTATCATTAAAGCTGAACAGGCTGTACTGGCCCGTTAATTCCCAGTCGAAGACCTTTGAACGGAAACTGAGATTGCGCTGCTGCATGGAAGTGGTGCCGTTGGCATCATCTGCCGCCAGCGATGTAAGGGTGAAATAACTGCGGGCTGTGATGCGGTCGGAAAAATCATACCGGGCTCCCAGCGATCCGAGCATTTTTGACTGGCTGAATGATATGGATTTCGCTTTCAGGTCACCCTGGTAATTAGCCATGCCGAATCGTACGGAAGCATACAGGTTCTGCGCATCAGCCACTACGGGTAAACAACAAAGGAGGACTAAGAGTTTTTTCATTGACAGGAAGTTACGGTTCGACCCTAAAACGCTTTTGAGCCGTTTTTATTTCCTTCCGGAACCGGATATTACCGGCTGATCTTTAGTTTGGAAGCCTGTCTCCCGGCCTCTTGCTTCCCTTGTTGGTTTGATTCATTGATGTTTTGGTACATTAGTTAATCAATTGATCCCATGACTTCTTCCTTTATACAGGTCATTGTTTGCCTGCTGGCAGCTATTGCAGTCATCATCCTGCTAACAGCTAAGTACAGGGTGCATGCCTTTTTTGCATTGCTGATCGCCTGTTTCCTTGTCGGGCTGGGTGTGCAGTTACCGTTTGCTGATATTCTTACTGCCATCAAAGGAGGGTTTGGACATATCATGCAATCGCTTGGTCTGATCATTGTAATGGGAACCACATTAGGAGTATTGCTTGAACATGCGGGTTGTACAAGAGTGATGGCTGAATTCATTTTAAAGAAAACGGGTGAAAAGAAAGCGCCGCTGGCTATGAGCATTACAGGGTTCATTGTCGGTCTTCCTGTTTTTTGCGATTCAGGTTATATCGTCCTCAGCGGGTTGAATCAATCACTGGCAAAACGTACAGGCATCTCTGTTGTGATCATGGCGGTATCGCTGGCTACAGGTTTATATGCGGTACATTGTCTTATTCCCCCACACCCCGGTGCGGCAACGGCGGCCGTTACTATCGGCGCTGATATCGGTCAACTGATCCTTATCGGTATCGCAGTCGCCATACCCGGAATGATCGCCGGGTATTTATGGGCAAACTATGCAGGAAAAAAAGTTCAGCATGTGGCTGCATCGGCAGAACATATTACAGTGAACACGGTTACTCCTTCTGTGCTCATGTCGTTTCTGCCGGTAATAGTCCCGATCCTTCTGATCTCCGTTAATTCTTTTCTCTCTCTTGAAAAAAGATCTGCCGGTCTTTTACAAAAGATATTTGCTGTGCTGGGTGAACCGGTCATTGCATTATCCGTGGGAGTGTTGCTTGTACTTGTTTCCCTGCGCAAATGGAAAAAACAGGCTTTTGGAAAATTATTACAGGAAGGAGCAGAAAAAGCGGGAGGTATACTGGTGATCATCGGGGCAGGTGGTGCTTTCGGCGCTGTGCTGGCGGCCACAAAGATCGGCGATCATTTCAGCGAAGCGTTTAACCTGGAAAGCATGGGTATCTTCTTTCCTTTTTTACTGACGTTTATTTTAAAAACAGCACAGGGCTCTTCAACGGTGGCCATCATTACTGCTGCTTTTATTATTCAGCCATTGCTACCGGCACTGGGCCTTGCTACAGAATGGGGCCGGTTGCTTTGTGTTTTATCAATGGGCGCCGGATCCATGATGATCTCGCATGCCAACGATGCTTATTTCTGGGTGATCTCAAAATTTTCAGGGCTTGAAATGAAACCGATGCTGAAAGTATATTCTGTGGCCACTGCCTGGATGGGACTGGTAACACTTGCAGTAGTATATATTTTATCGTTATTCTTATTGTGATATATGATGCATGTACTGATCGCCCCGAATGCTTTTAAGAATAGTCTTGGCGCTGCTGAAGCAGCCGGGGCTATCAGGGAGGGTTTGCAACAAAGCAAATTATCGTGCAGCACCCATTGTTTCCCCGTGGGTGATGGTGGTGACGGAACAGGTGAGCTGATACTGCAACATTGCGATGGTATTGTTGTGCCGGCAGAAGTGCAGGATCCATTGGGAAGAAAGATAATCTCCTCGTTCGGATTGATGGATAACGGAAAGACCGCCGTGATCGAAATGGCCAATGCTTCCGGTTTGCGTTTATTAAAAACAAATGAAGCCGATCCTTTGCATGCCAGTTCCCGGGGTACAGGAGAACTTATTCTGCATGCACTGGATAAAGAAGTAAAGAAGATCATTATTTGCATCGGCGGCAGCGCAACGGTGGATGGGGCAACGGGTATGCTGCAGGCACTGGGCATTGGTTTTTTAAATAAAAATGGAAAAGAGTTAGATAACCTGCCGGAAGATTTAACAGGGCTTGATAGTATAGATGAATCTGCTGTTGATAAAAGAATAGCAGGTTGTGAGATCGTAGTACTGTGTGATGTAGAAAATCTTTTGCTGGGAGAAAATGGCGCTGCGGCTGTATTCGGTCCGCAGAAAGGCGCTTCACCGGCCGATGTAAAAAAATTAGAAGCCTCGCTTTCTGTACTGAGAGATGTTGTTTTGAAACAGGCAGGTAAAGACATGGGCATTATTAAACATGGTGGTGCGGCAGGCGGTATGGCTGCTGGACTGGCTGCATTACTCAATGCAGAATTAGTGAACGGTATCGATCATTTTCTTTCATTGACCGGTTTTGATAAGGCGATAGGAAAAGCAGATATTGTTATTACGGGTGAAGGAAGTATTGATATACAGACATTGCAGGGAAAGGGGCCTTATGGCGTGGCAAAAAAAGCAAAACAAAAAGGGATACCTGTTATCGGGCTGGCCGGGAAAGTGCCGCCGGAGATATCAGCAGAATTACAGGAATATTTTAATCTGCTCCTGTCCATCAATCATGAACCAACCGATCTTTTGGAAGCATTGCGAAATACAAGGGTCAATCTTACCCGTACCGCCAAACTGGTAGGTGATATGCTTGCCATGAAAAAATGATCATCTCAGTATGGAGATATCATTGATCACAACCGCATCATTCAGTTGAAAAAATTCTTTTACTTT
>DATDIX010000356.1:0-5170 GCA_036520835.1 Chitinophagaceae bacterium | reverse complement strand
AGAAATACCCTGTATGCGATGCGTTCCTACTTTATAACCGGTAGATAAGGTAGGTGATTCGGCCGGCTCCAGCGGATGAATTTGTATAGCCGGGTTTCTCTTTTTCAAATACCGGCCCACTCCCATAATAGTACCACCGGTTCCCACACCTGCCACAAATGCATCCGGCGGTATATCCACCGACTGCAATTGCATCCATATTTCTTTTGCCGTCGTTTTTTCGTGAGCAATGGCATTATAGATATTTTCGAATTGTTTGGGCAGAAAAACAGCAGCATCTTCGTTGGCCATCTTATCGCTAAGCGCAATACTTCCAAGAAAACCTCCCTGCTCTTTACTTACCAATATCACTTCAGCGCCAAGACTTTTAATGATATCAATACGTTCTTTGCTCAGCCAATCGGGCATGATGATCTTTACTTCATGACCCAGCGCTTTGCCAATTGCACTGAATGCAATCCCTGTATTACCACTGGTTGCTTCTACTATCACATCCCCCGGCTTTATCAACGATTGCTTATATGCCTGTTCTAGAATATACAGCGCCATCCTGTCCTTGATGCTCCCGGTAAGATTATAATGTTCGCACTTCACATATATTTTCCGGCATTCATTTTTATACTTGTAGGCGATCTCCAGCATAGGCGTATTACCGATCAGGTGCCAGAGATGCCTGAACTTGTTATCAAGCTTTTTTTCAAACAACGCAGTGGCAGGTGTATCGTAACAGGAACAATCCTCAGCTATCATTGGTTTCTTTTTTTATATTCTTCTTTAGCTTTTTCCAACAGGTCAATAAATCCTTTAATATTGGGATCATATCCATATCCTTCATTGATCAGTCTTTTTTCATTGCCATCTAAAAAGAAATAATAGGGCTGACTGTTGGCGCCATACTTCGTAACCTGCAGGTCAGCATTTTTATCACCCAATGTTTCTATCCTTTTTCCTAATGCTTTCGATTCATATTGCTCATTTTCCTGCAGGTCTATGTTCTGAACATCTACATACAATGAAACGATCACAAAATCCTCTTTTAACCTTTTCATCACTTCCGGGTCACTCCATACCTGTCCTTCCATCTTGCGGCAGTTCACACAATTGATACCGGTAAAGTCCAGCATCAATGGCTTTTTCAATTTTTTGGCTATTGCCAGCGCTTCATCATAATCAAAATAGGTAACCATGCCATAAGTAGTCACTACTTCCGGCTCATACATCTTCATCCGGTCGTAATATTTTACCGGCGCCGGCAATTCATCCATTGAAGAGGAGGAGGAATGACTGGCCACAGATCCTTTTGGAGAAGTGGCAATAAAATCCTGTGTTCCCATCGGTGGCACAAAAGCGCTGATGGCTTTTAAAGGCGCACCCCATAAACCGGGAATCATATAAACAGCAAAAGCCAGTGCGGTGATCGCAAACATTAATCTCGTCACTGATAAATAAGGGATCCCAAAATCGTTCTTGGGTAATTCATCATCATGATGAAATTTTAATTTCCCCAACAGGTAGATGCCCAGCAAAACAAAGATCACTATCCATAAGCTGAGGAATACCTCCCTGTCCAGTAAGCGCCATCCCTTTACCAGGTCGGCATTGGATAAAAATTTTAAAGCCAGCGCCAGTTCCAGGAAACCTAAGGTAACTTTTACTGCATTGAGCCATCCTCCTGCTTTGCCCAATACATTTAATTTACTTGGAAAGAACGCAAACAAAGCAAAAGGCAGCGCCAGCGCTAATGAAAAACCAAACATGCCTGTTAATGGCCCCCAGTAACTTCCTTTGGCGGCAAGCACCAGCAGGTTTCCAATGATAGGACCTGTACAGGAAAATGATACCAGCACCAGCGTCAGCGCCATAAAAAATATTCCTATAAAACTGCCGGTACCTGCTTTTGAATCGGATTTATTTGTCCATGATGAAGGAAGACTAATATCAAATGCTCCCAGGAATGAAATACCAAAAATGACAAACAGGGCAAAGAATACCAGATTGGCTATCCAGTTTGTCGCAAGGTTATTCAATGCAGCAGGGCCAAAGATCAGCGTGATCAAAAAACCAAGTAACGTAAATATGGCGATAATAGAAACGGCATAATACATTGCATTGCGGATACCTTCGCTTTTTGTTTTGCTCCGTTTGGTAAAAAAACTTACGGTAACAGGGATCATTGAATAGACACAAGGAGTAAGTAAGGCAAGCAATCCGCCACCGAATGCCGCTAAAAAGATCCACCACAAAGACTTGTTTGCAACGCTGTTATTTTCTGTAGCCAGAACAGCGCTATTAGCTGCTATGGGCTGGATAAAAAATTTAAACTTCTCTTCCCCGGGTATGTACTCATCCCCTTCCTTATACATGTAGCTGATGGTTCCTTTCAGCACCACGCTGTCATTGGCATTTATTTTTATTTTTTGCTGCCATAATGTTGAGTCGGTAAAATAGTTTACTTCGGTATTCAGCGTGGTATCCTTCTCTGCTTTGGAGCCCTTCGTTTCAATGATCTTGCCATCCAGGTATTTGGAAAAGGCCGGATCAAATTCAATCGTTGACGCGACAGCATCAGGTGAGGCTTGCTCAACCGCATACAACTTGATGCCGGGTTTAACCGCTGCTTTTATCGTAAGCAATACTTCGTCGCCATTGGTCCTTTCTTTGTTATAGCTGAAGTTGACAGGCTTTGTATCCTGTGCATGTAAAGAAATAAAGCTAAACGCCGCCAACAACCAGGAAAGCAAAAAGATCCGGTGAACATTCATGGCGGGTATTATTTAAGGGAAACGGAAAATTTTACCGTTTTGGGTGGCAGGCATTTCTCATTATCACATACCATATATTCTACGGAACCTTTCACCGCAGTTTTAGCCCCGGCTTTTACTTTGAACGTCTGTACAAAATCCACTTTATTGGAGTATTGCTTTACGTCTACGCCAAACAAAGGCTCATGATGTTGTTCGAGTTTACCTATTTCTTTTACAACACCTGACAAGGTGAGCAAAGGGTTTTTTGAAAAAGTTATACCAGTTGGTAACGGCCCGCCTTCAGGTGTAGCCTGGGAATAAATATGCCACCCCTTTTCAATCGTGGCTTCCAGGTGCACTTCATAGGTATCATTACTGATCTTTTTTGCGGTGAAGGTCCATTTTACCGGGTCCTTTACCTGGGCATTGCTCATTAAAGAAAAGGAAACAGCTATAAATAAAAAAAGGATTCTGTGCATAACTATTGTTTTATGCCATAAATGTATAAACTCACCTGACCTGCTTTTTGAAAAATAAACAAACCCCTGAAAGAAAAGGACATCCGGCCGGATAGGATGGACGAAAAATCGCTGCTTTTCTTTATTTTAGAAGGAGGTGAACCCGGGACAATTCTTTTGAACCTCCTTGTACTTAATCCATGGAAATCCATTTTCACATATCTGCCTTTACCCCGCTACAATGCTATAGAGAAGAACATTCTCTGCAGTGATAGTTGCCGGGATTATTGTTTTCGGTACTCCGGGGTTTAAACCGCCTTTGTCGCTTTTCATTTCAGCATTTATCATGGTTGATACCCGGGCTGAATAGGGTTGCTCCTGCGGTTTCCGGGCCTTTTACAGATTAGTCCTATTTTTATCCTTATGAAACAACTCTCCATCACGTTTTTCATAACGCTGGTTTTTTTCTCGGCTCATTCCCAAAAGCTAAGCGAAGCCCAGGCTATCCAACTGGCTCGTTTACCCCTCCATTGTATCCATACAGAATTTCCCAATAAAACATCACACTTAGCTGATGCTGCAGAGGATGCTGTATTATTACCCAGCCAGCTCCATCCTTCTTTTTATGGTTGCCTCGACTGGCATAGCAGCGTACATGGTCACTGGCTATTACTAAAAGTATTGAAAGAATTTCCCGGCATCAGCATAAAAGACAGTATCATCCTGTTACTGGATAATAGTTTCAAACCGGGGAAAATAAAAGAAGAAACGGCTTACTTTACAAAATACAAGACCACCAAAACTTATGAACGTACTTATGGCTGGGCATGGCTGCTGAAGTTAGATGAGGAGCTATATACGTGGAATGACCCGCTCGCCAAACAATGGCATGAAGCGCTGCAGCCGCTCACCAAACAGATCGTTGATCTCTGGAAAAGTTATTTACCCAAACAAACTTATCCTAACCGGACCGGTGTGCATCCTAATACAGCTTTCGGGTTGGTGTTTGCGCTCAACTGGTCAAGAATATTAAAGGATACCGCTTTTGAACATGCGATCATCAAAAAAGCAAAAGCTTTTTACTTAAATAATACAGCAACACCTGCCTACCTGGAACCTGACGGTAGTGATTTCCTCAGCCCAAGCCTGGAAATAGCCGACCTGATGAAAATCGTTTTGCCCAAACAACAATTCATCAGCTGGCTGAATAAATTCTATGAACCCCGGAGTATAAAGCGCATTACTGAAATGCCGGTGGTAAGTGACCGCAGCGATTTCCAGATAGTACATTTGGACGGCCTGGCATTAAGCCGTGCCTGGTGCATGAAAGGTATTGCCAAAGAATTACCGGCATCACATCCCTGGAAAAAATTGTTTGATAAAACAGCCAGTGATTTTTTGAAACAGGCTTTGCCGAATGTCACCAGCGGCAACTATGGAGGCGATCACTGGCTGGCCAGTTTCGCCTTATATGCCCTGAGTTTATAAAAGCGTAAATTATACACTCGTTTAGGAAGAAGGCACTCGTCAGGGAAGAAAGAAATGGTATAATTATAATAGTAAATAAATGTATTACTGATGGAAAATATTATTGCTTCAATTTGGATATTCACTGGTTCGAAAGGTAAATTTCCTGGCGGTGTGTTTACTGATAAACAGTTGGCTGAAGATTGGATTCAAAAACACCGATTAGAAGGAGTACTAACATTGTATCCAATCAACGAAGGTGTTTATGATTGGTCTATAAGGTCTAATTATTTTTTGCCGACAAAAGAAAAAGAAAAATCGCCTGATTTTATTGGATCCTTTTCTTCTGCTAGTCAAGAGCATTATCATTATTTGGATGGCAAGCCAGATTAGCAGGCATTCACAGGAATTTTAAAGCCTCTGTTCTGCGGAGGCTTTCTTCCCTGACGAGTGTCCAAACCAATAGAGTTCCCAGGCGATGTCTCGGCTGGAAAGGGCGTT
>DATDIX010000355.1:0-8676 GCA_036520835.1 Chitinophagaceae bacterium | reverse complement strand
CTCAAACCCTTTTTCATAACCGGTAGGATAACCACGGCTGACAGCCATAATGGTAGCTGCTGCTCTTTTATCTGTCCGCATTACCACTTTGTCCAGTTCCTGCTGGGTAGCAGCTATGCATATGCCGACAAGATCTGTTTCCAGGCGGGGGATCACCACTTCGGTTTCCGGGTCGCCCATGCGACAGTTGTATTCGATCACATAAGGATCACCATTTACATTGATCAGGCCAAAGAAAACAAATCCGGTGTATTCAATGCCTTCCGTAAAGAGGCCGTTAATGGTTGGTTTGATGATACGTTCTTCTATTTTATGCATAAAACCCGGCGTGGCAAATGGTACCGGGCTTACAGCGCCCATGCCACCGGTCATTAATCCTTTATCCCCTTCACCGACACGTTTGTAATCTTTTGCTTCCGGCAGGATCAAATAGTTTTTTCCGTCGGTGATGGCAAAAACACTTAGTTCAATACCGCTTAAAAAATCTTCCACCACTACTTTTTTACTGGCTTCACCAAATTTGGCTTCTTGTATCATCAGTTCAAACTCGGCAATAGCTTCTACATAGCTCTGGCAAATGACCACGCCTTTACCGGCAGCCAGCCCATCAGCTTTTAAAACGATCGGCAGCGGATGTTCCTGCAGGTATTTCAATCCTTCTTCATAGTTATCAATGGTAAATTCTTTATACTTCGCCGTGGGGATGTTATGACGCTGCATAAAAGCTTTGGCAAAAGCCTTACTCCCTTCCAGTTGCGCTCCTTTTTTGGAAGGCCCGATAAAATAGATCTTTTGCAATTCTTCGGTGGCTTTAAAATAATCATACAGCCCGTTTACCAGGGGTTCTTCCGGTCCTACGATCACCATTTCGATCTTTTCGGAAATACAGAATTTGCGGATGGCATCAAAATCATTGATGTCTAATGGTACATTGATGCCCAGCTTAGCGGTACCCGGGTTACCGGGTGCTATATAAAGGGGATTGGTCCAGACACTTTGATTCAGTTTCCAGGCGAGAGCATGTTCCCTGCCACCCGATCCTAACAATAAAATTTTCATGAGAGTCCTGTACTTGGATTTAATTATTGCTGCTATGGATAAGCGTTAAAGATAGCCCGAAAAAAATTTTTCGTGGTCAAATTTCTGTATTTTGGCCGCTTATAAGGTTAAACACTCTGATTATAAATTAAAAAAAGCTGTATGAATCAACCTGCGCAAACGGGTAAGCATCCAAAAGCATTGTACATCCTTTTCTTTACAGAAATGTGGGAAAGGTTTGCTTATTACCTGATGATTGGTATTTTGCTCTTATACCTGAAGGATACCACAACGGGAGGTAAGGGTTTTTCTGAGAGTATGGGGGCTGATGTGGTAGGCAGTTTCATAGCATTGGTTTACCTGACCCCTTTTATTGGCGGGCTAATTGCTGACAGGTACCTGGGATATATCAAGTCAATTTTTATAGGCGGTTCTTTAATGGCCGCGGGTTACCTCGGGCTTTCGATACCCGGCAATACAGCATTGTATGTTTCCCTGGGTCTTATTATCGTGGGGAATGGATTCTTCAAACCAAACATATCAACATTACTTGGAAATATTTATAACCGGGAGGATCTGAAACCATTAAAGGATAATGCGTACAATATCTTTTATATGGGGATCAATATCGGTGCTTTCGTTTGCAACTTTGTAGCTGCCTATCTCCGCAATACCTATGGCTGGGGATATGCTTTTGCAGCTGCGGGTGTTGGATTGATCATCGGCCTGATCATTTTAGCTTCTTATGCAAAAGAAGTAAGAGTGGGAGATGTAAAAAAACAAGTACAGGCAGAAGATATGTCACTGGGGCAAATTTTTTCTTACGTTTTTTTACCTGCCATGATAGCTGCCGTGATCGGCTGGATCGTTCCAACAGAATTATTCGGTTCCCCGGTAATGGGTACACAATCCAACGATGCATTTATTTTTGCCTGTTTACCAATTATCGCTTTTTATATTTCATTATGGGTAAAAGCAAAAGGCCAGGATAAAAAAGGTATCGGGTCACTCTTATTCATTTTTGTTATTGCTATCGCATTCTGGACTATTTATAATCAGAATGCCACCGGCCTTACGTTATGGGCGGACAAACATACAGACCGGGCAGCTTCTCCCACTACAGCCAAAATTACCGGGGCCATTTTCCCGTTGCAGGAAGTAAACGATACGCCCAGGCTTGTCAATAAGGTCAATGAATATTTTGTAAATGTAAAAGACAATTCCGCTGTTGTAAAGATGGACAGCATTATTACCATTACTCAAAAGAAAGATAAGTCCGATACAACAAAGCGTGTTTTCGGTATAACCGCTGCCGGCAACATGGTAGACACTTCTTCGAAGGAAGTACTGGTCATGGGTCCTGATCCATACTTTAATAATGTTCCTAAAGACCAGTGGCCGGGCGGACAAAATGTAAAACTGACGAACACAGAACTATTTCAATCAATCAATCCTTTGTTCATTGTATTACTTACGTTGATATTTGTTCCGCTATTCGATTACTTAAGAAAAAAAGGGAAAGAGCCCACCACCGCATCAAAATTCGGGATGGCCATGTTCATTTCAGGTTTATCTGCTTTGGTCATGATATTCGCAGTTATGTCCGTTCCGTCTATCTATACGCATAAAGCATCCCCGATATGGTTATGGGGTACTTATTTTGTATTTACGATCAGCGAAATATTTTTAAGCCCGATCGGGTTGTCGTTTGTTTCCAAACTGGCGCCGGCCAGGCTTACAGCTTTAATGATGGGTGGATGGTTCCTTTCTACATCCATTGGCGGGAAAGTTGCCGGGGTAATGACCGGTTTCTGGGATGATTTTACAGATAAAAAAATGTTCTTCCTGATATTGGTAGTAGCGGCTTTCATTGGCGGAATTCTTATTTATTCGAAGATCAGATCACTCAACCAGATCGTAAAAGATAAAACAGGTTCAGCATAATAGCTTTTCACTATGTATATAAAGGCGGTATCAAAAACCGCCTTTTTTTGTTTTTGCTTACACTTGTTTTCCTATCTTTCCTTACTAAACTATTTGCCATGTGGAAGAAGCATCCTAAAGCTCTGCCTTTTCTTTTCTTTTCCGAAATGTGGGAACGGTTCGGCTATTACCTGATGATCGGCATTTTTACTTTGTACCTGAAAGATGTGAAGGCAGGTTATGGGATGACAGAAGCTGAATCCGCAGACCTTTACGGAACTTTTATAGCCCTTGTTTTCCTGACACCGTTTCTCGGGGGTTTACTCGCAGACCGTTACTTTGGCTATAGCAAGTCAATCATCATGGGTGGTTTAATGATGGGAGCAGGTTATTGCCTGATGTCAATTCATAATATTGTTATCCTGTATATCTCTATGACGCTGGTGATCCTTGGAAATGGTTTTTTCAAACCCAATATTTCCACGCTGCTTGGAAATGTTTATTCTACACCGAAGCATAATGCACAAAAAGATGAAGGGTATAATATTTTTTATATGGGCATCAACATTGGCGCTTTCATTTGCAATTTTATCAGTGCTGTGTTGTATATAAAATATGGATGGGGTTATGCTTTCCTTGCCGCAGGTATCGGGATGTTCATCGGGGTAACTGTTTACGTAGCAGGATTAAAACACTATAGAGCATATGATGTAAAGAAGGGAGTAAGAAAAGAGGATATGCCATTCAGCAGGATCGTATTGCTGATATTAGTACCATCCATTATTGCTGGTGTGATCGGCTGGATGATCCCCGGCTCATTGTTTGGCACCGACTCTACTGATGCTTTTATCTTCGCCTGTATCCCGGTTATTTATTTTTATGCTTCAATCTATCTTAAAGCTGATAAAGAGGAAAAACGCCCTATCGCAGCTTTGTTGGCCATCTTTGCGGTAGTGATCTTGTTTTGGGCGGTATTTAAACAAAATGGATCAGCCCTTAATACGTGGGCCGATCGCTATACTAACCGTGAAGTAACCGGTACAACCAAAAAAGTTTTTGATAATCTTATTCTTGCTAAATCTGTTTCTTATACAAAAGATTCTGTCCCGGTATATGATGACCAGTTCCGTATACAAAAAGTGAATGGTAAGATCGTCAATGAGTACAATTATCCTTCTTACTTTAAGAATATACCGCCCGAAAAACTTCCGGGAGATGGAGAGAAAGTAAGTTTATGGGCCACTAATCTCAGTCAATCTATTAATCCCGGATGGGTCATTTTATTAACCCCATTAATCATCGCTTTTTTTGCATGGCTCAGAAGAAAAAAGAAAGAACCATCTACTGCTACAAAAATTGCTTTCGGATTACTGATATCGGCTTTGTCAGCATTAGTAATGGTAGGTGCCGTGTATGCCAGTAATAATGGTGCAGATAAAGCAAGCGTTCTTTGGCTGCTCAGCGGTTACGGAGTGATAACAATAGGTGAATTATTATTAAGCCCGATGGGATTATCTATTGTATCCAAACTAAGCCCATTAAGAATAAGTTCTTTAATGATGGGAGGCTGGTTTGTTTCAACTTCGATCGGCAATAAATTATCCGGTGTGCTCGCTACTATGTGGGATTCTTATGATCACAAAAGCAATTACTTCTGGTTAAATTTTATTTTACTGTTAGCAGCTGCCATATTATGTTTTGTGATGTTACGCTGGTTAAACAGGGTATTGAGAGAAAAAGGAGTGAATTGAGAGAGCAAAGCCGTTCGCTATTAGCTGTGAACTGTCAGTATGAGTACATCCGGGTTTAAAATACTAAAAGCTATTGGCAGTCAGCTAATAGCTTTTTCCTTATCTTCCCTATTACAAAACTATTGCTATGGCAGAACAAACCAGCTTCAAACCATTTGTACCGGCTGAGACAAAGATGGCGGAACTTACCATCAAGTCAATTATTACCGGCGCCATTTTCGGTATCATATTCGGCGCTTCCACTGTTTACCTGGCATTAAAAGCGGGATTGACCGTTTCTGCTTCTATTCCCATCGCTGTTATTGCCATCACCCTGGGCAGAAGATTTTTGAAGACCACTATCCTGGAAAATAATATCATTCAGACAACGGGTTCAGCAGGTGAAAGTATTGCAGCAGGTGTTGTGTTTACATTGCCCGGTTTTTTGTTTTTAAGCGATCCCAACAGCGCCAACTTTTTTAACTACTTCACTATTCTTGTGCTCGCTATTTTCGGCGGCATACTGGGAACATTGATGATGATCCCGCTGCGCCGTTCGCTGATAGTACAAGAGCATGGCACATTACCTTATCCCGAAGGCACAGCCTGCGCTTCCGTATTGAAAGCCGGTGAGAGGGGAGGTGAGTTTGCCAGGACAGCTTTTATGGGTCTCGGTTTTGCGTTTGCTTATGCTTTACTGCAAAAAATATTTCATGTAATTAAGGAAGTGCCTGATTTCGCAACGAGGCAAACCAATAAAATTTTTCCATCTGCCAGGGTAAGTGGTGAGATCACTCCTGAATATTTAGGTGTTGGCTATATTATCGGCCCAAAGATCGCCGGTGTATTAGTAGCGGGGGGTGTATTAAGCTGGTTTGTGCTGATACCACTTTTATCATCACTGATCAGTGCAGACGTCATTGCAGCGCAATTGTATAAGCTTGGTTATATTACTGATCTTGCCAAACAGGGGCCAGCCAATGCAGGAACATGGAATCCCGTCACTCATGATTTTGCTGACTGGTCTTCGGCTATCTATCGTGCCTATATCCGGCAGATCGGCGCCGGCGCCGTGGCAGCGGGAGGCTTTATTACATTAATAAAAACAATTCCTACCATTATTTCTTCATTTAAGGGAAGCGTAGGCTCATTAAAAAAAGGCGGAGCCAGTGCTGATTCGCAGGTGCCAAGAACTGAAAGGGATCTTTCTATAAAAGTGGTAGGCATCGGCAGCCTTGTTTTATTACTCGTCATTGCTTTGCTGCCAAACACACTGATACCCGGTACTAATATCGGCAGCAAATTATTATTAGGATTGCTTGTCATTATTTTCGGGGCATTCTTTGTTACTGTAGCATCACGCATCGTTGGTTTGATAGGTTCGTCTAACAGTCCTATCAGCGGGATGACGATCGCCACGTTGATGGGAACCTGTTTGATCTTTATTGCTGTAAAATGGACCGGGCATGTTTATGAACCTATGGCGTTAGTAGTAGGCGGTATGATCTGTATAGCAGCGGCCAATGCAGGAGCTACTTCGCAGGATTTAAAAACCGGTTACCTGGTTGGGGCCACTCCCAAATACCAGCAGATAGCATTGTTTGTTGGTGCTATTGTTTCATCATTAGCCATTGGCGCTACTATTAAAATACTTGATCAGCCTACTGCAGAAATGGCGGCGCAGGGTATTCAGCATGCTATTGGTACGGATAAATATCCCGCACCACAGGGAACATTGATGGCAACATTGATCAAAGGAATTCTTTCCTTCAATCTTGACTGGCAGTTTGTATTGGTTGGTGTATTCATCGCTATCGTGATGGAACTATGCGGTATCAAGGCATTGAGTTTTGCCATTGGTATTTACCTGCCATTATCCACGACCCTTCCCATTTTCATCGGCGGCGCTATCCGTGGTATTGTTGAATGGAGACAGAAAAGGAAAAATATTCATATAGCCCCGGAAGAAGAAGATCTTGGAAAAGGAAACCTGTTTGCAACAGGTCTCGTGGCGGGTGGTGCATTAGCCGGGGTTCTGGTGGCCATTCTCTCATCCATTGATAGTGTCAATACAAAACTGGGTAAAGTAAATGCCGAACACGGATTGACAGATTCTCTTGGAGGCGAAGGTTACAAATGGTTAGGGGTCGCTTTCTTTGCGCTGATGGGTTTTGTATTATACCGGATCGCCATCAGTAAGAAGAAAGAAATATGATGGAATAAAAAGCAAAGCATAAAAAAAGAGTTAAGTATATAATTGTACTTAACTCTTTTATTTAATGGATCAATAAGAAGTGGTTATTCTGTCACTTTTGTTTCTTCTGCCGGTTTGTTTTTTTTCTTTGCGGTCTTTTTGGTCTTATCTTTTGTCTTGCCTGCAGCTTTTACTATATCATCAGCAAACAGCTTGCTGGCTTTCTGCAGGTTGCTTTCGAATTTTTTATCCTTTATGCCTGTTTTAAATTCCGCCAGGGCTACCACCAGCCTGTCGTAGACCATTTGCCTGGCTTCCTTTTTAGATACTTTTTTACCCGTGGACTCTTTAGTGCTCATATTTGCTCATATTTTAATAACCCAAAAATAATATCCGCATAACACAATCAATGTTAAGTTTTAGTATAAGACGAAAATTTAATATTGGAAAGATGACCGGTCTATCCCTGCGAAAAAGAGGGAATGTAAACGCCGGAGTTCGGTAATTTTTCTCTGAATACTTACAGAAGACAGCAATAAAATTTGAATGCTGCCGGTGAATGAATAACCGGGTACTGTATATACTGATTTTTTTTAAATCCCTATATTAAATTTTTCATGTTGAGATTTTTGTGTTACTAAATTTTAAAAAAAGCGTTACCTTAAAATGAAGTTTGGACATTTCTCACATAAAACTACTTTGCTTATGAAGAAGCTATTGACTGCAAAAGTAACAGTGATCCTATTGTTGCTTTTTTTTGTGCAAAACCATAGGGCGGATGCACAGGTAACCACGGCCACATTAAGCGGTATTGTAAAGGATCCTAAAGGCGCTGTTCTTGATGCCGCCACTGTATTGGTAGAATACCCGGATGCGGGGATCAGCCAGACATTGGTGACGAAATCTGACGGAAGGTTTACTGTTTCCAACCTCCGGGTAGGAGGGCCGTACAGGGTCACCGTTAACCATGTCAGCTACCAGAAAGCTGTTTCAGAAAATATTTTCCTTGAACTGGGTTTAAACAATACCATTGAGTTCAAACTGGAAGAAAAGTCGACCGAGATCGGCGGCGTAACAGTGGTGAGCAGGTCGAGTATCTTTGATGATAAGCGAACCGGGGCCTCCACCAATATCAGTAACCGGCAGATCAAAACACTGCCTACCATCTCCCGTTCGGCAGATGATTATTTACGCCTCACGCCTTCGGCTTCTGCCACCTATAACGGTATATCATTTGCCGGGAGAAACGGGCAATACAATAATTTTTCATTGGACGGTGCTGTGTTCAATAATCCATTCGGGCTGGATGCCCCCACACCCGGTGGTCAAACCAATGCACAGCCTATTTCACTCGATGCGATCGACCAGATACAGGTGAATATCGCCCCTAATGATGTAACACAGGCAGGGTTTACCGGCGCCGGTGTGAACACAGTGACAAAGTCGGGAAGCAATACGGTTACCGGAACGGTCTATGGTTTTTTCCGTAACCAGGGCATGACCGGTAAAAAAGTGGATGGGGTAAAACAGACAGTACCCGACCTGAAACAACTGCAGGTAGGTGCTGCACTTGGCGGGCCGATCATCAAAAACAAATTGTTTTATTTCATCAGCCTGGAAACTGAACAAAGAACGGATGAGGCTACAGCTTTCCAGCCAAGGAATGCTTCGAATGCCGGCAAACCTTCAACTGCAAGAGTACTTGAGCAGGATATGATCGATGTAAGAAATATCCTGAAGACAAGATACAATTATGAAACAGGGGATTACCAGGGATTTACCCATGACCAG
>DATDIX010000354.1:0-6076 GCA_036520835.1 Chitinophagaceae bacterium | reverse complement strand
TGAGTATCGTTACACCAATCGTGGTGGAAAAGGTGTAAAGACCATTAATGTAACGGATAAAACAGGTAAGTTGGTAGGAATTTTGGATGTAGCAGAAAAAGAAGACCTGATGATCACCTGTAAAAGCGGGGTCACCATCCGGATGAAAGTATCCGATATCAGTGAACAGGGAAGGGCTACCCAGGGGGTAAAACTTATAAGGCTCGATGAAGGCGATGAGATAGCGGCCATTACCCGGCTGGATGAAAAACATGTGGGTGAGAACGGAAACGGGAATGGGCATACCCCTGATACACCGGCAGAAAATAAGGATGAAAATGCAACGGATACAGGCGAAATCTCATCTGAAAACAGTCCTGAATAATGTTTTAATCCTTAACTTGTCACGGCACACTTTAATTAACAATAACGATGCAAATGAAAAAGTTTCTTTTATTACCGGCAGTGCTGGTGCTTGCCTTACTTGTACAGGCCCAGAACTATGACAATATCAAGAACATGATGATACTGCAACAGCATAAAAAGGCAAAAGAAGATCTTGATAAAGCATGGACGAATGCGAAATTTATTGCAAAACCTGAAGCCTATATACTGAAAGCAACTGTATATTCAGGCCTGGCTAATGATGCCACCACAAAAGGTACAGCCGCAGGAGAACAGTTGGTAAATGAGGCAGATGCTGCGTTTACCAAATACAAAGAAATGGATCCGTCCATGGCCCTTCTAAGTGATCCTATTTACCAGAATGGACCGATCAATATTTATTCTGCCCTTTTTTCTTCCGGGTATAAAGATTATGAGGCTAAAAACTGGCAACCGGGCTTTCAAAAATTCAAAAAAGTGGTTGATTATTCCGACTTGCTGATAGCCAAAAAGATCATCCAGATTGCCGCCGATACCAACAGCTTAATTCTTGCAGGTATTACAGCAGAAAGCGCTGGTCTCAAAGATGAAGCGGCAAAATATTATGGCCGATTGGCCGACTTGAGACTAACCGGTCAGAATTATGAAGGAATTTATCGCTTCCTTGTAAACTATTACGTTGTCAAAAAAGATATGGTCAATTTTGAAAAGTATAAGGCCATAGGAAAAGAAATTTATCCCGAAAGCCAGTTCTTTTCCTACGACAAAGTTGATTTTGCCGTCGGCCTTGAAGAAGATTTTTCGAAAAAGATAGCAGCCCTTGAGGAAACGGTTGCTGCTGATCCGGCAAACTATAAAGCCACTCTGTTGTTGGGTGAGATAATTTATGATACACTTAATTCCCGTCACGAAGACGCTGTGCAGCCTTCCAACGCAAATGAGCTGGAAGCCAAAATGCTGAAAGCCTTCAGCAAAGCGGCAGAATTAAAGCCTGATTCAGAATTACCATTCATCTATTCGGGAGATCATTTTGTCAATAAATCAATTAAGGTAAATGACTTACGGGAAGCTCATGCCGCAGATATGAAAAAACGTACAAAACCAGGCACTGCAGCGTCAAAAGAAGATGTGGCGAAAAGAGATGCGCTTGATGCAGAATATGGCGCAGCGCTTGATAAAGCAACAGAACCTTATGAAAAGGCAGCCGCTTTTTTTGTCAAGAAAGAAAAATTGACCGGCCAGGAAAAACAGCAATACAAAAAAGTAGTTGGTTACCTTGGTGAAATTTACGGGAACAAAAGGATAAGGGCTACCAGGGAAAAAAAGACTGCCGACGCTGCCAAATATGCGGCAGAGGAGAAGAAGTGGAACGATACCTACGATTCGATCAAGTAAGAGAATTTTTATAAAAGAAAATAAAGCCGTTCAATTGTGAGCGGCTTTTTTGTTCCGGGAATGATCCCGTATGGGCTTTAGCTGATCAAATAATATTATGACCTGGATTTCAGTTGTAAAATGCCTAATGTTATTATGGCTAATAGTTCAACAATTGCAATAATAAAAAATGCGTTCCTTTGTTTTCTTATCGAATTATAATTGTCGTGTTCGTCCTTTGCAATCGTATGGGTGTGTATTCTATGAATTGAATCTTCGTCCAGCTTTTTCTTTTCATCATCCAACCAAAAACCCCACGGATCATTTTCAAATTCTTTCGGCAAAAATCTTATATCGTTTTTTGCCGGCTGTGTTAGCAAATATAACTTACCGCCTTGCCTATAATCTAATGTAAGAACGTTCAATCTTTCAAGTTCGGCCATGATTTCTTCGATCGGATACTCATCAAACATTGCACCATAATTATTCTGACCAACATATTCGGATTTAGTAGATAAATAATTGATAACGTTATTTACTTGAATCTTTTCCATAAAATCAGTCTAGGTTGTCACATTAAGATACGCAAACCCATCTCAATAGGGTAGTTTCAGAGTTCTCACGCCATGCTACAAAGATACTATATTTTCATCTATATTTAACATAATATATATTATTGGAAATAATTTTATAGCTTTGCTTTTATCGCAATGTTCCAGTCAGGCCCGTTTTTAATCCCGTTCTTATCAGCGAAGCTGCCCATGTTAACGGCCAATGAAAAATTCATCAGGCTGTTGATATATGCAAGTGAGTTTCCTTCAGGCACATCCCCGAACGACCGGACGAATGGTACACGAACAGAACAGACAACCGAATCTTTGAAAGATATTTTTACGATTACCGAATCGCCGGTTTTAAATCCGGCTTTGGTGATAAATGAATCAGGGATATTCGTCCAGACATTTCCATATTGTATATCCAGCACAGGAATGTTACCGCTGATGACGCCGGTTTCAAAAACCGGTTGCTGGTAAGTAATGATCACGATCGGCTTTGACAGCTCCGGTCCTACTGATTCAAAAGAAATTTTTTTGGACGCCAGCCGGGCCGCGGTAAATACATATACGTCACGTCCATGAAATGTATGCGAGTTTTCCGAACCCACCCGGCGGTTAACGGTTTCATCAATTTCTCTCACTGATTCGATACCCTGGGATGCCACCACCAATGTCAGTGTACCATTATCAGGCGTCACAATATAATGCCCGCTTTTTGTCCTTGCTACAACAGACTTTCTTTCCGTGCCAACTCCGGGGTCAACTATTGAAACAAAAACCGTTCCGGCAGGCCAATACGGCAAGGTTTGTTCAAGCCGGTAAGCTGCTTCCCATATATCATAAGCGGGGATCTCATGTGTAAGATCGAACAAAGGCAGGTCCTTATCTACTTCATAGGCAACTCCCTTCATAGCTGACACGGCGCCATCCTTTACCCCAAAATCAGTTTGTATCACCACTGCATTTTGTTTATGCCCGCAGGCCATCAGCGCTGCCAGTACACCGATGATAAAATAATATTTCATGTGTTTCATTTATTCCTGATCCGGCGATAAAGTTATTTAATTGCAGCTTTCCTGAAGATACCGGAATAAATAATATCTGCCTGGGAATATAGATGCTATGGGCTAATAAAGAATGCAGCTGAAAAGCTGCATTTCAAAATTCTTATATCCCGAAAGTTGTAAGGTTCTTACTTTTCTTTTCTCCAATAGACGGCTATGTTATCAATAACAACCAATTTTTCTGTGATCCCTCTTTCTTTTCTGAAATCATTAATGGCTTTCTGGCAGCCTGGCAAGGCCCAGTCATCGACAATCACAAATCCCCCTACCGAAAGGTTGTCATATATATTTTGTAATACATCCATCGTGCTTTCATACATATCCCCGTCGAGACGTATTAATGAGAACTTCTCCGACCTGAGCGATGGCATGGTGTCCTTAAACCAGCCCTTTTTGAAAACCACATTATTATCCAGCATCCCGTACTTTTTAAAGTTATTGGTCACCTGCTCCTGTGAAACGGATAATATTTTATGTGTATAATGCTTATCCCCCTTATCCTGCTCAAGGGTTGGTTTTGGCAACCCCTCGAACGAATCGCAAACAAATAATTTTTTTTGGCTGCCATGTACCATCAAATTTGCTTTCATAAAAATCGAGGCCCCGCCTCTCCATACACCGGTTTCAATCAGGTCCCCGCCGATATTATCTTTAATGATCTGTTCAATACAATACTGGATATTATTCATTCTTTTTAAGCCGATCATGCTTTCTGCATTTTCAGGCCAGTCTTCCCCGTTTATTCTTTTCAGCTTATCGTATTTTTTTACCTGTACCAGGTCGTAATTTAAACTATTGATCAATTTAAGAAATGGCTTTATCAATGCGGCTACCAGCCCAGTATGCCTTTTACCTAATGGAATATATTGCACCCCGTCGAGCCGGTGGAAATCAATAAGCGTATACTTAATGTTTCTCAGGAAAAGACGGTTGATCGAAAAACCCGGTACAGTTAAAAACTCATTATTATAGATATCCTGAAAATTTAAGCCGGTCTCGTTTTGGTTACGTATCATGGATATATGGTTGAAAGGATGATAATCGATTAAGCAACGGCATTGTATTTTGTTTATTGCCTGCCCCCTTTCCCCGTGGTCCGGGAAATAAAAAGAAGGTAATTTGTACTTAGTAAATCCACGATAGTGGGTTACTAACCCGGATCAGCGGGTGATAAAACAATTGTTATTTTGCTATGATGGACCTCAGGGAAACCATACTGGAAGAACATTCGAAAGTGCAGACCAATAAGATCGTAAAATGGGTCGGCAGCGATCAAAAACGGTTTAATGAACTTTTCTGGCTATTCCTGCATGATGATGACCCGGTTGTGATACAAAGAGCCGCCTGGCCGCTGAGCTATTGTGCATTGGACCACCCGGAGCTTATTCAGAAACATTTTGGAAAACTTATAAAGAACCTTCACAAGCCAAAGCTCCATGATGCGGTTAAACGAAATACGATGCGCATCCTGGAGGATATAACAATCCCTGTAAAGCTTCACGGTGAGGTGATGGATATTTGCTTTGACTATATCACCGACCCCGGGGAAAAGCCGGCGATCAAAGCATTTTCATTAACGGTACTTCAAAATCTTTCCCGGCAATACCCCGATATCCGTAATGAAATAAAAGTGATCATTGAAGAACGCTGGGAACATGAAGGCGCTGCGTTCCGGTCAAGAGCTAAAAAAATACTAAAAGAAATATCCTAACCGACTGCTAAAACTGTAATGCCACTTCACTTGTCCCATTTAGGGGATTCAGGGGTTTTATTAAACTCTTTAAAGATCAGCCGCAGGTTCTGGTCATAGGTAAAATAGTTATACAGCCAGTTACAAAAAACAAAGAACCGGTTCTTTACTCCCAGTATCAGCATCAGGTGCAACCCCATCCAGATCATCCAGGCAAAAAATCCACCGAAATGAAGTTTCGGTTTAGGAATATCCACCACTGCGAGATTACGCCCTACGGTCGCCATGGAGCCTTTATCATTATATTCAAAATCATAAAACTCTGTGGATTTTCTCTCTATTCGTTTTAAGTTCTCCGCCAGCATCTCAGCCTGTTGCATAGCCACCGGCGCCACCTGCGGATGACCATTGGGATACTTTGGAGTTTCCATATATGCCAGGTCGCCAATCACATATATATTATTGTGTCCCTGTACACGGCATTGCCTGTCTGTTTTAATACGGTTACCGCGTACTATTAAAGTTTTATCAATGCCCGGTGGCACATTTCCTTTGATACCGGCAGCCCATATCAGCGTATTGGTCGCAATGGTGGATCCATCCTGTAAACTCACATTTTTCCCATCATAATCTTTGACAAGTGTGTTGGTCATTACTGTCACTCCAAGCTTTTCCAAATACTTGAGGGAATGAGCGGAAGACTTTTCACTCATAGTTCCCAAAGTTTTTCCGGCGCCTTCCAGCAAATAGATATTCATTTTTGAAAAATCAAGTTCGGGATATTCCTTCGGCAGAATGTATTTCTTCATTTCTGCCAATGCCCCGGATATCTCCACTCCTGTGGGCCCGCCGCCGACAACCACCATATTCATCCGCCGCTGCAGTTCGGCCTTATCTTTTATTGTCAATGATTCCTCGAGGTTATGCAATATCCGGTAGCGTAACTGCAGAGCTTCCACGGTTGATTTCATCGGGAAAGCATTTGCCGCCAGTTTTTCATTGCCGAAGAAATTGGTATCTGCCCCGGT